>PLIU01000217.1 GCA_003140095.1 Verrucomicrobiales bacterium | reverse complement strand
GCGCTAAAGCTCATGGGATTCCATGGCCTGTATGATGTGGGAAGCGGGGGGTTCTGGCAAGAAAGTTTGAGCGGGGAGGAGGGCGAGCGGCGCGGGAAAGGATTCCTCTTGAGGGGGCATGGCACGGGGCGGCCTACAGGTGGCAACGAGGAGAACGATTGCGCCGGGTAATTTGCCCGATTAACGACTTGGCCGCGTTCTCAACATAGCGCGGCTTGAGCAGCGCCGGACGTGTTTTCCGGCCGTCTACGCGTCCGGCGTTTTTACTTTGCCGTCGCCATAAAGCGGTCAAAATACAGCGTTAGTTCCGAGTCTGTTGAAGCCTTCGGGATTGAAGAACGGACAACGATAGTCCGGCAATGTGGCGCTTTGCTCGCTTTGGCACATTATATTGTGCCTGCCGCGCAGCACTACCCCGTGAGATAGCCTAGCGTCATCTCATGGGGCGAGCCTTTGCGGACGTAAAAAAAGTTGGGTTTGCCGCCGAAAGTTATTCACATGGACAGCGAATGTCCAAGTTGGCGGCGCATACTGGGCGCGAAAGTTAAAATATGAGCGACAAAGGAAGAAGGCATGGAGGCAGAGACAGATTTTTAAAACGAGGGACTATTTTGCAAAAAAAGCCTGGCGGCGGGAGGGATTATTTAGTGTTGATGCATTTATTAGGGCCGGAGGAAGGACAGGGGTTTCATGGAGGCATTGCCACGATATGCCGACATAGCGGTACGGACGGGTATTTGCGCTTATTTCCGGGTTTTCAAATTTTAGGATATTCGAGGAATTTCGAGAAATCGGCTAAAAACTTGGGCAGTTTGCGGTCGAGTCGGCGGAGGAGGCCGCAAAGGACGGACAAGAGATCGGCGAACCAACCGATAGATAACTTGACGGATTGTCATAAGAAGGCCATGAATAGGTCTATGAAAACGCAGATTCCCGGCCGCGACGGTGACCGTGGGTTCACTTTGATTGAACTGCTGGTGGTCATCGCCATCATTGCGATATTGGCGGCATTGCTCATGCCGGCGTTGTCCAAGGCGAAAATCCAGTCGCAAGGCATCCAGTGCATGAATAACTCGAGGCAGCTCACGCTGGCCTGGCGCATGTACACGGATGACAATAAAGATGTGCTGCTGTTTTCGTACGGCTCGGAGTCGGGTGATGAGGGTTTCGTGTGGTCGGGCCCGGCGGGATCCCCTTGGGACCTGGACGACACCAGTGCGACTGTGCAGGGCAATTGGGATTATGTGGACACGATCGAAAAAAGCCCGATGTGGCCCTATTGCGGACGGTCCACGGGCATCTGGCATTGCCCGGCGGATACATCCTACGGGATCAACCCGCAGGGCCAGCGCGTACCGCGTCCGCGCAGCTATTCCATGAGCAACTGGGTCGGAGGCAATGGGGATGACCCGGGCAATGGTTACAGGGGCGGCTGGGGTTTGGACGCAAATTTTGAGGTTTTTCGCAAACTCTCTGACATGACGCAGCCGGGGCCATCGACCACTTTCGTGCTGCTGGACGAGCGTCAGAACAGCATCAATGACGGTTACTTTGTTGTGGAAATGGACGGTTATACCGGCACGCCCAACAACACGGAAGAAATCGTCGATTTTCCCGCCAGCTATCACGATAACGCCGGCGGTTTTTCATTCGGGGACGGCCATTCCGAAATTCACCAGTGGAAGGATTTGCGTATCATCAACCCGCCCGTGATCGAGATTACGCCTGATCCTAACAGCCGGGACGTGTTCTGGATGCAATTCCACTCGACGCGCGTACAGTAAGCGCGCCTTTTTGAACTTCGGTGAGGGCCGAGGCTGCTTTCCGGCTTGTGTCCCCGCGAGTCTTCCGCACATTAGGCGCCGTGAGCGACATATCCAGTATCCTCGTGACCGGCGGGGCGGGGTTCATCGGGTCTCATTTGGTCGAACGTCTGCTGGCCGGCGGCCATGCGGTCACGGTCATGGATGATCTTTCCACGGGACGCCTGGAGAATCTGGCCGCCGTCCAGGCCCATCCGAAGCTGACCTTGATCATCTCGAAAATTTCCCGCTGCGTCGATTTGCGGGAAATCGTCGCCCGCTCCCAGTCGGTTTATCATTTGGCGGCGGCGGTGGGAGTGGAGTTGGTGATGACTTCGGGGCTGCGCACCATCGAAACCAACCTGCGCGAGACCGAGGTGATCCTGGAGGCGGTCAGCGCCAGGACGGTCCCGATATTATTCACCTCGACTTCCGAAGTGTATGGCAAGAGTCAGCAAGAGGCGTTTTCGGAGGAGGATGACCTGCTGATCGGGCCGCCGCACTTGAGCCGGTGGAGCTACGCCTGCTCGAAGTTGATGGATGAATTCCTCGCCCTGGCGCACGCCAAGGAATATCACACACCGGTGGTCCTCGCGCGCCTGTTCAATACCGTCGGGCCGCGCCAGACCGGCCAGTTCGGGATGGTTTTGCCGCGCTTTATCCAGGCGGCCAGGCGCGGCCAGGCTTTGCGGGTTTACGGAGATGGGCGCCAGACGCGCTGCTTTTGCGCCGTCCAGGACACGGTCGAGGCGCTGGTGCGCCTGCAAAACTGCCCCGCGGCCCGGGGCGAAATCTTCAATGTGGGATCGACGGAGGAAGTCAGCATCGCGCGGCTGGCGGAAATGGTCATCACGCATCTCCGATCGCCCTCAGCCATCGAATTCATTCCTTACGACAAGGCGTGCGCGCCGGGATTCCAAGACATGCTGCGGCGCAAACCGGTCGTGGCCAAGCTGGCCAGATATGTCGGGTTTCGACCGGCCACACCATTGTCCGAGATCATCCGGCAAACGGCGGCGGTTGGAGAATAAAAAAGGCATCCTTGCGGATGCCTTTTTGAGAATGATAACAATGAAGCAATCTACTACGGGAAGAGCAAGCGAACATCGCCGTCGGCCGTCGTATAGGTGGTTCCATAGAAGTTGCCGGTGTCCTCGGCGTTCTTGAGCCAATTCAGGCGAAGGCTGCCCGAGGTGACTTGTTGGGCGCTGCCGTCACCCAGCATGATATTGCCCGCGCCCGCCGTATTGCCGGCGGAATGCAGTTTGCCGGACCAACCCACCGCGCCGGTGGACGGACTCGAGGCCGTACCCCCCGCAACTACCGTCCCGTTTGTGCTGACAACGACATCGGCGCCGACCGCCCCAGTAGGGACTCCCGGTGTTCCGACAACTCCTGAAAAGCCATAGTTCTGATCTTGGGAGGTGCCAGGAGAGGTGCCGCTGCCACCGAGGGCTCCTAAATTGCGGTCACCGCCCAAGAGGGCCTGAGGATAGGTGTCGTTGGCGCCTACGCCGACCCAGTACGAGAGAGACGCATTATTGAACGTGCCGGTGGTCGCCTGCGACGGAGGGACTGAGCCGCCTGGCGCAGGTGAAGTTATCCCGGTAATTGTTGAGGCATAGAAATTGGTGTTGGAGTTCCGGTCGTCAGAAGGGCAGAGCACAATTTTAGGCGACTGGCCCATCTCGTTTGCCATGATGGTGTTGTTGTAATAGGTGTATTCGGAGATGGATGCCCCAGTCGAGCCGCCGACATAATCACTCCACCCGCCCAAGGCCACCGTTTGCTGAGCTGGAAACCTGTCACCGTTGTCGTTGGACCAAATACGGTAGGCCAAACCAACCTGCTTGAGGTTGTTGACGCATGAAATGCGCTGGGCCTTCTGTTTGGCGCGTGCCAACGCAGGCAGAAGCATACTGGCCAGAATGGCGATGATGGCGATAACTACCAACAACTCAATAAGAGTGAAGGCTCCGATTTTTCTGTTCCTTAATTTTTTCATAATTCTTTAGTATTTTGGAATTGGAGCGCGCACTGGATTTCACTTTGCCATCCGTGTTCACTCGATTTGCATTTCAAAAGCACAGATAGTGCCAGTTCCTGCAAAACTGCGAATCGCGCTGTTACCCATAGCATTTTCCGTGGTTTTCTTCCAATACTACCCATCTGCGTGAATTTTTCACGCAAAAAGCGTGAGAAAAACGCATGAAGTCTGCGTGTTTTCCCCGCTTTTGGCGTTAATTTTTGACAACATCGCGGTCCATCTCCGCCAATTCATAATGTTTTCCCCGTCCGTTTTTTAGGGTGCAATCTTGATCCCATTTCCTTCGGAAAGACAGCCGCTTCGTTCTCTAAGCTGGACCTCTTAAGCGAATTCTTGCCTGTATTCCAATCCGGAGGCGCGGTATCCTCCGGCATGAAGAGAATTCTGATTGTTGGTGCGGCGGCCCTCGCCCTCAGCGCGACGCAAGCCCAGGAACCCAAGTCAGCTGTCCACTTGGCCATCATCGGGCTGGTCCACGATCATGCCGGCGGCTTCATCCCGAAGCTGGCCGGCCGGCGGGACATCCAACTGGTGGGCATTGTCGAGCCCGACCACAATCTGGCCGCGCGCTACGCGGCGACTTTTCATCTGCAAACAGGCCTCTTCCACGACACCCTGGACGACCTGCTGGCCCATACCAAGGTCGAGGCGGTGGCGCTGTTCACCAGCGCCTACGACCACCGGCAGATGGTGGAACTGTGCGCGCCGCACGGCGTGGCCATCATGATGGAGAAACCGCTGGCGGTGAACCTGGAGGCCGCCGCAGCCATCGCAGCCGCCTCGGAAAAGTATCACGTGCCTGTCATCGTCAACTATCAGAGCACTTGGAATCCCGCCAATCAGGCTGTTTATGACATCGTTCACCAGTCAGGCGGCATCGGCGCGGTCCGGCGCATGATCTCTTGTTACGGGCATCGCGGCCCCAAGGAAATTGGCTGCTCGGACGATTTTCTCAAATGGTTGACCGACCCCAAGCTCAACGGCGGCGGCGCCATGGCGGATTTTGGCTGTTACGGTGCCGATTTGATGACCTGGTTGATGGACGGGCAGCCGCCCACGTCTGTTTCCGCCGTGACCTTGCACATCAAACCCGACGTCTATCCCAAAGTGGACGACGATGCCACCATTTTGCTAACCTATCCCCAAGCGGCGGGCATCATCCAAGCTTCGTGGAATTGGCCTTATTCGCGCGCGGACTTTGATGTCTATGGCCAGTCCGGCTACGTCCTGGCGCGAGAGCGCGATTCGCTCCGCCTTCGCATGGGCGAGGATAAAGAGCAGGAAAAGCAAGTCAAACCTCTCGATGGGCCGGCGGCGGACGAGATTTCGTATCTGGTCGCGGTCACGCGCCGGGAAATCCAGCCTTCCGGTCCCTCCTCGCTTCAAGTAAATATGGTGGTGACGATGATTCTGGACGCTGCCCGCGAATCCGCCATCACTGGCCGTCGCATTATTTTGGGGCGCGAGCAGTGAGGTTCCTGCATGGGTGATCTCGAGCTATCAGATATACTATTAGCCAAACTGGCCGGATGGGAGGTCGTCAAACAGGCGCGCGCCCTCCTGGCGGCGGGCCGCGTATTGTCTTCTGAGTGGCAGCCGCCCAATTTGCGGGGCGCCGTCCAGGAAGGTTCCGCCACTTACCGCGCAGGGTTGGTTATTCGCAGCGCGTCAGACGCCGACAATCTTTGCACCTGCCGCGACGCCCGCCAACGGGGACTTATTTGCGCCCACTCGGTGGCAGCCGGCCTCCATTTTCTCAAGCCAACCGTTCCAAAGGAGATGCCCAAAGCGCCTCCGCTCAAAACCCCGGCGTTGCTTCGCGCGCCCCTCGGCCAGACCGGCGAACCGCTGAAACTTTTTCTGATTTTGCCGCCTAATTTCGCCAGCGCTGCCGCCCGGGGCAAAGTGATGCTTTACGTCGAGGGCCAGTGGCGCAACGGGCGTTCGCCGTTGGACGCGCTCCCATTGGATACGCCTTTTTCGCTCGATGACCGCGACGCTGCCTTGTTGGACGCGCTGGAGGAAATCAATCACGGCGGCAAGCCGGCGATGGTTTTGCTGGAATCGCGCCAATTAACGGAAATTTTGCCCCGGTTGGCGGGGCATCCCCGCGTCACGCTGGGCAAAGCGCAGCCGGTCGAAATCATACTCCAGCCGCCAGGGCTGCTGGTGAGGGCGCACTTGGAGACCAGCGGCGATATTGTCCTCTCCCTTGCCGCGCCGCTAACAGGCTGCCTGATCGCCGGCGCGAGACCGTGGCTGTTCACAGGGCAAGAATTGCAACCGCTCGGGCTGGCGGCGGGACTGGCGGATGTGGTTCATGGTCCAGTGCGCATAACGCGCGCCCGGGTGCCGGCCTTTCTGAATCTGGACTGGCCGAAGCTGGCGCAACAGGGCGGAGTGGAGTCGGACTTCGCGTTGGAAGATTTCGAGCTGGAACCGGCGGCGCCCGAATTCAAGCTGCATCTGGCCGGCGGATTGGCTATTTTGCAGGCGAACCTGGAGTGCTTCTACGGCGGCACATCCGCCGCCTCGCTGCCGCCGGAAACGCCCTGGTTGCCGGACCCGCAATCGCCCACGCGCTACGCCATGCGAAACTTCGCCGCGGAACAGGCGGCGGCGGCCCGCTTGCTCCGGGGTGGTTTCATCGGACCGGATGCCCAGGGGTATTATCACCTGCGCGGCCAAAACGCGGTGCTCAATTTTCTCGCGCGCGATTTTCCGCGCCTGGAGAAGGAATGGAAAGTGACGCTGGAAGAGAGGCTGGAACGGAGCGCCGAAAAACTGGAGCGCGTCCAGCCGCGTTTTCAAATCACCGCTTCCGGCGAACAATGGTTTGATCTGCACGTCACTTATGACACTCCGGGCGGCGAGCCGCTGGCGCCTTCCGAGGTTCAGCGCCTGCTGCTTTCCGGCCAGAGCCACACCCGGCTCAAAAACGGGAAATTCGCGCTGCTGGACACCGGCGCGGTCGAGGAACTGCAGGAAGTGCTGGTCGATTGCGCCCCGCGCCAGCACGAGTCAGGTTATCGTCTGGAAAACTTCCAGGCGCCCTTCCTGCAAGCGACGTTGCGCGAACAGGGCGGCTGGAAAATTCAAGCTCCGGCGGGCTGGATGCGGGGGGAGATCAAACTCGCGCCGCCGCCGCTGGGAGATCTGGAGGCCGTCTTGCGGCCCTATCAGAAAGAAGGCGCGGGCTGGCTCCACTTTTTGCGCAGCCACGGCTTCGGCGGCATCCTGGCCGACGAAATGGGGCTAGGCAAGACGGTGCAGGTGCTGGCCCACCTGCGCGCCCTCAAGCAGAGCGGCGCAGGGCCCTCCGGCCCTTCGCTGGTCGTCTGCCCGTCCTCGCTGGTGTTCAATTGGGAAGCCGAGGCGCGAAAATTCACCCCTAGCCTGCGCGTGCTGGCCCTGCATGGCGCCGAGCGGCGCGGCCTCTTTGCCCAAATTCCGTCCCACGATCTGCTCATCACCAGCTACGCTTTGCTCCGGCGCGACGCCGAACATTATCGCGGCCTGGAATTCGACACCGCGGTGCTGGACGAAGCGCAGCACATCAAGAACCGGCAGACGCAAAACGCCCAGGCCGTCAAGGCCGTCCGCGCGCGCCATAAGCTGGTCTTGACGGGCACGCCGTTGGAGAATTCCGTCCTCGATTTGTGGTCGATCTTCGATTTTTTGATGCCGGGCTATCTGGGCGCGGCGGAGGATTTCCGAGAGCGCTACGAAATTCCGATCATGCGCGACCGCGACGCCGAGACGCAAGCGCGCCTGGCCCGGCGCCTGCGCCCCTTTGTCCTGCGCCGCCGCAAACGCGAGGTGGCCGCCGATCTGCCGGAGAAAATCCAGCAGGTCAGTTTCTGCGAGCTAAACCCGGAACAGCGCGCCGTCTATCAACAAGTGCTGGATGCCGGCCGCCGCGCAGTCGTGGACTCTGTCAATTCTAGCGGTTTGGCCGGCAGCCGCGTGGTCGTGCTCACGGCGCTCTTGCGCCTGCGGCAGATTTGCTGCGATTTGCGCCTGCTCCAGACCGGCGCTACGGCGGCCGTCTCCGGCAAAGTGGAATTGTTCAACGAACTGCTGGAAGAAGTCCTCGACGGCGGTCATCGCGCGCTGGTTTTCAGCCAGTTCACCAGCATGCTCTCCCTGTTGAAGGAGGAATTGTCAGCGCGCCACATCAGGTTCTGCTACTTGGACGGCGCGACGACCGACCGCGCGCGCGTGGTGGATCAATTTCAGCGCGATGCGGCGGTGCCGGTCTTTCTCATCAGCCTCAAGGCTGGCGGCGTTGGTTTGAACCTGACTGGGGCCGATACGGTCATCCATTTCGACCCCTGGTGGAACCCGGCCGTCGAAGCCCAAGCAACCGACCGCGCGCACCGCCTCGGCCAGAAAAAGGTGGTAACCAGTTACAAACTGATCGCGCGCGGAACGGTGGAGGAAAAAATTCTGAGTTTGCAAACCCGCAAACGCGCGTTGACCCAAGGGCTGCTGGGCGGCGAGGAGACCTTGGCGGAGGCGGTCAATTGGGAGGACATTCGCGAACTTTTGGAAATGTGAACCTAAAAATTGGACTCAATTCAGCCTCACCGCAGAAGATGGAACAGAACCTCGGCGACCGCGGAGACGGCGCCGTGATAGCTGTCGTCGTCGAACATAGGCGGAAGGCCTTGCCCGACAGGGAGACGGTCCGCCCTGGCCAGCCGACGGTCCGATTCCAGATTTTCCTTTTCCCTGGCCCGCGCTTTGTCCAACCCGCCGCCGCGGATGAATTCGATGATGCGCCGCAGCTCATCGCGATCAAACCAGGTGCCGTGCTGGCGGCAGACGTCCACGATCACGTTCGAGAAGTTGGCAAAATTGACTCGGTTCATTAAATCCTCGCAGACCGGGCATGGCAGATAGCGGATTTGCTTTTCGATTTCCACGCCTTCGTTCGATGGCAGTTGGGTCGGCATGCCAAGCACGGCCGCTTGCTTTTCCCGATCCGCGCAGATTTGCCGCAGCGTATCTGCGTCCATCCAGATGCCTTCGCACTTGGGGCACTCGCGCACATTGCTGCCGCCGATGACTGCGGCTTCCATGTTGGTCCGGCAGCGCGGGCAAGGTTCGGGCTTGGCTGGTTCGGAGGAATCCTTGCGGGCGGCCTTGGCGCCGCAATGAGGGCAGAACTGCTGGCCGAGGAACATCATGCCGAAGCAAGAGGGGCACGCCACCGTGGCCAGGCGCGCGCCGCAATGTTCGCAACGGGTGCTCTCGGTGGCCGCCGCCGCGCCGCACATCGGACAATTTAAAGTTTCAGCAGGCATGACGCCAGCGCAGATGAAAGCCGGAGCAGCCGTTTCACTTTTTTTGGCGACCGCTCCTATTGTTAATCCTAATCCTAATCCTAATCTTAACCACTGTAAAACGTCGATCGACCTCGTAATACGTCGTTAATCTCCATCGTGCAAGCGGTAATTAGAATTGGCTTTGATTAAACCCACGAGCATCGAAACAATGCTGAGCAGCCGCTCTCCCAGGAGCGACCACTGTCAACTCGCACAGGCCTTTCGAAGCCAAAACGTCCAGCGCCGCCGCACACTCCAAAGCGGGGCCGCGCGCAATGTCAAAAAATCGGCAACGATCGGAGGAGGTGTACTTCCCGTTGCCTTCGGCAAGGTTCAGAGCAATGGAGGTGCTGGCGCGATCCAAATGGTCACGCACGGCGATCGCTTTGGGGAGCTTTTGCAGCAGTGGCTCCAGCCAGGCTATGAAAGCCAGAGATTCTTGATAAACTTCCAGCTTTTCATGGTCGAAATAGCGATTCATTCGATTAAGATTAGGAGCTGGAAAAAGCCACCCAAAAAAGTGAAACGCTCCCGGCGAGGATTTGGGGCGGTTGGTTTAACTTGACGTTCACAGGTGCGTTAGGATTTGGGACGGCCCAATCCAAAACCCGCGTGACTCAGGACGCGGATTGTCGTAATTTCGCCCGACCGAAGCCTGCGGGCTGAAGTTGTTTTGCATGCGTGCCAACGCCGTTGCTTTTCTTATTTATGCCGTCAGCGTGATTGGCTGCGGGCTGGGGATTTATTTCACTCTGCAAGCTGGCATGCGCCTGGAACCGCCCAAATTGACGGCGGAGGCCGTGGTCCCAGCCGAGCCGTCCGCCAGACAAGACGGCGCGACCGAAGGTTGGTGGCAAGGGACGCGCGATGCTCTGCGGCAACCACTGCCCCTGCTGCTGATCCAGCTCATCCTGATCGTGGCGCTGGCACGCTTCTTTGCCGCGCACTCGGCCCGCCTGGGCCAGCCGGCCGTCGTCGGGGAGATGATCGCGGGAATTGTGCTGGGGCCATCGGTGGCAGGCGCGTTGGCTCCTGGGTTGTTTGCATTTGTGTTTCCGGCGGGTTCGATGGGGGCGTTGCGCATACTCAGTCAAGTGGGCGTGATCTTGTTCATGTTCGTGGTTGGGATGGAGCTGGATCTGAAACAACTGCGCGGCCAGGCCCGGACGGCGGTTCTCGTCAGCCATGTCAGCATCGTCCTCCCGTACTTTCTGGGAACCTTTTTTTCTTTCTTCATGTATGAATCCTTTTCCACTCCTGGGATAAACTTCTCTTCTTTTGCTCTCTTCATGGGCGTGGCGATGAGCATGACGGCTTTCCCGGTGCTCGCGCGGATTCTGGAGGAGCGGGGATTGACGAAATCCCACCTGGGCTCCATGGCGCTGACCTGTGCCGCCGTGGCGGACGTGACGGCGTGGACGATCCTGGTGTTCGTGGTGGCGGTGGTGAAGTCGCGCAATCTGGGCAACTGCCTGATCGCCATCGGGCTTCTGCTCCTGTTTGTCGGCGTCATGCTGTTGGCGGTCAGGCCGCTGTTGCAGCGCCTTCCCGTCGCCCAAATGGGCGTGTCCAACGGGCCGACGCAGAACATGGTCGTTACTGTCCTGGTGGTGGCGTTTGGGGCCGGTTTGCTCACCGAGGTCATCGGCATCCACCCCTTGTTTGGCGCTTTTCTGGCCGGCGTCTGTATGCCGCAGGGATCGGACTTTCGGCTCCGTGTGCGCGATCGCCTGGAGAGCTTCAGCGCCGCCTTTCTCCTGCCCCTATTCTTCGCTTTCACCGGACTGCGCACGCAAGTCGGATTATTGAGCGACTGGCAAAGCGTCAGCGTCTGCCTTGGACTGGTCGCTGTGGCGACGCTGGGAAAGCTCGGCGGCAGCATGCTGGCGGCGCGTTGGTCGGGCATGGATTGGCACGACTCCTTCGCCTTGGGGGCCTTGATGAACACCCGCGGGCTGGTGGAATTAATCGTGCTGAATATTGGATTTGATTTGGGCATTCTCTCGCCAAAGGTGTTTACCATGATGGTCATCATGGCGTTGGTGACCACGTGCATGACCGGACCGCTGCTCTCCCTGGGATCTTTGCTCCGATGCCGCAGCCGGCCGGTCATGTAGCAGGGCGTCAGGCATTGGCCGCGGGCGGCGCATCCTCGATGCGCGCGAATTGCACCAACAGATCGACCACTTTCTCGGTCAAAATCTGATTGACGATGTCCTCGATTCGCCCGGACTTTTGCATGTCCTTGTAGAGCTTATCGACCGGGACTTTGTATTGCGCGGCCATTTCTTGCAGGCGGCGCAGGACGTCCATTTGCTCCACCCGCACTCCTTCCTTGTCCGCCACCCGTTGGAAGACGAAGTGCGCTTTGACGCGCTCGTGCGCGGCTGCGTTGGCGGTGCCGTAAATCTGGTCTTTCTGCGCGTCGATCTCTTCCTTGGGGGTGCCCCGCTGCGTGTTTTCGTGGACGATGCTATAGACAATGCTGCGCGTCTCCTGCTCGACCAGCGACTCCGGCAGGGCAATTTGGATTTTGTCCAGCAACGTTTGCGCGACTTGGTTGCGGATGGCGCGGCTTTGTTTGGTGTTCAATTCGTTCTGCAAGTCCGCCCGCACGCCGGCGTGCAATTTCTCCAAATTCTCCGCGCCGTAGGCCTTGGCAAAGGCCTCATCGATGACCGGCGCCACCTTCTCCTTGGCTTCGACCAACTCGACCTCATAGACGCCTTTCTTGCCGGCCAACTGCGGCACGACAAAATCGGCTGGAAAATCGACCGTGACGGTGCGTTTGTCACCCGCCTTCATGCCCTCCAACTGGCCGCCGAAACCGGGAATGAAAGAGGTGGCATCGACGCTCACCCAGAAATTCTTCTTTTCAGTCAAACCGCGGGCGGTCGGCGCCGTTTCAGTGATGGGCTTGCCCTCGCAGGTGCCGGTGTAGTTGATCACCGCCACGTCGCCCGCTTTCAATTCGCGGGCCAGGGTATGGTATTGGGTTCGTTGATCGGCCAGCAGGCGCAAGGCCCGTTCGATGTCCTCCGGCGTGACGCGAGCGTTGTCGCGCAGGGCCGGCAGACCCTTGTATTCCGGCAGTTCAAATTCCGGTGCGATTTCCGTGGTGATGGCGAATTGCATGGCCTGCCCGCGCGCAAACTGGATTTCCTCCACGTCGGGCCGGCCCACGACCGTGAACTTGTGCTCCTCGATGGCCTTGCGGAAGCTTTCGCTGAGGAGCTTTTTCCTGGCTTCCTCCTCAATTTCCTTCTCGAATCTTTTGGCCACCATGTCCTTGGGGGCCTTGCCGGGGCGGAAGCCGGGCAGTCGGGCCTCGTGCTGGAAGCTGGCGGTGATTTCCCCGAACACGGCGTCAACCTTTTCCGGTTCGATTTCCAACCGCAGCAGTTTTTTGCACGGCCCCAAATTTTCAACGGTCACATTCACAAAGAGCCTTTCCATTCAAGCAGGCGGCCCGGTTTTGCGTTCAAAAGCCATCACTGTCATCAGCGTCGTGCGTCCGGTCCAGCCGCGAGCCGGAAAAATTAACCAGCGCCGCCCTGGTCGTCAAGTCATACGTCACAGGTTCACAGGAGTAGCGGCACAATGCGGCTCCGAATTTCATGGCTTGAGGACCACACGCACCCTTGCCCCATGAGATGACGAAGTCTACCTCACGGGGGCGCCTCGCGGCTTCTTCCTTCATAATTCATAATTCATAATTCATCCTTGTCTTGCCCCTCTTTCCCCTCCGGCAAGTCCATTTTTCCCTCGGACAGGTTTGATTTGGTTTGATTTGGTTTGATTTGGTTTGATTTGGTTTGATTTGGTTTGATTGGGCTTGATTCGGTTTGATCGGTCTTGAAAACCTCGCCTTTGTCCCCTTCGTCCATTCCGTCCGATTCTG
>PLIU01000092.1 GCA_003140095.1 Verrucomicrobiales bacterium | reverse complement strand
ACATCGAGTTGGGGTAGGGAATCAACCAATATCCCAGCCACGGACGGCCCAAATGCAGTATGGGGAACATGCCGGCCTGTGCCACCGCGAACAGCGTCATGGCTTCCGAAAATCGATTGATGGATGTGCGCCAGTCCTGTTTCAGCAGCAGCAGAATCGCCGAGATCAGCGTGCCGGCGTGCCCGATACCGATCCACCACACGAAATTGACGATGGCCCAGCCCCACATCACCGGGTGCCCCAAACCCCATACACCCACCCCGGTTGACATCAGGTAAAGAATCATGGTGAAGCAGACCGTCATCATGATGACGCTGATGCCAAAGCAGATTTTCCACCAGCCGGGCGTTTCGCCTTCGATGACGCCGGCGATGCGGTCGGAAAGCCAGCCCAGGCCGCGCTGATTGGCGACCAGCGGAACGCGCTCCAATTCCACGGGCGGCCCTTGCACCTTGATGGCGGGGTGGTCGTCCATTAGGGCGCTCCTTTCTCAGCGGGTTCCTCCGCGCCTACGCCTTCATTAAACGCGCCGTTGTTGAACTCGTCGGTGGTGTAGGGCAAGGAATGTTCTTTGTAATCGGGCATTTCCGGGTAGGGGTTGCGCACCCTGGCCAGATAGGTCAGGCGCGGCTTGGTCAGCAGGAATTCCAAAACCTTGTAGGTCCGCTCCTGTTCCTTGGCTTTGCTCACGCTGCTCTCCGGGTCGGAAGTATCGCCAAAGACAATCGCGCCAGCGGGACAGGCCTGCTGGCAGGCCGTCTTGGGCACGGTGCCTTCCTTCTCGGACAGGCGGATATGATCGGAGTCGCGCGCCTTGACCTTGGCCGCGATCTTGGCCTGCTCAATGCGCTGAAGACAGAAGGTGCATTTTTCCATGACGCCGCGCATGCGCACCGTCACGTCGGGATTCTTGATCAACTTGGCCAATTGCCACTCGCCTTCGGGCAGATCGCCTTTGTCCGGGTTCTGGAGCCAGCGCAGCAATTCCCATTCGCCTTCGTGTGCGGAGACCAGCGGGCTGCGATAGAGATGTTTGTGATCGAGCGGGTGGCGGTTGTAATCGAAGAAGTTGAAGCGCCGGACTTTATAGGGACAGTTGTTGGAACAATAGCGGGTGCCGACGCAGCGATTGTAAGTCATCACATTCAAGCCCTCGTCGTCGTGCGAGGTGGCGTTGACCGGGCAAACGCTCTCGCAGGGCGCCGACTCGCAATGCTGGCAGAGCATCGGCTGGACGACCGCCTGCGGGTCTTCCATCCTTTTTTCGTCTGTCGTTCCCGCCGGGCTGGCGTAATAGCGGTCCAAACGAATCCAATGCATCTCGCGGCTCTTGCCGACCATCTCCTTGCCGACGATCGGTATGTTGTTCTCGCTCTGGCAGGCGATCATGCACGCCGAACAACCCACGCACCGGTTCAAATCAATCGACATGCCCCATTGATGCATGCCGTGCGTCTTGGCCGCATCGAACGGATTCGGATACAGAGGCGCAGTAACTGGCGGGTCCTCCGGTTTCATCGTTTGGGCAAATTTCGGATTCTTGCGGTATTGCTCCAGGCT
This sequence comes from Verrucomicrobiales bacterium, assembly GCA_003140095.1. Classification (GTDB taxonomy): domain Bacteria; phylum Verrucomicrobiota; class Verrucomicrobiia; order Limisphaerales; family Palsa-1400; genus Palsa-1400. Next base: position 5,258 of record PLIU01000092.1, on the reverse strand, counting down.
GGTCTCGCGCACGACGGGGCGGCCTTCCATGCTCCAATGGCTTTGGGTGGTGGCCAATTCGTAGCTATTGTTGCCCGTGTCCTTGACGCTCGCGCCCGAGGCGTAATACATATTCTCGCTGGAGCGGAGTTTGTAGGCGTCGAAGCCGGCGCCTGTGCCAACCCGTCCGGTCTTCTCGCGGCCATAGCCAAGGGCCAAACCCACGGTGTGATCGGCCATGCCGGGCTGAATCCAAACCGGACCACTGATGGTGCGCCCATTCAGTGTAACCTCGACCTGGAAGTTGAAAAATTTCTGGTTTTGGACGTTACGATCGGTGAAAACGCCCAATTCCCTGGCGGTGGCCGCACTGATCAACACCGCGTTGTCCCAAGTTAATTTGGTGATCGGATCGGGCAATTCCTGCAACCAGCCGTTGTTGTTATTCCGGCCGTCGTCCATTTTGGAATCGCGATAAAAAACGACATCGAGGGCTTCCTTGCTCGGCGCCGGGGCGGCCTTCAACTCGCCGATGGCCCGCTTCAACTCCGCCGGGTCGTGTTGCACGGTGACGGCGCTGGCGGCGCTGGCGGCCAGAAACCCGTCGTGCAGGAATTTCCGCCAATTATTCTCGCTGTCCCCGCCGAGGGCGCGGAAAGTTTCGCGGACGATTTCGTACGGACTGCTCGGCGTGAGGCCGCCGATCAACGCCAGCACTTCCAGTTCCGTGATCCCGCCAAACAGCGGCTCAATCAGCGGCTGGATCGGGACCACGGTTCCGTCGGCCGTGCGAGCGTCGCCCCAGGACTCCAGATAATGCGCCATCGGGAGGTCCCACTGCGAACCAGGATGCGCGGCCTCGCTCCAGGAAGTTTCGTCCTGGTAATAACCCAGGCGGACGACAGTCCCGGCTTTGGCTTGCGCTTGCGGCCAGTTCAAATCGACGGGCGCGTTGTAAACGGGATTGCCGCCCAGGATGACCAGCGTCTTGACCTGGCCCGCATTGAGCGCCGCCGCCAACTCCGCCACCGTGCCTTCGTTGGAGGCCGCCGTTGGATGGTATCCAGCCTTGGGCCCGGAATAGAAGACCCGATTGACTGCGGGAGGAGCGGCCGCCGTTGGATGAAATTCAACCGTGTGCCCGATCGCGCCCAGCGCTTCGTTGATCGCAATAACCAGCAAGTGCGCCGCCAGTGGCAATCGATAGCCGGCCAGCACCAGGCTCTTGCCGGCGTTGGCTTTGAGGTCCTTGACGCAGGCAGTAATCCAAGGCTCATGCGCCTGGGCCGGCGCGGCCAATTCGTTCAGCTTGGAATCAATGTCCGACGAGCTGAGGAGATTGACGGCCAGCCGGGCCAGCACGGCCATGACCATGCTCGGCGGCACGCGCAAACGATGGTCCGCATTGAGGCCCGTCAGCGTGAAGAGGCTTTCGACCGCGTAAAGACGGCTCAACGAATCGTCTTTACTTTGCAACTCCCGGCCCTTGGCGAAGTCCCGGATGTTCGCGTAAGCATTTTCTTCGCTGCCGATGAAATCGCAATCCAGGCAAACCGTCACCTGCGCTTGATCCAACTTGTAAAAGGGCTCAACCGGGGAGCTGTAGGCCAGCGACGCGGCCGCGCGGCCCAAATCCAGATCGATCGGCTCAAAGACATGCCAGCGCGCGGCCGGGAATTTCGCGGCGATGGCCTGTTGCAGGCGGGCGCGGGACGGGGAATCATTCTGTTCGAGCAGGAAGGCCAGGCCGCTGCCGTCGCCGAGCGTCGCGCTCAGGCCGGACAAATAATCCAGGGCCGCCTGCTTGTTTGCACCGGCGCCGTCGCGGGTGCAACGCATGGCGCGGTCCGGATCGTAGAGGCGCAGGATCGAGGCCTGCGCCAAATGGTCCGTGCCGCCGTTGCTGCCGGTCAAATCGGGATTGCCCTCGATCTTGGTCGGACGGCCTTCGTTGGATTTGACCACCAGCGGGACCGCCTTGCGCCGGGTGGTCATGGCCGTGGCAAAGAATTGCGGGACACCGTGAACGTAATTGTCCGGCATCTTGGCGAAGGGATAAATGTGCTCCACCGGCCGCCGGCAACCCGTCGTTCCCAATCCCGCCAAGAGGAACGAAGCGGACATGATTTTGACGAAATTGCGCCGGGAAACAGGATCGGTGCATTCGCTCGCGCCCGAGGGGAATTCCCGTTCCACCCATTGGCGGAATTCCGGGGTCTCGGCCAGATGGTCCAGACTGCGCCAATACTTTGGTCCAGTCTCAGGCTCGGCACAAATGGGCGGAATCGTTTTCATCGATGACAGGTCGAACAATTTTGCAGCGATTGGACATTCCAATCGTGGATAATTTTAGTGCCCGTTTCCAATTGTTTGGCGGCCAGCTCGCGGGCGTCATCGGTCGGCTTCCAATCCAGATCGGTGATCTTGTCCAGGGGGCGCAAGCGCGTGGCGGGTTGGCGATGGCAATCCAGGCAATAGGACATGCTTAAGGGCTTGGCGCGGTAAACCTCCTGCATATCATTGATCTGCCCGTGGCATTCCACGCAACTGACGCCCCGATTGACGTGGACCGAATGGTTGAAATACACGTAATCAGGCATCTTGTGAATCTGGACCCACTCGACCGGCCGGCCCGAGGCCGCACTGTCGCGCACCACGGCCAAACGCGGATCGTCTTTGAGCACCTGGTTGTGGCAATTCAGGCAGACGGAGGCCGCCGGGATGTTGGAATACCAAGATTTTTCCACCGCGTTGTGGCAATAACGGCAATCCAGCCCCAACTGCTTGACGTGGACGCTGTGCGGAAAAGGCACCGGCTGAATAGGCTCATAGCCCACGGCCGTGTATTTGGGCGTGAAATAATAAGTGACGCCGGCGGTCACAGCCGTCCCCGCCAGCAGCGCGCCAATGATGATTTGGCGCGGAAGCTGGTTGGTCCACTTTGGAAAAATGTCGGACATTTCAGCGCATGTTTCTCGTCGTCAAAGCCACAGTCCAAAAACAAAAGCGCGGCGATTTTTCTTGCCGCGGCCGATTTCGTCAACCTTTTTCGACACTGGCCCAAGGAACGGCATAAGCCAAACTTGCAAGATGCCAGGCCGAAGGATAAGCAATCCTTTTAGAATGACGGCCTTTGTTTAAGGAGTCCGGGGGCGGCTGGCAAGCGAGTTTGTGAAATTTTTCACGAATTAGGCAGGAGTAATTGTTGGCATTAGAGCGGATGAATCAGACTTCCCCATGAGGCTAAAACGCTGGAATTAGACAGGATGAACAGGATTTACAGGATGGAAGAGCGACTTCGCGGGGGGAAATGAATCTTCGCCATTTGGTGATGGCTGTTTTTACTCCGTAGTCCATCCCGTTCATCCCGTTCATCCTGTCTCCATTTCTGCGAGGCCTGCTTTCGGTCTCCATGGCTATGGCTTCGCCGTAACGATGCAGTTGGGGGAGAAGGATTTGAACGCAAAGGCGCAAGGGCGCGAAGACGCAAAAGGCATTTTGCCCTTGGCAGTCCGCCCCACCAAAACGGTGAGGGTAAGTCACGGAGCGCAATTCGCTTTCTACCATTGCGACCGCGTCTTTGCGTTAATCCCGACTGCATGGGGCAACACGCCCACGCGGGAGGTTACCGTCTGCGGCCTTGACCGTTTGACCCTTCCGTGGACCCCTTCGGATTCCCCCTTCAGCGGAGAGGGTCAAAGGCGAGCAATGGGAGCGTTTTCTGGAGCGGCATGGCGATTCGAGCCGAGGCTTGCTATTATGTTTGGTTTGTAACATTAAGTTGTGATCCGAATGGCTGTTCGACGAACGGCAGTTCGAGTACCAAGTCCGACTATGAATTATATAAAAAGATTTCCGGGCGTTGGAGCGTATGCTCTTGTCCTTGCGCTCGCCAGTGTTTCCTCTCTTAAATCAGATGAACCAGGCCGAGTGCCGGGCAAGGCCGCCGCCCGAACCGTCCACGGCCACGCGACCTGCTCCTTTGAAGGGAAGTCCCGCGATCTAAAGGTGAATATGGTTTTGGAAGCGGGCGCGACGATTGCCACCGGCCCCGATTCTTACGTTTACCTAAACGTGAACGGTATGACCTCTTCCATACGTTTGTCAGCCGATACGACCTTGATCCTCAAAACAATGGATCGCATCGGCCCGCGACACGAAGGGGACACCGAGACGATGCTGGTCCTCCAAGTCGGCTCTGTTTTGGGCCACGTCCCCAAGCTCTCGGCTAATTCCAAGTACGAAATCACGACTCCCTGCGGCGTGGCTGGAGTTCGAGGGACGGATTGGAGCGTTGAAGTCACCCAACCTGCGAAGGGGCAGTACGAGGCGACTTTCGAGGCCGTGCAGGGCACCATAGTGGCGTCGTCGCCCATCAACAGCGTTATGCAAACCAAATCACTCAATAGTGGCGAGACTTGGACCGTCGGTCGCGAGGTTGTACCGGTCCAAAAACAATTGCTCAAGACACAATTAGACCAGATCAACCTGATGATGTCGACCGCCGGGACGCCGCGCGCCGGGTTTGGAGGTCCAGTGCCGGGCCAGGCGCCTGCCGGCGCCATGCCCCCCAGACGCTGATGATGGTCTTGAGCGCATGAACCGGACTTCCCCTCCGGTTATGGCCACATAACGTTTGTGATGGCGAGGCTGTTGGTCATCAGCGGGCGCGCGCGGAAAATGAGGACGTTGGCCGTATCGGATCGCCGCATTTTGCTTCGCTCCCGTATGGCCCTGGCACCCGGTGTAAGACCCAACCGATTGATGTCCTCAGATGCGTTCCACACGTTACTCTTTACGATGGGATTCTTTATCCAGCCTTTGGACACCCCAAGCTCGACATTACCTTCGAGCAGTGCGACGACGCGAAACACAGCGTGGCGCAGATGTGGATTTGCCAATGAGACACCGTATATCTGAGGAATGCCGTTGGTATCTAGTGGAAAGAGGTGCGTCGTCGGGCCAACTTGGACATAACCGCCACCGGGCCTCGGATTGCCGAGGAGGATCACCCAAAGTACCGCCGTATAGGCCAGCAGAGCGATAAGTTCCAGGAGTCGAATAATTCGTTGTTGAAAATCAGTCATTTCCGCGACGTTTGAACAAAGCAGCTTAACGATTACGGCGAAGATGCGACGCCAGCGCCCAAACTCAAGGCCTTTACGCATGGCTGCAAAAAATCCTGCCACGCCCAAAATTATGAATCCGCCGCGTGACCGCGGCGGCTACGTGAGGGTGCCAACTACATTTGCCCTTTCCCCTATTAACGGGCAAAGCCA
>PLIU01000404.1 GCA_003140095.1 Verrucomicrobiales bacterium | reverse complement strand
GGCAAGAGGAGTTCCGATTTAGTCGATGATGAACAAACCGGGACAACGCAACACGCCCAGCCCCCTCTGGGGGCCGGGCGCTGGCCTCTTTAGAGGCCGCAGTCCAAAGCCCCGCCCTTTGGGCGGGGATCATTTACTTTTCTGGCGCCAAAAGTTTCCCATAACTTGGCGATCAAATCGATCTGCTCTTCAATTGACCTCCCCGCTCGGGGCTCAAGCTCAGCAGGCCCTTCGAATAGCTTTCCAGAGGCTCGCGGGAGACCCAGGCTCGGTGTGAAACAAGACAGGGCCGATGCGGATAGCGTTGTTTGGCTCGGCTTTGGATCTAAGGCGGCGGTCGCGGCTGGATATCCGCGGCGGTTGCCGGAGTGAATTCGACGACATCGGCACTGAGCGTTGTTCGCGGGAGGGAAAAAAGGATGAAATATGAGCTGTCTTGATTCATGATCAGATGCGCGAGAGTCTGAGGGCGGCCCGGTTGCATTTCGGCATGGGCATATAGCCGGCCTCTCGCTTTGTCGAATCTCGCGGGAACAATCGTCAGGATGCCGAACAGCGAGAATCCTGAGCTTTGGCCCACCACATTGGTCCTGATGACAATGAAGTTTTTCTCCTGCAGCCGGACGTCGGTGTTGTTGTGGATCTCCAGTGCCGAGGCGTTAGGAGAACTCAATATCGAACCGATGGGCAATACGGAAAGTGCGGCGCAACCGCTGGCCAGCGCGGCCAGTGCCAGGAGCGCCAGGAGGTTTTCCCCGATTCTCGCAAGCCGCGCGATGTCCGCGAAGTGTTGGAGGCCGAACTTGAGTGGGGCTGCTTGAGAGCTGGACATCCTTCAGAAATGAATGCGACGTGTTGCGGTTAACCTTCGGTTGACGACAGGCCTTGCCAGCTTGGCGGCGGTTGGCGCTTCTCGCGGGCCCCGCCGATCGCGCGCAGAACTTTTTTCACCGTTTCCAACAACTCTGCAATGGTATAAGGCTTGAGCAGTGTCGCAGCGGGTTGGAGTTTGGGGTTGCGAGTGAATTCCTCCTGTGGCAATGTTCCTGTGACCATGATGACCGGCAGGACCTTGCTCGTGGCATGCAGCTTCTCGATCAACTCAACGCCTGACAGCTTCGGCATGTGGTTATCGGTGATGAGCAGGTCGTAGTGTTTGACCTGAAGCGCCTCCCAGGCGTCGGCGCCGTCTTCGACGGCATCCACGTGGTAGCCGGAGCCAGCCAGCGTGCATGCGATCAACCGGCGCATGGCGGCCTCGTCATCCGCCACAAGAATGCGAGGAGGCGGATTCATGTGACCATGCGATCCCATTTCGCCTGCCTCTTCCGTTGGCGGGAAATCATCAATCATTACCTAATCTGGCACGGAAGGCGCTCAGGCCGATATGGGGTGTTCACCGTATATTAATTCACCTAATACATTACCGTCCGCAGGCCGGGGCGCTCTATGAGTCGGTCAGCCAGCGATGGTCACGGCTCGACGCGTCGAGTCAATAAAGTCTGGCATTTGTTTTTACGTCCGATTGTGAAACCCATGCGTACGGGTGCGTTTTCGTTCCTCGAGCAATTGTGCCTCAGCCGCCAGCCAATGTTGGACATCGTGGCCTGGCAACGAACCCTCGTTCACATAAGTGAAGTATGCCTTTCTGGCTACTTCATCCGGTGACGGGGCAAAATCAATTTCATTTTGCGGTAACTCCGCACTCGCCATGGGCCGTGGGGCGGTGGCCGGTTTTTGGTTTTGGTCCTGAGAGAATTTATTGTTTTTCATAAGGGGAATATGGGTTGGGCAAGCTGCTTCTGCTATGGGGTGTTCGCCCCATGCCAGCTTTGCCGAATTTACTTTTTGCCTTCGTCATCGGGTACAGATTCAGATCGTTGCATCCGAAGCTGCTAGACTATGTAGAAGCATATCGAAAGATATCTGGATTCTTGGCGTTCTGCACGCCAGCCGCGACACCCGAAAATTTATCAACCCATCCGTCCAAAGGGCTCAACTCAAGTATAGTTTGCCCCATTGATTACTTGCCACGCCAAAAATCGACAATCTCTTTCCAATCTCCCGGCGTCCGTTCCGTCACCGTCCCATGATTGGCCTTGGGAAATTCCCAGATTCGTTTCGGTCCGGCATAACCTTCATAAAGGCGACGGCCAAATTTCTCCGGCACAACATGATCCTTCCCACCGACAAATACTGCCACCGGTCCGGGATACTGGCGCAAATAATCTTCCGACGGAAACCGTTCCACGAGCAGCCAATCCACCGGCAGGATGCGCACGTGGTACTGCGCCACGTCCGCCAGTCGGTTATAGGGCGCGAACAAAACCACCCCCGCCACCTTCTCAGGAAAAGTTCCAGCCAGATACGCCACCACTCCCGTGCCTAGCGATTCGCCCACCAGATACACCGGCCCGTTCGTCCAGAGCAGTCGCAATCCCTCATTCGCCGCGCGAAACAAACTGTCTTGACTCGGCTTCCCCTCTCGATCCGCATACCCCGGATACTCCAGGATGAACACATCCAGCGCCGCGGCCTTTTGGATGACATCAGCATAGCGGGCGCAACCGGTCGCGCAACTGCCATTGCCATAGACCAGCAATACGCGGGCCTCCGCCGGCTGCGTCGGAGACAACCGTTTCATTCCCACCGCTTGCCCGGCGGTATTTCTCCAACGTTCGAGCTTCGCGGCCTTGGCAAAACCGTCCACCTGTTCCGTCGTGAACACAGGCGGATAGTAAATAAGCCGTCGTTGCCAGCAAGCGCAGCCCACACAGGCCATCAAGTAAAGCGCGACACAAATCAGGAGCGGCAGCCGAACACATTTTCCCATGGCCGGCTTCGAGCGTTCGGAGGATTGGCTCATCAAGGCAACCATAGCATGAACCCAATTCCCTGCACAATTGCCATCCCAGGCAAGTCGCCCGATGCGGGATTCATTTCTTTGACTTGCTTGATTTGCCGTGCCAGGCTGTTTGGATGAGTTGCGTTAAAAGCATGTCTTGGCATCACCGCAAAGCGCTCAAGATTGTCGAGCATGGCGTGTTCGTTTCGGTTGCCATCCTATTGACGCTTGCCGGCGGGGCGGCGAGAGCACGAGCGGATTGGCCGGAGTTCCGCGGGCCTTGGGGGGATGGCCATGTCTCGGCTCCCGGAAACACCAACCTGATCGGTTTTCCACTCCACTGGAGCGAGACGGAGAACGTGAAATGGAAAACCGAGATCCCGTATCGTGGCTGGTCCACGCCGGTGGTGATGGAGGGGCAGGTCTGGCTGACCACGGCCACTGAAGATGGCCATGACTTCTTCGCCCTGTGTCTGGATGCTGACACTGGAACCATTCGTTTCAACGAGAAACTTTTTCATTGCGATAACCCGGAGTCGCTCGGCAATAATATGAATTGCTACGCCACCCCTTCACCGGCGATTGAGCCCGGTCGTGTTTACATCCACTTTGGCAGCTATGGCACGGCCTGTTTGGACACCGCTACAGGAAAAGCCCTCTGGCAACGCGACGACCTGCCGTGCCGGCATTATCGCGGCCCGGCTTCGTCACCTATCCTCTTCGAGAACCTGTTGATTCTGACCATGGATGGGGCCGATTTCCAGTACACCGTTGCCCTGGACAAGAAGACCGGGCGCACGATTTGGAAAACCGATCGTTCGGTGGCGTGGAACGATCAGAACGATCAGGACCAAATGGCAAAGGAAGGCGATCGGCGCAAAGCCCATAGCACCCCGCTTATCGTCACGATGGGAGACCGATTTCTGATGCTCAGCGCCGGCGCCAAGGCAGCCTATGCCTACGATCCCCGCACCGGACGGGAACTGTGGCGCGTCCACCATCCAGATTGGTCCGCCGCGCCGAGGCCGGTCTTTGACCGCGGCTTGGCCTACTTCGTCAGTGGCATGACCAGAGGGGAACTGTGGGCCGTCAAGGCCGGCGGACAGGGCGACGTGACCGATACTCAGGTGCTGTGGAAGGTCAAAACGCACGTGGGCAAATACGCCTCGCCGATTCTGGTGGATGGCCTCCTTTACACTGCCGCCGAGGAAAGTTTCTTATCCTGCCTTGATGCTGCGACGGGAAATGTCGTTTGGACCGAACGCATCGGCGGCGGTTATGCAGCCTCGCCCATTTATGCCGATGGCCGATTGTATTTCTGCAATGAACAGGGCAAGACGACGGTGCTCAAGCCCGGTCGCACCTGCGAAATCCTGGCGACCAACACGCTGGCTGACGGATTGATGGCTTCGCCGGCGGCCTCAGGGGAGGCGTTCTTCCTGCGAACCCAAACCCACCTCTACCGAATCGAATCCAGCGCGTCGGAGAGCCATTGAGAGCTGGGATAGGCAAGAACAGGTTACGGCTAAGCAAATCCGCCGATTTTCCTTGCGTCCGCGGCGAAATGGCTCGAGCTTTCCCGTGAGAATCGGCTTATTAACGTGTCACCCTATTAGCGTTGCCATGATGGAACCGTTGCACGCACCCTGGCGCATCGCCTACATCCGCGGGCCGAAACCGGCGCCTGCTGATGCCGCCATTTTCAAGCAAATCGCCGAGTCCAGCGATGATGAGGCCAACTACGTCGTGGTGCGCGAACGGACTTGCTTCGCGGTGCTCAATCGCTACCCCTACACCGGCGGCCATCTGCTGGTGGTGCCTTACAAACAGTCGCCCGATCTCAACGGCCTCACCGAAGAGGAACTTTCCGATCTGTTCAAATTGACCCGCCGCTGCCAAAATGCGCTCAGCAAAGTGATGAATCCAGACGGTTTTAACATCGGCATCAATCTCGGCCGCGCCGCCGGCGCGGGCATCTTGGAGCATGTTCACGTCCACGTCGTCCCGCGCTGGAGCGGGGACACTAACTTCATGCCGGTCCTGGCCCACACCAGCGTGCTGCCTGAAGCCTTGTCGGAAGTAGCCGCCTTGTTGCGCGCCGCCTTCGCCTCCTGATGCCAACGGAAACACTTCATTTCGAGAACGCGCGCCTGGCGCAGCAATTGTTCAACAACGATCCCCGCAATTTGCAATCGCTGGAGGAACACCTGGGCGTCAAAGCCGTCGCGCGCGAGAATTGGATCAAACTCGACGGCGCCGGCGAGTCCGTCGAACGGGCCAGGGAATTGTTTCATTCGCTGGAAAGCTTGCTCAAAAACGGCGGGGCCGTGCGTCAACGCGAATTCGCCCATGCCCTCAACGTGGTCATGAATGACGGCGTCTCCGCCCTGCGCGCTTTGTTCTCCGAACGCATCACCACGTCGCCCAAAAAGGCGCCCGTCGCCCCCAAGACCGTCGGGCAGAAGAAATACGTGGATGCCATCCGCACCCACGACGTCACCATTGGCGTCGGTCCGGCCGGCACGGGCAAAACTTATCTGGCCATGGCCATGGCGCTCTCGGCCTTGCGGGAGGAAAAGGCCGCCCGCATCATCCTGACGCGCCCCGCGGTGGAGGCCGGCGAGGCGCTGGGCTTTTTGCCGGGCGACCTCTACGAAAAGATCAATCCGTACCTGCGGCCCCTCTATGACGCGTTGCACGACATGCTCCCGGCCGAAGAGTTGCAAAAGAACATGGAACGGGGCGTCATTGAAATCGCGCCCCTGGCCTACATGCGCGGACGCACCCTGAACCACGCCTTCATCATCCTGGACGAGGCGCAAAACTCCACCGCCGAGCAGATGTTCATGTTCTTGACACGCCTGGGCTTGAACTCCAAGGCGGTCATCAACGGCGACCCGACCCAGATCGACCTGCCGCCGCACAAACGCTCCGGCCTGCTCGAAGCCGGCCAGGCCCTGCGCGGCACCGAGGGCATCGCCCTGGTCGAGTTTTCCCGGCGCGATGTCGTCCGGCATCCTTTGGTGCAGCGCATCATCGCCGCCTACGAGGAGCATCGCCGCACGCCTGGATGAGACTGGTGCGGTTTTTCGTCCGGCAACGCGCGCTGGCGCTGGAGCGGACGCTCTGGCGCCGCCTGGCTCGATGCCTGCTGGAAGAATTGCTCGCCCGCCAGGACTACGAGCTGGGCGTGCATTTCATCGGCGCCACCGAAATGACCCTCCTCAACGAAACTTTCCTCGGCCACGAAGGCTCGACGGACGTCCTCACTTTCAACCATCAGGAAAATTCTGAGCCTGAACGGCTTTACGGCGAGATCTTCATTTCCGTCGATGACGCCCTGGTCCATGCGCGTCGTTTCCGCGTCCGCTGGCCCTCGGAGTTGACGCGTTACCTGGTCCACGGTGTTCTGCACCTGGAAGGCTTTGACGACACTGACCCTGCTTCTCGTCGCGCCATGCAACGCCGGGAAAATAGCCTGCTAAAGGCATTGTCCGGCCGGTTCGATTTGGGCAAACTAGGCCGGTTATGACGTTGAGCGAGAACCATTATTTGAAGCGGTGGCGGGACAATTTCTTGGCCGGATTGGCTATCGTCATGCCCGCGGTCATAACCGTCGCGCTGGTCGTTTGGATATTTCATAACGTGTCCAACGTGACCGACATGTTGCTTTTCTTTGTCCCCAGCTCCTGGATCCGTCCCCATTTCCCCGACGGCTCGTGGGGCGAAATCCACTGGTATTGGAGTTGGATTGCGCTGCTTTGGGCGCTTTTCCTGGTTTGTCTGGTCGGACGTTATGGCCGGCATTATCTGGGCCGTAAAACCATCGAATGGTTCGATACCGCCATCATGCGCGTGCCGCTGTTGAACAAGATTTACGGCACCATCAAACAGGTCAACCAATCCTTCTCCAGCAACAAATCCTCCTTCAAACAAGCCGTGCTGGTCGCCTTCCCATACGAGGGGTCGCGTGCGGTCGGATTTGTGACCGGCGAACAAGCCGGCCTGAGCGGCGAAAAACTGCTCAGCGTCTTTATTCCCACCACCCCTAATCCCACCTCCGGCTTTCTGCTTCTTCTTCCCGAAAGCGAAATCATCAAGTTGGACATGTCCGTGGCTGACGGCATCAAGTTCATCATCAGTTTGGGCGCCATTTCCCCCGACCACACCAACTTTCGCCTCACCGCCTCGCCGCCGGACGCGGCCTCAGCGCCCGTCGCGCGATGAACCTCGCGCGTACGGCCGGCCTGGTCTTGCGCACCCGGCCTCTGACGGACACCAGCCTGATTGTGCAATGGCTCACGCGCGATTTTGGCCGCGTCGCCACCGTGGCCAAAGGCGCGCGGCGGCCCAAGTCTCCGTTTCGCGGCCAACTGGATTTATTTTACTTGGCGGACCTGAGTTTCGCGCGCTCCAGCCGTTCCGACCTGCACACTCTGCGCGAGGTGCGATTGCTGCAGAGCCACCCCGGCCTGCGTCTGGAACTGATCTACGTCCAGCAAGCCTCCTACTGCGCCGCGCTCATCGAGCAATCGGCGCAACCGGACGCGCCCATGCCGGCGGTCTTCGACAACTTCCGCAACCTGCTGAGGCATTTGCCCCAACAGCCCGCCCAACCGCAGACCATTTTCGGATTCGAGATGAAATGGCTCCAGGAACTGGGTTTGAAACCGAAGCTGGACCAAACCCACTTGACGCCCGGCACGAAGCAAATTTTGGAACGATTGCTGGAGACGGATTGGCCCGAGATTTTCCGATTGCGTTTAAGCCCGGCCCAATTGCGGGAAATCCGCCTTTATCTGCACGGCTTCATCATCTATCATCTGGAACGAATTCCCCGCGGCCGAAGCGCGGCTCTGGGCGGAGATTGATTCCGTAGAGTTGCTTCCTCTTTTTTTTGGCCGAGTTCTCGAAATTCCTCGAACACCCCCGAATTGGAAAACCCGGAAATACGCGGAATTATCCATCTATGCCGCTATGCCGGCATATCCCTGTCAATCCCTTCACGAAACCTCAACCGAGTAACTTAACACATAACACACGCCGCCGCCAGGATTATTTTAAAAATATTAAAATATTCCCTTATTTGGAAAATAAATAACCTTCATCGCAAATTATATTAATGTTTTGGTTCGTTGAAACCCACACTCCATGATTGCCCGAGAGTTGCTTTCACCCGGCCTTCTGCGGTAGCGTTGGCACATGAGTGATGTCACCCCCCCGCTCAGTGCCATTGACGGCCGCGACCCCAAGGCCGCCGATGATCTGCTTCCGCTGGTTTACCAGGAATTGCGCAAATTGGCCGCGCACAAAATGGCTGGGCAGGCTCCGGGCCACACCCTCCAACCCACGGCACTCGTTCACGAGGCCTGGCTGCGGCTATCCGGGAACCAGCCGGGCCGTTTTGCCGGGCGCGCCCATTTCTTCGCGGCGGCCGCGGAGGCGATGCGCCATATTCTTATCGATTCCGCCCGGCGCAAGCGCGCCGCGCGCCACGGCGGCGGGCAGGCGCGCGTGGATTTGCAGGATGTGGAAATCGCTTTCGTGGCCGATGACGACGAGCTGCTGGCTGTTCATGACGCGCTGGACAAACTGGCCGCCGAGGACTCCAAAAAAGCGGAGTTGGCCAAGCTGCGTTATTTCGTCGGCATGACGTTCGAGGAAGCGGCGGAAGTTCTCGGCCTTTCCGTGGCCACGGCCAAACGGCACTGGGCTTACGCGCGCGCTTTTCTGTTCGAGGAAATTCGCGCAAACAAGACGAAATAACCAGTTTCGTCGGCAGTGTTCACGCTTGCCGGTGTCCGCGATGGAAAATAGTTTGTGTGCGCATGATACTTTTTCCGCGGGGATTTCGTATGTGCGGTAGAGGAACAACATCATGAGCGAGGCTCACAAACATGTTGGCGCCATCTTTGACGCGGCCATGGAGTTGCCGCCCGAGAGGCGGGAAGCCTATTTGCGTGAGGCCTGCGCGGACGACGAAACATTGCGTCAGCGCGTCGAGGCCTTGCTCCGCGCTCACGAATCGGCTGAAAACTTTATGGACAAGCCGGCCGTCGCTGCAAGAGGAGAAACCGTGCTCGTCAAACCCTCGGAACAACCGGGGGACAGGATTGGCCGCTATAAACTTTTGCAACAAATCGGCGAAGGCGGTTGCGGGGTGGTTTATATGGCCGAACAGGAGGAGCCGGTTCGTCGTCGTGTCGCGCTGAAGGTCATCAAACTGGGCATGGATACCAAGAGCGTGATTGCCCGGTTCGAGGCGGAGCGGCAGGCCCTGGCCCTGATGGACCACCCCAACATCGCGAAAGTGCTGGACGCCGGCGCGACGGAAATCGGCCGGCCCTATTTCGTCATGGAACTGGTGCGTGGCATCAAAGTCACCGATTACTGCGATCAAAACAACCTCAACACGGTGGCGCGGCTGGGTTTGTTCATCCAAGTCTGCCATGCGATCCAGCATGCTCACCAGAAGGGAATTATTCATCGGGACATCAAGCCGTCAAACATTCTGGTGGCTGACCATGACGGTGTGCCGGTGCCCAAGATCATCGATTTCGGCATCGCCAAGGCCACGACCGACCAGCGGTTGACGGACAAGACACTGTTCACGGCCTTGGAACAGTTCATCGGCACGCCGGCCTACATGAGTCCCGAGCAAGCCAGGTTGAGCGGGCTGGACATTGACACGCGCAGCGACATTTATTCGTTGGGCGTGCTGCTATATGAGTTGCTGGCCGGCAGCACACCGTTCGACGCCAAGGAACTGATGGCCTTCGGCATCGACGCGATGCGCAAGATCATCCGGGAGCAGGAGCCGGTCCGACCGAGCACCCGCTTCGCCACCCTCCAGGGCGGGGACTTGACCACCACGGCCAAACGCCGATCGACCGACACGGCGAAGCTACTCCACCAGCTCAAGGGTGATCTCGATTGGATCGTGATGAAGTGTTTGGAGAAGGATCGGACCCGGCGTTACGAGACGGCCAATGGATTGGCCGCTGACGTCAAGCGGCATCTAGAGAACGAGGCGGTTCTGGCCCGTC
Organism: Verrucomicrobiales bacterium; assembly: GCA_003140095.1. GTDB lineage: Bacteria > Verrucomicrobiota > Verrucomicrobiia > Limisphaerales > Palsa-1400 > Palsa-1400. The sequence continues at coordinate 455 of PLIU01000404.1, read as the reverse complement.
CGCCCAGCGCGGCCTACAAATTTCAAAAGGCCTTCCGCCGAAACAAGCTCGTCTTCAGCGCCGTAGCGGCGGTGGTGCTTGCGCTGCTGGCGGGGCTAACCTTGGCCGCGATGGGATGGCGTCAGACGCAAGTGGAGAGGGACAAGGCACTGCAAGCGCGGGCGGGAGAAGAGGCGCAGAGGAAGACGGCGCAGGCCAGCGAACAAAAGGCGGAAGCGCGCGAAGCTGAAGCCAGCCACCTTCTCTACGCCGCCAACATGAACCTGGCCCAGCAAGCCTGGGAGCAGAACAACATCGGCCGGCTGCGGCAACTGCTGGAAGACACTAAAGACTCTCCGTACCGTGGTTTTGAGTGGTACTATTGGCAACCGAAAACTCATGTGGCCGCCATGACATTCCGCGGGCATCTCGGACCAGTGGGCTCTGTCGCCTTTTCCCCGGACGGCCGGCGGATT
>PLIU01000463.1 GCA_003140095.1 Verrucomicrobiales bacterium | reverse complement strand
CAGCCTCCTCAACGCCAGTGGAGGGAGAGTTTGTCAGCACAGATATAGCCTCGATTTCAGTGCTGACGGCCTTGTCGAACTGGCCGACTTCAGCATAGGCCGCCGCCAGGGTGTCTAAGTCGCCGGACCCTTTACGATTCGTCAGTTCCACCGCCTTCTCCGCGAACCTGACCGCCGCGCGGCCGTCTCGCTCCTCGGAATTCTTTGAGGTGGCCCAGCGCCATGCGAGGTTATTCAAGGTGCCAGCATCTCCCTCTTGTTCCTTTTTGCGATACCACTGTTCGGCGTCGGCGGGGTTCTTGGCCCGCCACTTTACATCGGCCGCCCGCTCCGACGTCGAGCCTTCAAACACGTCGCCGTCATAAGACACGTTGAGAAACTCGCCATGCTCGTCGCAAGTCAAAACCGGCACAATGCCGCCATAGCGCGCCAGTTTCTTGGTACTCCATGCCTTCATCGTGTCGCCTGGCGCAGCGAGACCAAAGTCATCGCCATCCGCGTTGGTTCGCGCGCTAAAATAGTACCCGTAATATGTTGACGCGTCGGGGTCGCCCCCGGGCGGCCCACTGGGCGGCGCCATCGTGTCGGCGCAGAGCGGACAGATCAAACAGTTGGTGTCGGGGAGATATTTCGGCACCAGATCCCTGAGCCAATCAGGCATCTGTCCATGGTCCTTCTGGTAGGACATGATGGCCGCATGGATTTTCAGGAGGTTCGTGCGGCAGAGGTCTTTCTCGGCCAGCATCCGTGGGGACGCAGGCGCTTCCCCATCGGGAACCCGCCACACGCTGCCGGCAGGCAGGTCCGGCGGAGTCATCAGAGGAGAACTGCCAGGGGGGACAAGCGGCTGTTCCCGCGGCGCCCGCCACGCGTGGTACGAGCCAATATCTCCCCAGACCAGCGTTTGGTTGTCAGGCGAAAACGCCAGCCAATACACCGCCTTTTCCATGATAAAGGAGGCGATTTCCCGGCGCGCAGCCATGTCCCAAAGCTTGAGGCGGCGATCCTCAGCGCCGGAGGCCAGAGTCCGCCCATCGGCGGAGAAGCAGAGCGCTTGAACTCGCGCTTGATGTCCGGTGAAAGAAACCGGAGGGCCATTGGAATTCAAATCCCACAACAAAATGCGGAGGTCTTCACAACTGGCTGCCACAAATCTGGAATTGGGGGAAACCGCAACGCTCGTGGTTAGAGGCCTGCCACAATCCAGAGTTTTCGTTTTATGCCGTGACTGGAGATCCCACACGTCAATCTCCGCACCCGAGGGGCTCAACCATGAATGGCCGTCGGGTGAAAAGCAGCTGCGCCAAGGCCTATTCGGGGGGAGGTTCGGCACGGTCAGGATACGCGTACCCGTGGCTGCCTCGAACAGTGCGTTCCCCCAGCCTATGCTAACTGCCAGGAACCTTCCATCTGGAGAAATCTCCTTGCTATCGAGGGACCTCCCTATGTCCAGCGGGATTGCGGCCCGGGGCAAATGAGCGTCGAGACTGGCGAGTTGCAAGACCGGCTTGCCCTTGCCGGCGGGAATGAAGGCCATTTGGCGCGAGTCCGGTGAAAACGCCACAAAATCGCCAGCGATCGATGATTGAGACAGCGCCTGGAGTTGGAGGCTGGACACATCCACCATCGCGCAGGCATTATAATCGATTCTCACGGCCAGTAGCTTTCCATCGGGCGAGAACTTTGGGTCGTTATAGACGCCCATGGTTGCCAAGCGATTGATCATTTGCGGGCGACGGGTTTGGCCGCCCACGTCCCATAGCAGAACCTTGCCGTCTGCGTCCCCGCTGATCAAGAGCTGGCCGTCGGGCGCATAGGCCAGACTGGTGACCTTCGCCTTGTGGCCGCGAAGCTGGCCCACGCGTTGCCGGGAGCCCGTGTCCCAGACCAAAATCGCCTGATCGCTGCTGGAGGTTGCCAGGGATTTGCCATCGGGTGAGAAGGCCAAAGCCGATGACCAGGTATCGCCGCAGTCTACTGTGCCCAGAACTTTGCCTCCGTGCGACTCCAGGAGCCAGATTTCGCCCTGCCAATCGGCGGCAGCGGTCACGCGTCCATTCGGCGAGATTGCCGCCGCAAAAATAAACTGGGCAGCGTTGTCGATCTCAATCAGCTTGAAGGTTGAGGCACCCCACCAATCCAACTTCGAGTATGTTCCCCAACTGTGTCCTCCCAGAAGCCGTGAGCCTTCCGGTGACCAACCCCAGATGGCGCTATCGGGACCGGTGACCCCGGTTTCTTTGTTTGCCACGTAGTCCCAGACATGGATTCTGCCCTCGCGTCCTCCGGAATCGAAAGCGATCAGGTTGGTGACTGGCGAGAATAGTGGCCTCTCGAAATCGCCGCTCAGCAATTGCCGGGTTTGGTGGGTTGAAACGTCGCAGAGTTCGAGACCTTTTTCCGAAGGAAAGGCCAGATAACGGCTGTCATACGAAAAAGAAGGGCCGCACGATCTGACCCACGTGTTCGACTTGAGCTTTGATGTCCAAGCCGCCACCACCGTCCGCCCGTTCAAGTCCCAAAGCCGCGTATCGGTCTCGCCTCGCGACGCGAGCCATTTGCCATCGGGGGAAACCGCCACGCCGAGCACGGCGTTCGTGTGCGCAGGCAGAACCTGCGCTTGCTCGCCTTTGGCGAGTTCTTGAAAATAAAAATATTCAAACCCTCGCGTATCAGGCTCTCCCGGTTTGGGCCGGTGCGCCTCGAGGAGGCTGGTCATGCGGGAAAGATTGCCTTCCTCCCAGGCGGCATGGGCCAGCTTCATGTCCGCCACGTACAGGAGGCGCTGGGTGGTCCGGTCGCTCTCGACCGCCTTGCGCGCGTTGTCCTCCGCCAGCCCGCGCTCTTGCGACTCGCGAGCACGGGATTCATCGGCCGCCAGGCGCGCGCTTCTCTCGTTTCGTTGGGCCCGGGTCGCGCGCACTGCCTGCCACGCGCTGACCACCAAGCCGAGCAGAAGCGCGGCGGACACCGCCGCGACGGCGGCGAAGGCGGCCCGATTACGGCGGGCGAACTTGCGCAAGCGATAGAATTGGCTAGGCGGGCAGGCCAGAACGGGTTCGTTGTGGAGAAACCGCTCGATGTCCATGGCCATGCCGGTGGCTGTGTCGTAGCGGCGGGTGCGGTCCTTTTCCAGCGCCTTCATCACAATCCAATCCAGGTCGCCCCGGAGGAGATTGATGAGCTTGGGCGGGTCCGACGCGGCGTGTTTGGCGACCGTCGTCAGGTCGGCATCGAGCATCGTGCTGAGGCGGGTGCTTGGACGGACCGGCTCATCCTCGCGGATCTTTCGGCGCAATTCGTCGAGACCCGCGCGGATGAGCTCCTTCGCATCGAAAGGAGTCCGGCTGGTGAGCAATTCGTAGAGCAAGACCCCGAGGGCATAAATGTCACTCCGGGTGTCGATGTCCAACCCACTCATTTCCGCCTGTTCCGGGCTCATGTAGGCTGGCGTCCCAATGAACTGGTTTAATTGCGTGTATATCGTGAGGTCCGTCAGGCGGCCTTCGGTGGCCTTGGCGATTCCGAAATCGATGATCTTGGGAACCGGCACCCCGTCATGGAGTGTGACCAGGATGTTCGAGGGCTTGAGGTCGCGGTGGATGATCCCCTTCTGATGGGCGTGCTGCACAGCGCGGCAGATCTTGATAAACAGATCCAGGCGGGCGCTGACCGTCAGGTCGTGCTTGTCGCAATATTCCGTGACCTTGACCCCACGAACCAATTCCATGACGAAGTAGGGGCGGCCGGTATCGGTGGTCCCGGCGTCGATGACCTTGGCAATGTTGGGATGGTCCATCATCGCCAAGGCTTGCCTCTCCGCTTCGAACCGGGCCACTACCGACTTGGTGTCCATGCCCAGTTTGATGATTTTGAGCGCCACGCGGCGGCGCACGGGCTGCTCCTGTTCGGCCACGTACACGACTCCGCATCCGCCTTCGCCAATTTTCTCGCGCAGTTTGTAGCGACCGATGACGGCGCCGATCTCCTCTGGCGACGGATCGATGCGGATGGTGTCCGCCAAGCCCGCCGGAGAAGCGGGATACAGCCGCGTCGTGCCGAAGAAGTCCGCCGCGGCCGAATCGTCCCGGAGCATCCCCTGCACGCGCTCACGCAGCGCGGCGTCCTCGCCGCAAGCCCGGGCCAGATACTCTGCCCGCGCTTCCGGCGACGCAAGATCACGGGCGGCCTCGAAAATTTCTTCCTCTCTTCCGTGGTTTGGATTCATAGCGAGATGAGTCGTTCTACCATACATTACGCTTTTTCCCAATTGAAACGGTCACTTGGCTTCTGATCTTTGGGATGACCGGGCAAAGTGGTCTGAAGCGGCCCCCCAACTTTTCCGGCGGCCATCTAAATTCGCTGGCGTTGTTAGGTCCAGTTTTTGGTTGACCTCGCGCTGCCATGAACTCGGCCAAAACAAAGATCCCCTGATCTTGGGGCACGGTCCTTCCAAAATCAGGGGAATTGACTACGGCGGCGCGCTCAACGGCCGCCTGGATTATGGCACCACGGTAATATCGTAGGTGATGTCCAGCTTAAGATTCGGCGCAGAAACAGGACCGTACACCCCGACGAACGCGATCGTATGTTTGCCTGGCTTGAGCGGGGCGAGCATCAAGTAAACTCCTTCCGCCACTGCCGGATAGATGGTCATGCCGCCGGGAATGCAGTCCTCACCCTCGACCAGCGAAATGATGCTGTCCTTTTCCGAGATCGTGTAACTGAACGGCGGCGATACGACATTGTAAACGGTTGTAGCCGGATCATCCAGGCCCTCGACGGAAACTCCGTCAAGGGTGCAAGTGGTCACAGTGACACTGCTCCAAGCTCCGGTGAGTTCGGCCTCCAACTGCGTCGGGGTGTTGGTCCCAAATTCAGATACGGGACAGGCGGTATTGTCCGCTATAAATCCCAGAATGGGGAAGAAGAGCGGCGTATCCGGGCCGATGTCAACGTGTCGAGTGACCGTGGTAGTTGCTGGCGCGCCGTAAAGAAACCGGACATGACTTGCCGGTCCGGAACAGATATCCGGATTGCCGATATTTTCAATGTGATTTGTTTCCAACCCCATATACCACTGCCACCATTTCGCCGACCACTCCTCGTAGCTCAACCCATAGGGCAGGTCTGAAGGTGCGATGACCGTTTCACCTGCCGAGGAGCGAAGGGCCATCCCGAGCAGCACCAAAGCTGCCACAGCCGCGCCGAGGGCGGATGGGGACATCGTGTTTTTAGTTGTCAATAATTTTTGCATTATTAATCCTTCTATTTGGGGCGAACGCCCGTGTTCTTGATGATTTTAGTTAGTTGGGAATTGACGTTCTGGCGTCAGCAGTTTCCCTTTTCATACTTCAATACGGATTTGCTCAGCCAAAACTATCAGCCGACTGTGGGGTTTCTTCGGGAATTCGTTTTAATTGACTTCGCGCACGGTCATGAATTTAATGCGGTTGACAGAAATGAGCCCTTCGGCCAGGGGAGAGGATGCCCCTGTGACGGCGGGCCAAACCAACGGAAGCCGGCACATGAGCGACGTCACTCAGATTCTTCAAGCCATCGAACAGGGCGAGCCCGGGGCGGCCAACGAATTGTTGCCCCTGGTCTATGAGGAATTGCGCAAACTGGCCGCGCAACGCATGGCCATGGAAAATCCCGGCCAGACGTTGCAGCCCACCGCCCTGGTGCATGAGGCTTGGCTGCGCTTGACGGGCAGCGATGACATCCGGTGGGAGGGCCGCGCCCACTTTTTTGGCGCCGCGGCTGAGGCGATGCGCCGCATTCTCATTGATAACGCCCGGCGCAAGAATGCCCGGCGTCACGGCGGCGATCAGCAACGGGTGGATTTCCAGGATTTCGACGCAGCCGCGCCCGACTCGGACGAAAGCCTGCTGGCAGTAAACGAGGCGCTGGAAAAATTTGCCGTCCATGATCCGCTCAAGACGGAGTTGGTCAAATTGCGCTACTTCGCGGGCATGACGGTGGACGAAGCCGCGCGGGTTCTTCGCATTTCCCCGCCGACGGCGCATCGCTACTGGGTTTTCGCCAAAGCATGGCTGCACCGCGAAATCACCCGTCCGAAATAGGCTCAGGCGCACATGGCAACCCTAATGGGATCGCTGGAAAATGATTTGAGGGTATTAGACTGGTAATTTCGCATTGTACAGCGGATGAGTGAAGAACCGACCAAGAGCCAGACGCCTGATCCTGAAGAGGAGATCTTTGTAGCGTGCCTGTCGCGTCCCAGCGGCGAACGCGAAGCATATCTTGACCAGGCCTGCGCGGGTGATGCGGCCCTCCGCAAAAGGGTCGAAGAGTTGCTCCGTTCTCATAGCTTGGCGAAATCCTTTTTGGAGGAGCCTCCCGCAAGCGCCAGCCCGGGCCAGACCATAAAATTGGATCTGCCGCCCTCAGAAAGAGAGGGAGACCGGATCGGTCGTTACAAGCTGCTGCAACAAATTGGAGAAGGAGGTTGCGGGGTGGTTTACATGGCCGAGCAGGAGCAACCGGTCAAACGCCGCGTCGCTCTCAAAGTCATCAAGCTGGGCATGGACACCCGGAACATCATCGCCCGATTTGAAGCGGAGCGCCAGGCCCTGGCGCTGATGGACCATCCCAACATTGCCAAAGTGCTGGACGCCGGCGCGACGGAAACGGGGCGGCCGTACTTTGTGATGGAACTGGTGCGCGGCATTAAGTTCACCGAATACTGTGACCAGAACCATCTGGACACCCGCACCCGGCTTGGATTGTTCATCCAAATTTGCCAGGCCATTCAACATGCACACCAGAAAGGAATCATTCACCGTGACATCAAGCCGTCAAACATACTGGTCACGATGCATGACGGCGTCCCGGTCCCCAAGGTGATTGATTTCGGCATTGCCAAGGCGACAACGGATCAGCGCCTGACTGATAAAACACTGTTCACGGCTTACGAACAGTTCATCGGCACCCCGGCCTATATGTCGCCGGAACAAGCCGAGATGAGCGGGTTGGACATCGACACGCGCAGTGATATTTACAGCCTGGGCGTTTTGCTCTACGAGTTGCTGGCGGGCAGCACGCCTTTCGACCCGAACGAGTTGATGTCGCAAGGCATCGACGGGATGCGCAAGACCATCCGGGAAAAGGAACCGGTCCGACCCAGCACACGCATCGCAACACTAAAGAGCGAGGAGCAAACAACAACGGCCAAACGCCGTTCCGCCGACACCGCCAAGTTGCTCCATCAACTCAAGGGCGATTTGGACTGGATCGTGATGAAGTGCCTGGAAAAGGACCGGACACGCCGTTACGAAACGGTCAATGGCCTGGCCGCCGATCTTAAGCGGCACCTGGCGAACGAGCCGGTCATGGCCCGTCCGCCCAGCGCAGCCTACAAATTTCAGAAAGCGATTCGTCGAAACAAATTGGCGTATGCAGCGGCTGTCGCCGTTACGGCAGCCTTGCTCGTCGGAACCGCTGTCAGCGTATGGCAGGCGAAGGTCGCGATTCATGCGCTGACTGAAACCGAGAAGTCGCGCGCTGCCGCGCAGAAGGAGCGTGACAAGGCGAACTCAGCCCAGGCCGAAGCGGAGAACCAGCACAAGGCGGCCGAAGAAGCCCGTCAATTAGCGCAAGCGCAGGCCTATGCCGCGGACATCAACCTGGCACAACACGACCTGGAGGCAAACAACCTCGGTCGTGCCCGCCAACTCCTGGACCAACATCGTCCGGCGCCCGGCCAGCCGGACCTGCGCAATTGGGAGTGGCGGTATCTGTGGCAACAGTGTCGCGGCGACGACCTGCTGAAATTCCTGGTCCAGTCAAACGGCTACGCCAAAGTGGACGTGTCCAACGATGGAAGGTGGCTCGCTGTCGGCGGCAGCTTTGATGGAGGGATTTCAATTTTCGACATTTCTGACCTAAGCGCGCCTAAGATCGCCGCGCGTCTGCCGCAAATGGCAGTTTGCACTGAACTCGCATGTTCACCTCGCGAACCAGTTCTCGCCTATGAAAATTCCAGCAGCTATGCTTCCACGACACAATCGAACGAGATTCACCTCTGGAACTTCCTAACCCAAGCGGAGATTTTGACACTGCGTTTGACCAACCATTGCGCTGGGTTGGCTTTCTCTTCGGACGGTCAGAGGATCGTGACTCTCGTGGAAGGATCGTCTGCCAAATCCACCGGCGAATTGGCTGTCTGGCGTTGTTTGGATGGCGCGAAGCTGGCGAGTTTTCCGGCATTCGCTTCAGCCCGCCAGGGCGCCATCAATAGTCTGGCATTATCTCCCGATTTCGGCGTCGCAGCCTACTGCGCGACGTCGAATGATCTTAACATAGTTGAACTGGCTGGAGGGACCGTTCGCTGGACAGCTAAGACACGCGGCAAGGACTCCGATTTTCAAACAGTCGCCATATCGCCGGATGGAAAGCTGCTGGTTTCGTCGGAAGGAATCGGTGAACCGCTCATGCGATTCTGGGACCTGGCGACGGGAGAAGAGTTGGGAACGGCCATTGCCACGCACGAAGATTGGATTGGCGCTCTGCGATTTCTGCCTGATGGCCGCACTCTGGTTTCTGTCGGGGGAGATCACTCGATCCGCCTTTGGGATGTCAACGAACCGCGGAATGTCCGCGCGAAACGGCGTCCCCTTCTCGGACACGAGAGCGGGATCGAATCGGTTGCCGTGCTGCCAGACGGCAAGACCCTCATCAGCGGTGCCTATGATGGCTCAGTTTGCGTGTGGGATGCCACCGGGGCGCGCCCCGACGATTCCCATTGGCATGTCATGGTAACAGATCGGGAAAGATCCTGGGAATTTGCATCGGACAGCCAGTCTATTTTCAGCCTCGCTGTCAAGGGCCAGGTAGTGCAATGGCACGGGACGCGTTTCGACATCAGAACCACTCTGTTTGACGTATCCCGCGATGGTACTCTTTGGGGCGACTTCTCCAGAGACGCCCGACTGTTCGTGAACGTCACAACCAATGGCGTAGTCCAGGTTTACGACATGGAACAGAAAAAACTTATGCGCCAATTCGGATCGTATCCTGGCATAGTGGCGGGATTCATTCGTCCGAAAAGGCTGCTTCTGTATGCTGATAACGCCCTTGACGAATGGGACTTGGATACCTTTCAGTTGCGCAAGTCCTGGAAGCTGAACGGATCGATTTATCAATCCACTGTCTCGGATGATGGAACATTGGTGCTGAACTTTGACTTAAATGGCACTTTCACTCTCGCCAACTTCACCACCGGGCAGAGCGCGAATCACCCACTGGATATTAGTCAGGTGATTGTTACCCGCTTCTCGGCAGATGGAAGCCACTTTGCGGCCTCTAGCGGGCTGGGTTATGCGCGCATTTGGGATGCTCAGTCGTTTCAACCCATCGCGACTGTGGGCAGTCATCGCCTGCCGATGGCGGTAGAAGGGTTTTTCCCGGACGGAAGCCGATTGCTCACCTGTGATATTGTCGACTTTGCCTCGCAAAAGTATCGGCTGTGGGACATCAAAACACAGCGTGAGCTGATCTCCTTTCCCGGAAGCGACGTTACAATGATTTCTCCTGACGGCAATTTGCTGGTCTGGAGGGATAAAAGCTCCATGCATTTCTATCGACCCCCGACGCTGGCCGAAATAGACGCCGCGGAAGCCGTTGAAAAGCAAGGGCAAAAGCCATGAGTCCGATGCGCTATGAGCACTAATTTCGCATTGTACAACGAATGAGTGATGAACCGACCAAGGGCCGGCCGCCCGATCCTGAAGAGGAAATTTTTGGAGCATGCCTGGCGCGTCCCATCGAAGAACGCGCCGCATACCTTGACCAGGTCTGCGCGGGTGATACGGCCCTCCGTCAAAGGGTCGAAGAGTTGCTTCGTTCCCATAGCCTGGCGGAATCCTTTTTGGAGGAGCCACCCGCAAGCGCCAGCCCGGGCCAGACCATAAAATTGGATCTGCCGCCCTCAGAAAGAGAGGGAGACCGGATCGGTCGTTACAAGCTGCTGCAACAAATTGGAGAAGGGGGTTGCGGGGTGGTTTATATGGCCGAGCAGGAAGAACCCGTCAAACGCCGCGTCGCTCTCAAAGTCATCAAGCTGGGCATGGACACCCGGAACGTCATCGCCCGATTTGAAGCGGAGCGTCAAGCCTTGGCGCTGATGGACCATCCCAACATTGCCAAAGTGCTGGACGCCGGCGCGACGGACACGGGCCGGCCGTATTTCGTCATGGAGTTGGTGCGCGGCATCAAAATCACCGAGTACTGTGACCAAAACAAGCTGGCGACTCGCGAGCGGCTCGAGCTGTTCATCCAAATATGCCAAGCCATTCAACATGCTCACCAGAAAGGGATCATTCACCGTGACATCAAGCCGTCAAACATACTCGTCACGCTGCATGACGGCGTCCCGGTTCCCAAGGTGATCGACTTCGGCATCGCCAAGGCCACGACCGACCAGCGTCTGACGGACAAGACGCTGTTTACGGCCTACGAGCAATTCATCGGCACGCCGGCTTATATGAGTCCGGAACAAGCGGAGATAAGCGGGTTGGACATCGACACGCGCACCGACGTCTACAGCCTGGGCGTAATGCTCTACGAATTACTGGCTGGCAGCACGCCTTTCGACGCGAATGAGTTAATGTCGCAAGGCATCGACGCGATGCGCAAGACAATCCGGGAAAAGGAACCGGTCCGCCCCAGCACACGCCTCGCAACGCTCAAAGGCGAGGAGTTAACGACCACTGCCAAACGCCGTTCCGCCGACACCGCGAAGTTGCTCCACCAACTCAAGGGCGACCTGGATTGGATCGTCATGAAGTGCCTGGAAAAGGACCGGACCCGTCGTTACGAGACGGCGAACGGCCTCGCTACCGATCTTAAACGCCATCTGGAGAACGAGCCGGTCATGGCCCGTCCGCCCAGCGCGGCCTACAAGTTGCAGAAAGCGATTCGTCGAAACAAATTGGCGTACGCGGCAGCCTTGGCCGTGACGGTGGCCCTGCTTGTTGCAACCGCTGTCAGCGTATGGCAGGCGAAGGTCGCTCTGCGCGCCGTCGATGAAGCTGAGAAGTCCCGCGCCGCAGAAAAGGATCAGCGTCTTGCCGCGCAGAAGGAACGTGACAAGGCCACATTGGCCCAGGCGGAGGCCGAGCGGCAGCGCAACTCAGCCGAAATCGCGCGTCAAAGGGCGCAAGCGGAATCCTATGCCACCGACGTGAGCCTCGCGGACGAAGCCATTAAGCCAAATGACGTGGGCCGTGCCCGCCAGCTTCTGGACCGGCACCGTCCCACGCCGGGTGAACCGGACCTGCGCAATTGGGAGTGGCGGTATCTGTGGCAAAAGTGCCGTGGCGATGCTACGCTTAAATTCCTGGTTCAGACTAACGGATTCGCCAATGTGGCGGTGTCCCACGATGGCAATTGGCTCGCGGTGGGCGGCATGCTTGGCGCCAACATTTCCATTTTTGACATCTCGGCGGTGAATGCGCCGCGAATTGTGGCGAGTCTCCCACAAGGGGACTACGGGATCATCGCAACTTCCCCTCGCGATCCTGTTTTCGCGTATTCCGATGACAACGAAAGTTACCTAACAAATAAGAACCGCGTTCATCTTTGGAACTTCCAAACTCAAACTGAGGTCGCGACCTTGTTTTTGACAAACTCTTGCGGGTCCCTGGTCTTTTCCTCTGACGGTGAAAGACTCGTGACCCTCAGCGGGAGCCCTGCCAAAACCAATGTCCTGTTGACCGAGTGGCGTTGTTCCGACGGCATCGAGCTCAAGAGTGTTCCTCTCGGCGCCATGGCCGGGGCGCTTGCTGGGCCCGGTGTGCCTGAGGCGAGAGGCCATTTTCTCGCGTTTGCGCCTGACCTTGCCACGGCGGTTTACGGCGGATCCTCGAATTATCTCTATGTTGTTGACTTGGCCGGAGGGACTAATCGCTGGACGGCCAAGGCCCAAAGCAGCCGTTCCTTCTTTTTCTGCGCGGCAATCTCACCGGACGGAAAGCTATTGGTTGCGGCGGAGCACGATGGATCCTATGAATGGTTCGTTCATATTTGGGACATGGTAACGGAAAAAGAAACCCAGGCGCCATTCGCCCCGCAGCAGGATATACTCAGAGTCCTGCGCTTTCTGCCCGATGGGCGCACGCTTGTTTCCGCCGGAGAAGATCACACGATTCGACTCTGGGACCTCAGTGATCCACAAAACGTCCGCGCCAAAGGGCATCGGCTTCTGGGCCACCAAAGTGGCATCTACTCGGTGGCCGCGCTGTCGAATGGCAAGACCCTTATCAGTGGAGACAACGATGGCTCAGTTTGCCTGTGGGACATAACAGGCGAGCGGCGCGACGAGTCGGAGACAATCTTGCCGGCGGATGGATCTTATGTCTTCTCGCCGGATAGCCAATCGCTTTTCGCCATCGAGACGAACAGGGTCGTGCAATGGCATGGTCCGCGTTTCGAAGCCGCAACTCATTTGTTTGACAAACCGTCTGATGCCGGCGAACAGCGCGAGTTTTCCGCCGATGGAAGGCTGTTGGTCACTGTTTCCACCAACGGCGTCTTGCAACTCTGCGACATGCAACAGGGAAGAGTGGTGCGCCAATTTGGTAAGTATCCACCCGGAAGTCGTCTGTCGCCCTTTGCGCTTGGCCGAAAAACGCTTTTGGCAGGGAATACCAACCAGACCGAGCTTTGGGACCTCGATACATTTCAGATAATCCGGTCGTGGCCCACCGGTGAACGATGGGAGAATTTCGGCTTGTCGGACGATGGCCAATGGGTAGTCATGGTGAATTACACGGGCACCGGTACCCGGATCAACATCCCAGCAGGAGAGAGCATGAGCCGGAAATTGGACGCGAAACTTGTGACGGATCTTGACATCATGGAAGATGGACGCCGTTTTGTGACATCGAGCTGGAACGGTTACGCGGAAGTCTGGGACACAAAGTCGCTCCAACCTGTGGCGACGGTGGGCCGCCGCCTCCTTCCGCTCCAGACAAGCGGATTTTCCCGGGATGGAACGCGGTTTTTCACTATCGACCTCGGCACATGGACACTACGGCTTTGGGATGTCCAGACAGAGCGTGAGTTGATTAGCTTTCCCGGGAGAGTCGACGCGCGGTTTTCCCCGGACGGGAATTTGTTGGCATGCCGAGAATTCGCCACTAACGGTCCCCAACACTTCATCCATATCTACCGAGCGCCAACACTCGCCGAGATCGACGCCTCCGAAGCCCTTGAAAAGCAAGCGCAGAAGCCATGAGTCCGACCACAGGACGCCCACCCGATACTGAAAAGGAAAGATCTTCGAGGGATGCCTGGCACGTCCTATCGAAGAATGTGCTGCGTATCTTGATCGGATCTGCGCGGGTGATGCGGGCCTGCGCCATCGAGTCGAAGAGTTGCTTCGTTCCCCCAGCCTGTTGGAATCCCTCTTCGAGGAGTCCCCGTAGTCGTCAACGCAGCCCCGAAGGTCACTTGGACTTGGGCGACAGCTGAAAAGACGAATCACTGCACGATACTCGTGAAAAATCGAAATGTCTGACTGCCCATTTAAATCTGCTCCCGGTGTCAAAAGCCAACCGCTTCTACCGCCGAGCCAATTATTTCCACGTTCCTACTGCCACTGTTTTGGGTTCATTGTTTGTCAACTGTAAATCAGTGCAACCGTGCTTGCAATTGACTTACGATTCGTTTGCAAATTGATTGATAACCAGCGGAGTGACGAACCTTGCTCTGCCATCTCAGGCGAGGGTTGGTTTGGAACTGTCGCCATTACTTTATAAGTCGATGAATAGTAATGAATTATATGGAGGCGGAGGTCGGAATCGGCCATATTTTCCCGCCGTTGCACCTTAATTATGCCTGATTTCATTGGGTATTCAAGCAAAATCGGTTTTATCCGACCGTATCGTTTTTAATCCGTTTGGTGTCCGTTTTGGTGTCCGTTTGCCCATCTCAAATTTATGAAGTTGGGTTCCGATTGGTCGCGCCCAGCAACCATTTCTTTCCTTCATCCGTGGTCTGATAACGCTGCAACCGACTTTTGGGTTTGTCTGGAATCGTTCGCCCAAGCCAGCCCTTGCCGATAAGTGCATTGAGATAATTTTCGCGGAATGTCTGGCGGTGTTTGACGCCGACGAGCGACTGGATTTCGCCGGCCTTACGCGGTTGTTCACAGAACCGGAGAATCTGCACTGCGACTTGGCCGGTGACTTGGCCGGTCGCTAGACGTTTCCGTTCCCTAGCCTCTTTGATGAATTCAGGATGGAATGGCAAGCGCACCAGAAAATAAGTCCGGTCATCATCGGACTCAAACACGGGCTGCGGAGAACCATTTACCAGGAGTGCCTTCAACATTTTTGGAATGCCAGTGCCTCGACCTTCGGTGAGACTGAGTTCTTTCAGAAATTCGCCAATGCGCCGGTTACGATACCGCCGCGTTGCAAAGCGCCCGGTTTGCAGTTCTTTGATACTGACTGAGCGGTCCAGCCCCGGATAGCTGGCCACGGTGATTTCATCCGGCAGAACACGGACTTCAATCGGCTCCCGGATTTCGTAGCTGCGGTGATAAACCGCATTTACCACTGCTTCCTCCAGCGCGGCATAGGGCACATTGAAAAAGCGGTCGGCTTCCGGTCGGTCGCCGTGTTTCACCACCCGTTCCTCAATCACGGCGTTTTTCAAAAATGTCAGCGCGTCTTTGAGGATCACGTCCAATGGGCCAGCGAATGTCTTTTCCGTGAAAGTGTCGCCACCGGGGCCATCGGGAAATTGCACCACATCAATCTGTGTTTGAGGAAAAAACTTTTGTGGCGCGGGGTTGAAAAACATCAGGCCGACATTTAACGGGTGCATCGTTTCGGCGGGACCATCGGCAATTCGCATCTGGCGGCACAACTGGGCAAAATCCATCGTGCTGGAATCGGCCAACAGGTCACTGCCCACCTCGCGCAGAAAATTTTGAATCAACGAAAGCTTGAGGTCGTTCAAAGAGGCACGGTGATGAACGCGGTCGTCGAAAGGAACCGTGGCCGCCAGGCTGACCAACTCGACTTCCTCTTCATGTTTGGCTCTGACGGTGGCCGAACCTTTGCGAATGTAGTAGGCGAATTCGCGATTGCCTTTTGCCAGTGATACGGGTGCTTTGTAGGGCCGGGTCTGCCCGCCGGGACACCACAGCACGAGAATGGGCTTTTGCTGGACGACGTAAGGCGCAATCACCGGATGGTAGTGAGGCTGCATCCGATGCCCGATTTCAAGAATCTCCTTTTGAATGGCGTCCAGTTTGCTGCCGAGCAATCCCGCCGGTGGCAAAATTGGCTGTCCCTGATTCTCCGCCACGCCAATCAGAATGTAGCCGCCGCCCAGATTGTGGAAATCATTGGCGAAAGCACACATCGTATGGAGAACGGCCTCCGGGTTCCAGCCCTGCTTAAATTCCAAACGCTCCCACTCCACGGTTTGTCCGTGCAGAACGTCCTCAATGTTAATCGGCAAGTGCATCGCGCAACCAGAATAGATTGAAATCGTCTTTGAGAAAACCAGATTGTTTGCTGTTATCCGGCAGCGACAGGTGTGCGCGATGAAAACCTAGAGGCAAGGGCTTTGGCGGCGGTGGAAAACTCAAGAAGGAACGGAAGCCACGACCCGTAGTATTCTTGAATTTTCCGCCGCCGCCATATAATTACCCTCGGTTGAATCGCGCTGCTGGCATTTCACGTTTCATTTATCCGAAGTTTGTGAAGGCGGATTGAACAAGTGTTGGGGGGTGATGAATCGAAACTCCGCCTTTCCAATCGCCTTCCTCCGCCGTAATCTCCCTGTGTAAGAAAATTAAAAACGACCAGATACACTTTTAACTAAATCATTTTGCGCAGCTTCGGCTGCTGTCCATCACGAAACCTCGGAAATTTCGCAAGGAGACAGCGTTTGAAGCGCGCCCCAGTTGGGGCGCGCCGAAAGCGTTCTCCTGTAGGCCCTCCGAGGTGCCTGTGATGGGACGCAAGTAAGTGCGTCCC
>PLIU01000333.1 GCA_003140095.1 Verrucomicrobiales bacterium | reverse complement strand
CCTTCAAAAGCTGATTTGCGCCCCAGTTCCTAGCATTGCCATATTACCGCTTGACACGGTCAACATGTTTATCGGTCCTGTGTCGGTCTTCACTAGGTCCTGTGTCGTCCTGTGTCGGTCCTTAGGAGCCACGCAAAAACTAATTCGGCTTTTCTTGAAGAGCAGGTCAGAAAAATCCGGGGCAGAAATATAAGACGCCCCGCCCCCCCCTTTTTTGAGCGAAGCGGGCCACTTTCATTTTTCTGCCCCCATTTTTCTGCCTATCTCCTTTCCTTGTTTGAATTACGCCTTTTGTCCGGAGGTTATCTCTCACATCTTCGTTTGCGTTTCTCTGCGCTCTCGGCGGCTCTGCGCGAGGAATTCTCCTTCCTGGAACCCAACCAGTCACAGCGCCTACGGTGGATGCCTGCCTGATTCACACTGGTCTCGGCCCAGGCCCCATGGAAAGAGTGGACGAAGTGCCGCAGGAAGTGAATGGACGTTCTCGCGCGGAGTCGCGGAGGTCGCGGAGAAAGCAAGATCCAAGGCAGGTCAGGCAGATTCTTATGACCAAAATTTCAAATGTCTTTGGTTAGGACTGACACAGGACCCTTCGGCCTCGAACTGCCGCGGAGTGACCGTTCGGCGTTCAACCTCCAGATACCAACTTCCGACTAACCCGCAGGCGCTTACTAACCGCCCGCTGCCGGTTCTGTGGCTCAAGGCGCATCTCGCTCGATCGACACCGCCGGGAGCTAATTTGTATGCCTGGCCCGCGTCCTGGATGCGCAATGAGTGCGCGGCTCTTCGTGTGACTGAGCACGCCTTGCGCGTTTTCCAGGCGGCCCGCGCGCGCTTTCCCTCGTGCGCCAGGGTTGGCACGGCCCTTGCCTGCATCAAGGACATTATGAAAACACAACATCCCGTTTGCATCTTATCAATCCTCTTGACAGCCACATGGGCCGCCTGGGCGGGGCCGGGCGACACCAACGGACTGCTCCTGAACCTCCAAGATGCGCCGCTGCGGGCGGTGCTTGATTACCTCAGCGACCAGGCGGGCCTGATTGTCGTCTCGGAGCCGGACGTGCGGGGCACTGTCACTTTAACCGCGCGCCAGCCCGTCTCCACCGCCGAGGCGGTCACCCTGCTCAATGATCAACTGAGCCGGAACAATTACACCGCCGTGCTCGACGGGCGGACGCTCACTATCATGGAGGCCAGCCGCGCCCGGACCAACGCGCTGACCCCAGTCTTGAGCGCGACCGATCCGGCCAAAATTCCCGTCAATAATGAAATCGTGACCGAAATTCTGCCCGTGCATACTTTGAATCCGGGGCAGTTGGTCAAAGATCTGGAACTCTTGATTCCGGGCGGCGACACGGTCACGGCCAACGAGGCCGGCAACGCCGTCATCATGACCGCCCGTCAAAAAGACATTCACCGCCTCGCCTCGATCATCATGGCACTCGATAGCACGGCGGTTTCCGAGGTCAACGTCATGGCGCTCAATTACGCCGACGCCAAATCCGTCGCGGCCGAATTGAAGGAGCTTTTCCAGAGCGCCGATGCGGAGGTGACCCGCGCCGGCGCGCGGATGACGATTGGGCCGCGGTTTGGCCGCACCGGCAACGATGGCGGCGGCGAGCCAAAGGAGAAAACCGCGCCGACGCGCGCCGTTTTTGTGGCCGACGAGCAAATGAACGCGGTGGCGGCCAGCGCGCCGCCCGACTACATGCCGATGATCGCGCGGGTAGTCGGTTTGTTGGATCGGCCGGGCCAGGACGTGACCGATATCGAAGTCTTCCCGTTGCTGCACGCCGATCCGGACGAGGTCGTCAATGAAATTTCCACGGTGTTCGCGCCGGCCTCCGGAACGGGGAATGCGGAGCAACCGGCGCGGCCGGTGGGCTTGCAGTTTGGGGGTCCCGGGATGTCGCAGTCCGCCTCGCGGACCGCTGCGGAGAGCAATCGCCTCAAACGGCAAGCCACGGTTACAGCAGTGGCGGATCGGCGCACCCAATCGGTCATCGTCGCCGCCGCCGGCGATGCCATGGGGCAAATCAGGAAAATGATCGCCAAGCTCGACGAGGGCAAGCTGGGTGTGATGGAATTGAGTGTTTATGAGATAGGATATGCGGATGCGGGCATAGTGCAGGAAGCGATGACCACCCTTTTTGCCAGCACCAGTCTTGCCCAACACACTCAGGCACAGATCACCACGGCGGCGGGCGCGCGCGAACAGACGCAGGCCAACAGCCAGTCCACGCCCAGCGCCACCAGCGGGGCAGTGGGAGGCAGCGTCGGCACGGGCGCACTCCATTGACGCGCGAGCCACGGCCCCGTTCCACGCGAGAAAGATATTGCGGGGAGATGTAGTAGAGCGGTAAAAACGGGATGGGTAGTTGGCGGGTGTTGGTTTCGTCGAATTGCGTCAGGCCGTTGATGTCGGCGGCGACGCCCTGCTATTCCTGGTTGATCGCCCCAAATTATTCCGCCAATGCCCGCTTCATCACGTCCAGCAACAAGGGCATATCCAACGGCTTTTCCAGGACTGCGACTACTCCCTTCTGCGCCGCCAGCCACTGCTGGTCCGTGCGTCCTGTAATAATAATGATGGGCAAAGAAAACCTGATCGTGATGATGTGCTGGAAGGCATCCCAACTATTGACGGCGGCCATGACAACGTCGAGCAGAACCAAGTCAAAAGCTGTGTCGCGCAGGGCATGGAGCGCCTCCTGCTCATTGGCGGCTACGGTAACGTCGTAACCCTCCAATCGCAAGTTTTGCACCAGCGAATCGTGAATATTCGGATGATTATCCACCAATAAAACTTTCGCTTTCATCGTTGACAGGCAAAACAATGATAAATAGCGAATGGTGGTTTGTCTGTAGCGTGCCGCCCAATTCTAATGTAGGATGAGGTCTTACATTCACCCGCCCGAATTATTCCTCCTGCTGCTTTTCCTTAATGCGGGCGGGAAAAGCCTAACCCAGAATGTCGGCTTCTAATTCGTCTTTCACGAGTCGTTCGGGCACTATTCTCATGGCAAGACCGCCTTAACAACTCCTTAATTTCATCGGGACTTTCGACGTACTCGATCCCATTTACGAACATGTTAGAGGCCGCCAAATACCGCTCCACGAGCTGCCGCGTCGGATGGGACTTGTCCGGCAACAAACACGGTTCCTTAGCCAGCTCCCGGGCTGGTGCGCGCCCTCGCCGGACTCAGCGATGAGTGGACGAAACGACAATCTCCAATCTGGCATCGAACAAAGGCGGGAACTCGATTTCAGGAGCGTGGTTGGAGGCTCTACGAGCGCAATTTCCAATTCGCCGCTATTGAGGCTGGTCACTATTTGCGATGGCCGCTCCACCCTCGCTGTCAGAAGCAGATTTTGATGTTGTCCCCTAAGCAGGGTCAAGATCGTCGCCAGTAAATGCTTAAAAGGGGCGGCTCCGGTGCCCATCCTTTGCCGCGGGAGGGACCCTTTTTTGAACCCCTTGGACGGATTGGCAGGCTTGGGCATAACTTTTAAGACAATTTTGAGCATAATGCAAAAAAAGCTGCACCTGCAAGCGGTCAGAACAACCCTTTTGCCCAATCTGTTCAATGAGCTGCACCCAAGATCGCTTTCCAAGGCGCGCACGGATTGGCAAATGACGGAGAGTTGGTGAGAAAAAGTTCGCGCGCCTCCTCGGTAAGACCGCCCATTCACCAAGCTGGCAAAGGCGTTTAACCTGCGCGAATCAAGTCCAATTCTGACTTTCGTGAATGGCAGTCATCGTGGCTGCGAGAAATTTTCAATCGGCTTTGAGACCTAGGCCAGCCGTTTGGCATTAACAATGCTGCACTCCTTTTGTGGGGAGATTTTTGAGCCCTATAATCTCATAAAGAAGCGGATGCCGGGTCATCGAGACCCGATCATTTGCTCGTGAGCTTCGGTAGCCAGCCAAGCTTAATGAGTCGTTACACGGCGGTCTCCTCCTGCAAGGTCGATTCGCGCGCGCGTGTGCATGCGCGCGCGCGTTTCTTTTTATGACATCCAAGGAGTCGGTTTGCGCCGACGCACAAGAGGCATGAACGGTTTTCCCTCGCGAAACGCCGTCGTATTGGTCGTAGCAGACGAGGTAGAACTAAGGCAAAAGTTGCGCCTGTGCCTGGAGGATGACAATTATCGAGTTCTGGAAGCGGCTACGGGCGAAGAGGGCTTGGCCAAGGCGGCTGAGTCTCGTCCGGACACCGTGCTGCTCGATTTGCCGTTTCCCGACACGAATGGAATGGCCGTCTTGCGCCGATTGCGCGAGCAAAGTCGCGTCCCCATTCTGATCGTCTCCGATTGCGATCGCGAAGCGCAAAAAATCAACGCACTCGACAGCGGGGCCAACGACTATATCACGAAACCCTTCAGCGCTGGCGAGCTAATGGCCCGCCTGCGCGTGGTTCTGCGATACATGCCGATAGAGAAAACCCAAGTCTTTCGTTGCGGCCGGTTGAGCGTGGATTCTTCCAGCCGCACCGTCAAGGCCGGAAGAAAGAAAGTAAGACTCACGCCCAGCGAATATTCGCTGCTTCTTTTGTTGGCGGAAAACGCGGGCAAAGTCCTGACTTACCAGCAGATTCTCCGCAACATCTGGGGTCAAGACCAGATCGATAAAATGCCGAGCCTGTACGTTTGCCTGAGGCATCTGCGCCAGAAATTGGAGCTTGATCCCTCTCATCCGGTCTTGCTCATTACTGAACCACGCGCGGGAATTCGATTGGCACATTAAGGCACGCTCCGGTCAGCCATGCCTCTGCATCCTGTTCAATTAATTGAAGCGCAATCCCCTGAGCGTGGAGGACCTACCTTGATCGAAAAGTTGACGGAAGGATTTCATGTCGGATGAACTTTCAGATGTCAGCGGGCACCACGAACCGGCCACTAACGGGCACTTCTGATCCGGCCACTTGGTTTTCGTAAGTTGAGTTTTGATTTTAAAATAAACCCATGCAAGTGCTTGTGATGGGCTGATTTGAAAATGAAAACTCAACGTTGGCTTTGAAGTTATGAAAGTTGACTGGCTGGTTTGAAAGTGCCCAGAGGTGGCCGGTTTTGAAGTGCCCGGTGACATTTCAGAGTTATTCCTTTTGCTTTCGCTTGTCTTTATAGTCTTTCCAAAGAATACCAATGATAAGCCAGCCGCTCCCGCTCGTAGCGATCAAAAAACAAATCATGGCGATTCCAGGATAACCAAAAATCTGAAAGGTGGAGTTGATCCGCATCATCAGCGCGGCTCCTACAATTAGCGCAGCGAGAATAATGCCGGTGGTGACTCGATTGGCGATTTTTTCGAACCCATTCAGCAAATGCCGGGCGTCGGGAGTTTTGACGTTCACTTCCAATTCAGAATTGCCGACGGCATCCAAGATCTTGTTCACGCGCTCCGGCAGACCGCCGACAAAATCCCTCATCTCCATTAATGATCCGAATAAATGTCCCGGCGTAGCTCCTTTGCGCATCCGGGTCGTCATGATTTCGCCGACATTTCGACGCACCGAAGCATTGGGATTAAAATTCGGACTTAAACTCTTCCCTATCTCATCCAGCTGCAGCAGGGTTTTTCCAAGCAGGATCAATTCGCTTGGAACATAGAGTCCGGTTTGGGCGGCCGTTCTTGCTACTGCCAGCAAAGCTTTGCCCACATCCTGCCGGTTCAAGGTCTGGTTCCGTTGTTCGGATACAAATTCCGTTGCTTTTTTAGTGAACTCCACCTCGTCGAAGTCATCCGTGGTTTCGCTGATTCGCAGGACAATTTTCACCGCTTCATCGCCGTTGCCTTCGCTGATGGCCAGCAACAACCGCAACAAATTTTCCTGCATGTTTGTATTTAGCCGCCCGGTCATGCCCAAATCCAGCAAGGCGATCCGGCCATCGTGCGTGAGGAAAACATTGCCCGGATGCGGATCGGCATGAAAAAAGCCGTCAATCAACACCTGCTTCAGATACGCTTTGAAAAGTTCCTCGGCCAAAACATCGCCCTTGATGTCCATTTGCGCGATGGGACTCAACTCGGTGATTTTTATTCCACTGACATAATCCATCGTCAACACGCTACGCGAACTGTAGTCAAGCACCGGCAGCGGAACGAGAATGTGTGGAAATTCCTTCAGATTATTCGCCAGCGTGGTCAGATTCGACGCTTCCCGTTGATAATCCAATTCCTGCAAGATGGAACTTTTGATTTCTGCAAGAATTTTTCCGAAACGATAACGCCGGCCAATGTCCGTATGTTCGTCGAAAAAGCTCGCGATTTCTTCGAGCACTTCAAAATCTTCGGCGATTTGTTTGCGGATTTCCGGTCGTTGCACTTTCACGACGACGGGACGCCCGTCGCGCAAGGCCGCGCGATGGACCTGCCCGAGCGACGCGGCGGCAAGATGTTTTTCTTCAAAATTAGAAAAGGCTTTTGAGATGCGAATGCCAAGTTCGCTTGCGATAATTTCTTCCACTTGTTCGTGAGGGAAGGGTTTGACCTTGTCCTGCAAACGCGCCAGCGCCTTTAAATAGGGTGCGGGCAAAAGGTCGGCGCGGCTGGAAAGCAATTGGCCGAATTTGACAAATGTCGGCCCCATTTTTTCCAAATCGTCCGCGAGTTCATTCGGCGCGGCCTGATCGCATTTGGCGGTCGGAGGTTCGGCTTCACCCCCGGCATCCTCATGTTCGAACTCCTTGGCCAAATCAGAAGTGCCATACTTCAAAAAGAGCATGGCAATGTCCTTGTAGCGTTTCAGGTGATGCGGCTTTAAGGACAATTTCATTATAATCTACTTAAACTTAGACATAAATTCGCTTTCTTGGACCGAGTGATTTGTTAGTCTGGCGTTTGTTAAGCCTCAGCGCTCAATCATGGACTAAACCAAGAAAGCCAACCCTATCACATCGTCTATTTGCTGCCCCTGTAATAACCCCAATTTTAACTTCCGTTGTCAGCCCCCGGTCCCACTCCGACCGGAACGTGGCCAGGGTTTGTGAACCTGTTCTGAGTTTCACGTCCCCTGGCCAGCTACTTGTCGCGGATCTCAAGCGTTTTGCTTCTGCCGATCTTCTAAACGCAGCCAAGCGTCTCTTGTTGCGTGTTTTGCCTTGTGCCAGTCGAGTCCTGAGGTGCGTCGCGTCTTTTCATAGTCGCTTTTCAGATCGCTTTCGACCTCCTCGTAGCGTTTGCCAGGGTAGCGGCCATAGCCTTCGTAGCCGGTTCGATAGGCAGATTGATAAATGTCGTATGGGCTGTCCTTGTCCACGTAGGAACGTGAGCTGTAGGCCGTGCGCCAATAGGCATCCTCTACGGTCGGATCGATTTTTTCGGCAACACCTTTCCCAGCGAGGCCGCCAACGATGGCTCCCGCAGCCATGCCAATAGCCGTTCCCACAGGACCCGCAACGGTCCCGATCGCCGCTCCTGCGGCGGCTCCGCCCGCGGCCGCGCCAATGCCGGTTCCGACAGGATGAGCCCCTAGGGCGCCTGTAATTGGATCACGGTTTATGTGAAGGACTTCTGTCGTTTCTTGTGTCATGTTTTTCCTTTTTCTATTGTTTTTGTTTCTGTGTTCTTGTTTCGACAATTCGCGTCTATAAATTGTCCCCTCAATGGCTGTGCAACACCGCAATTGGCGTTGTGTATTTCGTTGAGTTGAAGCATTGCCGTTTACAAAAGTGCCCAGGGACAAATCAACGACGCCCAGGCCCAAGCTACAAGCCTCGCCGGATTCACTTTTGATAGACCGTTCAGTGTTTGATTAGTTTCCAATCGTCCGCTTTTGAAAGTCGCTTCCGCTGTGAAAAGGGTTTTCATAATCGTATTGAAGGCTCCGCTTGGCTGTCCATTGCAGGGCATTGCAGCGCGATATTCTGTTACGTTTTCGTGCGGCGGAATCCGCCCATGAAATAGACGATCAGGCAAATCACCAGAATTAAACCAATCCCGCCGCCGCCGATAGCAGGGCCCCCAAAGTAAAACCCGCCGCCGCCGCACAACAGAAGAAGAAGAAGCAAAATAATTATTAAATTCATAGCCACAAAATAACATATCACTGCAAAGTGGCTATGGGGTCTTTACCCCATGCTGGGATAGTGCGCTTGTGTTATTTGTAAAAATAGCGTTCCAAGTTCAGCATAAGGATGCCGGAAGATCAGCCCGAGAACAATGAAGGCTAACAATTGCGAGAATCAGGCAAAGCGCCGCAGATCCCAATCAAGTTTCGAGAAGTCTCCACCCTTTTCCCGAAAAAAACGATGATACCGCTCGCTCGTCGATAGGTGCCGGGGTCAGCCGGACTTCTGGTCAACAGAAAAAACGTTTGTCCATCCGTTTTTTGTAAAAACGGTCTTTCCTGCGCTCTTCAAACACTCTTCGCGATCCGATGCGAGCCTGCGTTTTCATTCGTGGAATCGGATCTCCGGTTGAGCCTGGGCTCAACGACTCGGTCAATGCGGCCTGTTCAAAAGCTGCTTTGCGATCGTTCGGAATTTAGGCGTGCTTTTTCCGAGCGACCCCGTTAGTTTGCGCGCATGGTTTGGATGATTGCTTTTCTTTGCCTGGGATTGGTCGGGGCGGCTGGTTATTACGCGGGTCCGGTGCGGGCGGCGTTTGCGTTTTTCGGAATGTTTTTCGGGACGCTCCTGGCCGGGCCGCTCTCCTCGCTCACCCGGCACCTGCTACCGCTGCTGGGATTGCATCACCCCGCCTGGACCATTTTTGCGCCTCAAGTGCTGGCCTTCTTGATTGTGCTGACCATTTTCAAAATCGCCGGACAGGTCGTCCACCAAAAAATCGCCGTCCATTTCAAATATAAGGTCAGTGACCAGCTTCTCTACCGCTGGCAGCGCGTTTATGCCCGCGTGGGACTCTGCGTGGGCCTGCTGAACGGTGCGTTTTATTTTATCTTGTTGACGCTGCTGATCTACTCCGCCGGGTATTTCACCACCGAAGCGGCCGCGGGGCAAGGCGACCCGGCCGGCGCGAGGCTGCTGACCGAGACGCGCAAGGATTTGCACGAGCAGCATCTGGACCGGGTGCTGGCCTCCTACGACATGGTGCCTGGGCGGGTCTATCAGGCAGCCGATCTGGCGGTGCTAATCCTGCATAATCCGCTGCTGCTCAGCCGGCTGGCGCATTACCCGCCCTGTCTGGAATTGGCCGAACGACAGGACTTCAAGAACCTGGCCCATGATGCGGAATTACAGCAGATGATCACCACCCAAGCCAAAGTCATCGAGATCCTCCGATACCCCAAGGTGCGAACCGTGCTGACCAACGCCGCCGTCGTCGCCCAGGTCAGCGGCCTGCTCGGAAACGACTTGGACGATCTGCAAACCTTCCTGGCCACCGGCCAATCACCTAAGTACGATCCGGAAACCATCCTGGGCATTTGGGACATCGACCGCGCGGCGACCATCGAGCAATTACGAAAGAAACAGCCGGCCATCTCCCCCAAGCAGTTGTCCAAGGTCGAGCAGGATTTGTTCCCGCTCATAACCGGTCTGTCCTTGACCGCCACGCCGGATTACCAAATGATTTTGAAGCTGCTCAACCCCAGCACCTCGGCGATGCTGATCGTGGCGGCGGGAACATGGAAGAAAGACCAGGACGCTTACCAGGTCAACCTTCCCGGCTCGCTGCCGGAAACGTCCGAGATCGAAATCGAGGGGGGCGATCGGCTGTTCCTGCCCAAATTCGGTTACGTGCTGGCTTTCGACAAAGAGTTGTAGAGGAGATTATCCATGGCCAATACTTCGGAAACCTTTAGCAAGGGGCTGGACGGCGTTATCGCCGCGCAAACGCGCCTAAGCGATGTGCGCGGCGATGCCGGCGAATTGATTTACGCCGGGTACGACATCAATGAGCTGGCCGGCAAGGTCACCTTCGAAGAAGTCATTCACCTCTTGCATTGGAATCATTTGCCCAATCGCAAGGAACTGGCCGAGTTGCGCGCCACCCTGGCCGCCGAGCGCGAGCTGCCCAAAGGCGTGGTCGATCTCCTGCGGCTGGTGCCGAGGGACACCCCGCCCATGGACATCATCCGCACCGCCGTCTCGGCGACGGGATGTTTTGACCCGCAGCGCGACGACAGTTCTTACGATGATCTGCGCCGCAAAGCGATGCGGCTGATCGCGCAGATACCGATGATCACCGCCTACTTTCACCGCATCCGCCAGGGCAAGAAGCTTTTGCCCCCGGACCCGAACCTGGGGGAAGCGGCCAATTTTTTGCTCATGATTGACGGGGAGCCCCCGCCGCAGGAGAAAGTCAGCACGATGGACCTCTGTTACATTCTCCATGCCGATCACGGTATGAACGCCTCGACTTTCAGTGCGCGGGTGACAATGTCCACGTTGAGCGACATGTATTCGGCCATCACTAGCGCCATCGGCACGCTCAAGGGGCCGCTGCACGGCGGGGCCAACGAGGGCGTGATCAAGATGCTCAAAGAAATTGGCTCCTTGGAGAAGGTGGAGGCCTTCGTCGAGGAATGCCTGCTGCAGAAGAAAAAGATCATGGGCATCGGCCATCGGGTTTACAAGACCCTGGATCCGCGCGCGCCGCACTTGAAGCGCATGGCCCAACTGCTCAGTTTGAAGCTGGGCGAGCCGAAGTGGATTCAAATGAGCGACCGCATCGCCGAGATCATGCTGCTGAAGAAAAACCTGCACGCCAACGTCGATTTTTATTCCGCCACCGTCTATTATTCCCTGGGCATTCCGACCGACCTCTTCACGCCCATTTTCGCCATCGCGCGCACGGCGGGCTGGACGGCGCACCTGTTGGAGCAAGTGGCCGACAACCGCCTTATCCGCCCGCAGAGCCTCTACATCGGTCCCGTCGGGCTGAAGGTCAAGCCGATCGAAGAACGGTGACCGGATTCAAAGTTCAAGGTTCAAGGATTATGAATTTACATGAATTCCAAGCCAAACAATTGCTCGCGCAGCGCGGTGTTCCCGTGCCAGCGGGCGAAGTTTGTGAGTCCGCCGATGCCGCCCGGAAAATCGCTGAGGATCTCTTCGCCAAAGGCGAAACGGTGGTCGTCATCAAGGCCCAAATCCACGCCGGCGGCCGCGGCAAAGGCACCTTCAAGAACGGCTTTCAGGGCGGCGTCAAACTTTGCCGCTCTGCCGCGGAGGTTTTTGAAAAAGCCCAGGCCATGCTGGGCAACGTGCTGGTCACCAAACAAACCGGCCCTGAAGGCCGCCTGGTCAGCAAACTCCTGGTCGCCGGCGCCCCCACCATCAAAAGGGAACTCTATTGCGCCGTTCTATTGGACCGCGCCGCCGCCCGGCCCGTCGTCATGGCCAGCACCGAAGGCGGCATGGACATCGAACAAGTCGCCGCCGACCACCCGGAAAAAATCATCCGCGAAATCATTGATCCCGCCCTCGGCCTGCTGCCCTTCCAGGGGCGCAAATTGGCCGCCGCGCTCGGACTCCAGGGCGGCCTCATCGCCGCCGGCGCGAAGCTGCTGGCCGGCCTCTACAAGACTTGGTGGGAATGCGACGCCACTTTGATCGAGATTAATCCCCTTTGTGTCGTGGCTGGCAAAGACGGCCAGCCAAGCTTGCTGGCCATTGATGCCAAGATGAGCCTGGATGACAACGCCCTCTACCGGCATTCCGACCTCCAGGCCATGCGCGATCTGTCCGAAGAAGCGCCCCTGGAAATCCAAGCTGGCAAATTCAATCTCAACTACATCAAGCTCGACGGCAGCATCGCCTGCCTGGTCAACGGCGCCGGCCTAGCCATGGCGACGATGGACATTATCCAGCATTACGGCGGCCGCCCGGCCAATTTTCTGGACGTCGGCGGAGGCGCGAGCCAGGAACAAGTGGCGGCGGCGTTCAAAATCATTTTGAGCGATCCGCACGTCGAGGGCATTCTGGTGAACATTTTCGGCGGCATCATGGATTGCAACGTGATCGCCAAAGGCATCGTCGGAGCGGTGCGGGAAACGGGATTGCAACTGCCGCTGGTCGTCCGGCTCGAAGGCAACAACGTGCTGGCCGGCCGAAAGACGCTGGCCGAATCCGGCGTGGCCATCATTACCGGCGACTCCATGTCCGACGCGGCGCAGAAAGTTGTCAAAGCCGTGGCTGAATGATAAAATGGAAATATGATCACTGAAATTGCATTCACCGGCACGCCGGTCACGGACATGAAACGCGCCCGCGAATTCTATGAAGGCGCGCTGGATCTCAAACCGGCCATGGAATCAGGCGGCGGTATGTGGGTGGAATACGAAATCGGCAATGGCACCTTTGCCATCGGCTGTTTCGGCGAAGCCTGGAAACCGTCGGAAGAGGGAACGTGCATTGCCTTTGAAGTGGACGACTTGGACGCCGAATTGGCGCGGTTGAAATCCCGCCATGCGAAATTTCACCTGGAAGCCACCGATTCTCCCGTCTGCCGCTTCGCCATCGTTCTCGATCCGGACGGCAATAAGATCATGATTCACAAACGCAAGGCGAAGTGACGGATTGAAAATCCACGCGCACGGCCTAAATTGATTCCATGATCGACGAAGCAACATTGGCACAAATGAATGGCGAGTATGTCATGCCGCCCGATGCCGGACCGGCGTGGCGCGAGGCGCAAGCCGCCGGCCTTGACATGTCGTTGATCGAGCATTCCCTGGAGCAAAGCCCAGCGCAGCGCCTGGCGAAGCACCAACAAGCACTGGACTTTGTGTTGGAAGTCCATCAAAAGCTGAACCACGATGCCTCAGGATGACCGGGCGCTTCTCGCGCGGCTGAACCAGCATCGCGTCGATTTTGTCATCGTGGTCGGCGTGGCTTGCGTTCTGCTTGGAGCGTCTTAAGTAACCTATGATCTGGACATTTGCATTCGCCTGTCAGCGGAAAATTTTTACCGCATCCAGGCGGCGCTGGATGATATGCATCCCTACCATCGGCTGGTTGGGAAAAAGCTCCCCCTCGAACTGGCCGACGAACTTTGCACGCGCTTGAAGAATATGTATTTGCAATCTGATTTGGGCACGTTGAACTGTCTGGGGGAAATCCTCGGCATCGGAGATTTCGATAAAGTGGCCGAGCGCTCGATCACCGTGTCGTTTCCATTTGGAGACTGCCGGGTGCTGTCGCTGGATGCGTTAATCGCCTCAAAAGAAGCCGCTGGCAGGAACAAGGACACGCACGCCCTCCGCTTCTTGCGCGCGATCAAGGACCGACCGAAACCCGGAGGCAGCACCTCTTCTCAGCAAACCTAATTATCTATGTCCATCCTCGTTCAGCCCGACACCAAAGTTCTCGTCCAAGGCATCACCGGCAGTTTTGGCGCCCGGCATACGCAGCTTTCCCTTGATTACGGCACGCGGATTGTCGCCGGCGTCACGCCCGGCAAGGGCGGCCAGGTCTTCGAGCACGCCGGCCAAAAGATTCCTATATTTGACATCGTCGGCGAGGCCGCCCGCCACACCGGCGCGACGGTCTCCGCCATTTTCGTCCCGCCGCCCTTCGCCAGCGACGCCATTCTGGAGGCGGCCGACGCCGGGCTGGACTTGGTCGTGTGCATCACCGAAGGCATCCCTGTCAATGATATGGTCAAGGTGAAGGAGGCTTTGCGGGGCCGGACCACCCGGCTCATCGGGCCGAATTGCCCGGGCGTGGTGACGCCGGGCCAGGGCCAGGACTCCTCGGGCGGCTGCCGCATCGGCATCGCCCCGGGCTATATTCACAAGAAAGGCCACATTGGGGTCGTTTCCCGCAGCGGAACGCTGACCTATGAAGCGGTCTGGCAATTGACCTGCCGCGGCGTCGGGCAATCGACGTGTGTGGGCATCGGCGGCGACCCGGTCAACGGCACCTCGCACTTGGACATCATCCAGATGTTCAACGACGACCCGGAAACGCACGGCATCATCATGATTGGCGAGATTGGCGGCTCGGCTGAAGAAGAAGCGGCCGCCTGGATACAAAAAAATGGCCGCAAGCCCGTGGCGGGATTCATTGCGGGGGCAACCGCGCCGCCGGGCCGGCGCATGGGCCACGCCGGCGCGATTGTCAGCGGCGGCAAGGGCACGGCGGCGGCCAAGATCGAGGCTTTCCGGCAGGCCGGCATCGGCATCGCGGCCACGCCCTCGGAAATGGCGGCGACGCTGTTGAAAATGATGTAAACATCATCTTCTGGCCTCTTCCCAGCGGGCCTTCGCGGCGGCTATTTTCTTTTCCAGCACGGGGCGCAAGGCCGGCACAGCCAGCAGGACGCGCTCATAGACCTTGACGGCCTCCTCCCAATGTTGACGCTCCTCGCAGATCCGGGCGGCGTATTCTCCAGCCCGTCCCACCCAGTAAGGATCGAAATGGTCAAGACTGGAGTAAACAACTCTGCAGTAATTGGACAGGGCCTGTTCGGGTTGGTGCTGCTGTTCGGCAACCCACCCCAGGCCGAACAGGGCCTGGCTGCGCGCCGCCACGCTCACGCTGCCCGGCGGGAAATTGGCAATCGTCTCGTATATCTGTTTAACCTTGTCGAAGGTGTTGGTTTTTGGATCCAGGGCCGCCCATTGCCCGTAATAGTCACCCAGCCGGCCGAGGGCCTCGACCGCAATCGGATTGGTGGGCGCCCCATTGGTCCATTGTGCGACGACGAAGATGGCCTGACTCAGATTCTCCATGTTGGTCGGATTGGACAAATACTGCTGGAAAAGCGTCTCGCCCAGCGCCAGGTAGCCTCGCTCGTGCAGCGCCGGCGGCGCGTTTTTGAGATTGACCAGCTCCAAAAAGTGGTCTTGCGCTTCTTTGATGTCCGACTGCGCCCAAGCTGACTTGCCCGCCGAAAAGTAGGCTTGATAAGCCAGGTCGCCCGCGGCGGGATTTTTGGACAATTCCTGATAAATTTTTTCGGCCGAGACAAAGTCCCTTTGGTTGTAATAATAGTCCGCCTCCCAATTCTGCGCCAAGGGCGCGAGCGCGTTACTGGGGAAGCGGAGGACAAAATTGGTGAACTGCGCCAGCGCCAGGTTAGTCAGGCCCGCCTTGCCGGTAGCCAGCGCCAGATGGAACTGGACCTCCGGCAGCAGGGCGTCGCCGGCGTGGTTGGTTTCCCACTCTTTGTATTGGGTCATGGCCATGTTCCAATCCCCCTCATAATCGTAGGTCCGGGCGATGGCGTATTCCACTTTGGAGAGCAAGGGAGAATGGGGCGACTTTTCCCGCACGCGGAGGAAGTCTTTGCGCGCCCCGGCGTAGTCATATTTGCGATTCAAATCTTCCCCCAGCAAGAGCGAGCCGCGGTCCCCGTAGTAGCTGTCGGGATACCAGCGCAGGATTTTGTCCACCGCCGTGCGCGCCCCTTCCTCGTCCCCGAGCTGGATGTCCGCCTCGGCCAATTGATAGAGCGCCAAGTCGAAAAACGCATTAGTGACTTCGGGTAGTTGGTCGTAGAGCGTGAGGACCAGACCGTAATTGCGAGCGGCTCCGGCGTAGTCCTTGAGGAAGAACTGCGCGTCGGCTAATTTGAACCGTGCGACGGCCTGGTCTTGCGAAAGAGGCAAATGGGCGGCGGCGGCCTCGAAATCCCTTTCCGCGGCCGGGATGTAAGTGGAAAGCCTTTCGGCGGCCGGAAGGTTGGTGAGAAGCCAATAGCACCAGCCGCGATCCAGCCGCGCCTTGGCCAGGAGCGGGCTATTGGTGAAATTGCTGATCACCGTGTTGAAATTGGTCAGCGCGATCATCAGCTGATTTGTATCCGTCGGCGGCCCGGCGCCGGCCTTGAGGTACAATTCACCCAGGCTGACCTGGGCCAAATCCTTGGGTTGCGCCTGCGGGTGCTTCTTGATCAGAGCATCCAGAGCCTGGATCGCCTGCGGCAACGGATTCAAGGCCACGCTCAATTGGATGGTCCGGGCTAGAGCCTGCCACTGGACTTCCTGCGGTTGGCCGTCGGCCAGATTATTGGCATAGACTCCAAGCGCATCATTGGTCCGGCCCAATTTTTCCAGAATATCGCCTTGCAGAAAAATGCTTGCGGCTTGGTGGCGCGGCTCTAAAGCCAAGTCGAGCATATTCGTGCTGGTGATCAGCGCCGCCTGGGCTTGTCCGTCGTCCAATAGCAGCCGACACAACAAGTACTGGCGCCGCCAGTGCAAATCCAGAGTCAATACGGCGGGGTCAAGGCCCAGGACCACTTTTTCGCCCTCGGCGGGGCGGTGTTCGTGCAAAAAAGCTTCGCCCAACAACAGCCAACCCAGCGCCGCAGATTCATTTTTCGCATCCGCCACGGCCGCGAGCTGAAAAGGTCCGTTGGTTTGCTGCAACAAGCGGATGACCCCCGGCCAATCGCCGGCCCGCGAATACGCTTCGGCTTCATAGTAGGACGCTTGCAGACGCAGGGCAGAGGGCGGGATTTCTTTCGCCACCGTGGCAAAATCTTCCGCCGCGCGCGTCAAGTCCCCCGTCGCGTAGCGCGCCTTGGCTATCCAGAAAACATAATCCGGCCGCAAGGCACCCGCTTGGGCGGACGACCTTTCCAGAAGGCCGATGGCGCCATTGAAATTGGATTGCTCATAGCGGGCTCGCGCCATGTAAAGAATGGCGTTCGCCCAGCGGGTGGAGTTGGTGTACCTGGCCACGAAATCGCCGAAACTGGCTTCCGCCAGCGTGTAATGGGTATCGCGGAACAATTTGAAGGCGTAGTCGAAGGCCGCTGTCTCCGGCGAAATCTCCGGCGCCGGCTCCGGCGCCGGCGCGCACAGCGCCGACGGGCTGAGCCTTCCGCCGCAGACCAGGATGACCGACAGCAGAAGGCCCGTGCCGCCCAACTTGCTCATTCGCCCCATCAACTCGCGCGCCTGCATGGCTTGATTATCCGACCAACCCGCGCGTGTAGCGATGAAAAAATGAATTGTTTTTGGTGCTAAACATCACGGCGGCGCGATGCAATAGAGGTTGTGCGGCGTGCGGATGAAGGCCTCCTTGTCCACCAGCGCCATCGAAGCGTCGGTGTGGTGGGTGTCGTCGTCCAGTTGATTGACAGCCAGCACTTCCGCCTTCGGCCCCTTCTTCAAAACGACGCATGTCCCCTCGCGGCTCAGGATATAGACGCGGTCTTTGGCCGAGACGGGCGAGGCATACACGCTGTGAATCCCCTCCAGCCGCTCGCGGTCGAAATACTCCTCGCCGCTTTTGGGGTTGAAGCACGAGAGGATGGCGTCGTTGCCCTGCATCACGTAAAGAAGATTATCCGTCAACAAAGGCGAAGGCACGTAGGGCGTGCCTTGGTTATGGCTCCAGGCGATGGCGTCGCTGGCGGTCAAATCGCCGGTGCGGCCCAGGCGGATGGCCTGCAAGGCGCTGCCGCGAAAGCCGCTGGTCAGATAGACCATGCCGTCCGCCGCCACCGGGCTGGGGATGGCGTTGGCCGTTTGGCCGGAGCAGGACCAAATCTCCTTGCCTGTGGCCAAATCGTAGCTGCGCACCTTTTTGGTAGCGTTGACCACGACCTGCTTTTGGCCGTTGTACTCCAGGATCAGCGGCGTGGACCAGCCGGTCGCCTCGTCGCGCGGGGTGCGCCACAGTTCTTGACCCGTCTGCTTGTCCAGCGCGAGGATGAAGTCGTCGCCTTCTGTGTCCCAGTTGACGACCACCGTGTCGCCGCTCAGAGCGGGAGAAGCGCCTTCGCCGAAGCCCATTCTGGTTTTCATTTTGCCGAAATCCTTCTCCCATTTCAGATTGCCATCAAAGTCGTAGCAATGCAGCCCGCGTGATCCGAAATAGGCCAGGAGCAATTGGCCGTCGGTGACGGGAGAGGCGGAAGCGAAGGTGTTATTATCCTGGCGGCCCTCGTGGGGCGCCTCTTCGCGCGCCGTTTTCTGCCAGAGCACTTTGCCCTGCGCGCGATCCAGGCAGAGGACAACCCATTGATAAACCTCATTGGGCGCGTTGGGCGCGGCCGGGGCTCTGGGTATCTTGCCCGTCCCGATGGCCGAGAGGATAAAGATGCGGTTGTCCCACACAATAGGGGTCGAATTGCCCTCGCCGGGGATGGGTGTTTTCCACTTAACGTTGCTGGTTTCGCTCCAAGTCAGCGGCGGGTCGGCCTGCGGCCCGACGCCGGTGGCCAGGGGCCCGCGCCATTGCGGCCAGAAACGGTCCGCGGCGGAATCGGCCAGGGCGGCGTGGGCCGCCCAACCCAGCGCCAACAGCCACGCCAGCCGGCGCAGCACGAGAAAAGACCGGATGTGGGAACCAAGCCGTAAGAGAGACGACGCATTCATAAAAGGCAAAAACATTTTCAGGCCCATGCCGTATGCCGTAAAACCACGCTGGTGCCAAGTTATTTTGACTTCGGTGAATGGGTGGAGATGGAACGCTGGGAATCGGAGGGTTGTCGTTTTTATAGGCGGCTGGTATAGTTTAAGCAATAAGCTCGCAGGCCCAGGCCATTTGGAGGTTCCTCGCTGTTTTCGGTGGAATAGCAATTGCCTATTCATCAATGCCTTGGAGTGACCGGTTCCTAAATACCAAAGGGATTGCATCATTAAGCCCAGGGTTGGCCCGATTCCGAGAGGGCCTACCCTGGGTAGTTGCCACAAAACCCGCAACCCTGAAAAGCCCTGAAAGGCCCATTCAGGGTTGGTGGATTGTTTGTTCATGCCCCCAGGGTAACTCGTGCCCCATGAGACAGCCTTCGGCGTCTCACGGGGCGAGCCTCGCAACCCTGGCCACGTTCTACGTGGCAGGGCTGAATGAGTCAATATCCCTTCAGGATTGAAGGACTGCAGCGGGAAGTTGTGAAATGGATGAGAAGGCAGCCGAAGTCCAAAATGTCAATATAATTTTAGATAAGTGTGATTTAATTTAACAATAATGGAATATTATTTTATAATTTCAAAATAATCCTGGCGGCGCGCGTTATGTGTTAGCTTGCGGTGGAGGTTTCGTGAAGGGACTGCCATGATATGCCGACATAGCGGCATGGATGGATAATTTCGCGTATTTCCNNAGGATGTTCGAGGAATTTCGAGAACTCGGCCAAAAAAAGGCGCGGCAATCGTTCGCCTTGCATCTGCCGAGGTGACTTGATTGCGGCTGTCACGTCAGGAATCTGCTGGTCGATCGAATCCCTCAACTCTTGCTCAGCCTCACGAACAGCCGCGCACTCATTGCGCATCCAGGACGCGGGCCAGGCATACAAATTCGCCCCTGGCGGTGTCCATTGAGCGAGATGCGCCTTGAGCCACAGAACCGGCGGCGGGCGGTTAGAGCCATTCAGTGGCTGGCCGTCATCTGCGGGATTTGCTTCTGGTGGT
The DNA here is from genome assembly GCA_003140095.1 of Verrucomicrobiales bacterium. Classification (GTDB taxonomy): domain Bacteria; phylum Verrucomicrobiota; class Verrucomicrobiia; order Limisphaerales; family Palsa-1400; genus Palsa-1400. The sequence continues at coordinate 14,447 of PLIU01000333.1, read as the reverse complement.
ATTGTCTGCCACCGCCGCCCGACCCTTGGATCTTGAACCTGGCTAACAATCCCGACAAATTTTTCCTGTGGGGCACGTCCACCAATTTCAAGCACAGTTTCACCTACGATCCCCACGCGGCGGACGCATGGCGCTTTGAACACGGCGTTTTTCCGGCGTGGCCCCTTCAGGAAACGAACCGCGGAAAATAAGGGGCTCCTCTCCCGCTCAAGTCAGTTCTTGATCGGCGGCACATTTCCAACTGCATCGCATCGCCACGGTAACACTGTGCGATGGCAGGGGATGTTCGCTTTGTTGAGTTGACGGCTCTTTATTAGTGTTGATGAACGAAAGCCGGAAATTGCTTCAGGATTACGCGCGACACGGCTCGGAAGCGGCCTTCCGGGATTTGGTGGCGCGATATGTCAACATGGTCCATTCCACCGCGTTGCGGCTGGTCAACGGAGACTCTCATCTGGCTGAAGATGTCACGCAAACGGTTTTTCTGAATCTGGCGCGCAAGGCGGGCACGCTCTCAGGCGAGGTCATGGTCGGCGGCTGGCTGCACCGGAACGCGTGTTTCGTGGCGCAGACCATGATGCGAGGCGACCGGCGGCGTCAAAGCCGCGAAAGGCAGGCTGTGGAAATGAACGCAACGGAAGATCACTCGGCGGCCAACCTGGCCATGGTGGCGCCCCTCCTGGACGACGCCATCAACGAATTGGGGCCGGAGGACCGCACGGCGATCTTGCTGCGTTTTTTTGAGCTACAGGAATTCCGCGCCGTGGGCGAAATCATGGGCAGCAATGAAGACGCCGCGCGCATGAGGGTCAACCGCGCGCTGGCCAAACTGCACGAGATGCTGGCGCAGCGCGGCGTAGTGCTTTCAGCGGCGGCCTTGGGAACGGCGCTGGCCGCGGAGGCGGTGACGGCCGCGCCGAGCGGGATGGTGGCAAGTGTGGCCGCAACCGCGCTCGGCGGGGCAGCCGCGGGCGGAGCGGCCTTAACCATCATGAAAATCCTGAGCATGACCAAAGTTAAGATCGCAATCGCAAGCGCCATTGTTGTCGCGGCTTTCGCAGTGCCCATTGTGCAGCATGAAGTAATCCAAGCGCTGCGCCTACAGAACGAGGGGCTGAAACAACAGGCGGAGCAGACCGCGACGTTGCAGGAGCAATTGGCGCACGCTTTGCAAGACCGGGCCAAGGCTGCCGAGGCGCCGCTTCCAGTTGCACAGGTGCGCGAATTGGCGCGCTTGCGAAACGAGGTGGCGCAATTGCGTGAGCAGACCAATGAACTGGCCAGGGCGCGGCAGCAAATTCAAGCGCTCAATCAACGCGCGGCGGCGGGTGGAGCACCCGGGGGCGCGGCGGTCATCGCCACCCCTTCCGGGGTTTTCCCGAGCCAGGAACAGAGTGCGAATATCTGCCTCAAGAATCTCCGGCTCATTGAGGAGGCCAAAGAGAAATGGGCGTCGGAAAATCACAAGCAAACCGGCGACACACCTACGATGGAGGATTTGCGGCCTTATTTTGGCCAGGGACCGGACGGAACTGGACTCAATGGAATTCATGGAGTTCTGCCGAATGGAGTTGTGGTGGAAGAATTGGCGGTCTGTCCCGGCAGTGGTGTTTACAAAATTGGCGCAATTGGCAAGAAGCCGACGTGCAGCATTCCAGGTCATAATGTGCCTTATGTGCCTTAGCCGTATATGTGGAGATCCACATATACGGCTTGGCGCTGATTTGGGGATCTTCTGCCGGCTCACAATCGCGGGGCTGATGCTCCGCACGGCCGCTCAGCCGGGCTTGGTCGTCGCCGTGCTGCCGCTTACCGGAAGAATCTCCTTGAAAGCGGCCAGGAACCGCGCCATTTCGTCGGCGTTGCCCACCGAGACTCTCAGGTAGTCGTCCATCGGCGGAAAGGGCCGGCCGACCAGGATGCCCCGCTGGCGGAATTCCCCGATGACGGTTTTGGCCGGGCGGCGAAGATGGACCATGAAAAAATTGGCTTCGGAAGGGAGGACAGTGTAACCCAGGCCGGTGAGTTCGGCGGTCGTTTGTTTGCGCAACTGTAGCGTCACCGCCTTGCACCGGGCCTGCGCCTCAGTGTCCCGCAACGCCGCCACCCCGCCCCATTTGACGATGGCGTTGATGCTGGCGATGGCGTGCGCTCGCATCCGCGTGATCAAGGCAGCGGGCGCCACCGCGTAACCCAGGCGCATGCCCGCCAGCCCGACGATCTTGGAAAACGTCCGCGCCACGATGACCGGCCGCCCTTCCTTCACGTAGGGAATGGAGGTTTCGTAATCGGGGCTTTCCACGAAGTGATGATAGGCCTCGTCAATCAAGACCGGGACGCCTTCGGGCATGCCGTCGAGCAACTGCCGGACCTCCTGTTTGGTGACGATGACGCCCGTTGGGTTATTCGGGTTGACCAAATAAACGAACCCCAAGTCCTGCTGATTTTCCCGCGCGGCCTGGATCATCGCCGGAATGTCCTGGCGGTGGTCCGGCAGAAGCTGGAGCCGGATGGCGTTGGCTTTCAAGCCCAAGGCAAATTCGTAAACCGTGGCGAACGTCGGTTCGACGCCGAGCACTTTTTTGCCGCCTTCCAAAAATGTCTCGTCCACGACGTCCAGAATTTCCGTGGACCCGGCCGCCAAAAGCACATTCTCCTTTCCCACACCGTGATGGTCGGCGATGGCCTGAACGATGCCTCCATCAGGGTAGCCGTAACGGTTGGCGTATTTCATCGCGCCGGTCATGGCTTTGAGGACCGATTCCGGCGGCCCGTACGGATTCTCGTTGAAGGACAGCTTGGCCAGCTTGTCGAAAGCGTCGGGCGAAAGCGGGCGGCCATCCGGGCCAAGCTCCGAGGGTGGCGAGGCCAGCAGTCCGGTATCGGATTGCAGGCTGAAGTAACCGGCGGCCAAGGCGAAGCCTCCCATGAATTTGCGGCGTGAAAAGGCGTTTTTCATGATCATCGCTTTCTGGTGTTTTGCGGCTTCGCGGATTCAGACCGGCAGCCACAGTTCGATCGCCAGCCCGCACGAAACCATCAGCACGCGCTGCATTTAATCCGATTTTACGCTTGGCGTCAAGAATCTTCCGAAGACATTCGCCAGGCTATTTTGGGTTGCAAGCATGGTCTTGAGGACCGCTTGCTTCAAATTGGCAGCTAAAATATGTTTGGACCGCAGGCGGCTTGCAACATGCCGGCGCTGGAATCGACGCAGGTGCAGCGCAACCTCGGATGCGCCCGCAATAAATCGGCCACAAACGCGCCGCGGCCCTGGCCGGCCACCAGCGCGCGGCGCGGCGGGGGAATCGCCTGCAAAAGAGCGGCGCGGCAACGCTCCAATTTGCGGGCCGTCAACAGCCATTCCATCCAGCCGTAGTGCGGCGCGAGCCAGTCGAAATCAGCCCTCTCTTCACAGGCGCGCATACGTCCGCTCCGCCAGCAGAAAAAGGCGGCGGTTCCGCCGCAGGTGTAGGCGACCGCATTCCACGGATCGCCCGTGGTGAGCATCAAGTGCGGCCCGATTACTTCGAAGAGAATCGACCACCCGACGACGTGCGCCATCACTTCGGCCAGGATCGGAGGCTGATTGTGCGCGCGCGGGCGCAACCAACGATGCGCCAGCAACAGCGGCGGCGAGGCGCACGGAATGAGCAACACATCGTTGAACCAATTATCAAAAAAGGCGATGTGGCAATGAGACTTGATCCCATGTGGCTCGGCCTTTCAGGATTCCTCCATTTGAACGGGGACCCCTTGAGTTCAAGAATCCGAATATTCTCGCGCGGGGTCGCGGAGCGAGCGGAGAAAGGCAATGCAAAACGAGAGGTTTAATCGCTCTTCAGCAAGGGCGCGAAGGGCAGCGAATTCACTAAATGAAAACATTATTTCATCAAATAGCAAAAAACACGGCCAGCCGGAGTCACATCTCAACATTCAACACTTGATTCATGTTTTTCATTCGGGCCGCTTCATCAGCGCCAGTTTCAAAATGTTAAATGTTAAGATGTGACCCGGATGACACCCGGATGGCACCGCCTTCTGACCCGCATGGCATTAATTGTCAAACAATCGCACAGCCTCACATCGTGCGCAAACTGAGAATCCCGAAGGATTGTTGGAGATTGAAAAACTGGCGACGCGATTTGGCCCGTAAGGATTTTTGGATTGGCAGGTTGGAGTTATGGCGTACATCTTTTTCGCGCTTTGCGCGTCCGGCTGGATGGTGGTGCAAATACCACTCTCCGATGCAATCATACGCCACAAGCAGAGCCGCAAATAGATCAAATGTTGCCCAAAACCAAAATGATGGCACTAAAACAAAGGCAACCACCATTAGGGAATCGTCGTCACAATTCCCGAAATTATTTTTGCGGCGGGACACGGTTTTAGACGGTGTGTCCACCGATTTCAGCGCCGTGACCGAGGCCGACCATTGTTCCAAAAGTAATTCAATTAAAAGCCATAACACATTGATGATGCGCAACTAACAACCTGTAGAGGCTATGGGTTCGTCCTTCGTGCGCAGGTCGATCCTTTCTCGGCTTGCCCACTGGCCAAATCGGCAAATTTTTCGCTTCTTTTTTGTTGCAAAATTGCAAAACGCGGTCATATTGATTCAATTATGAATGTAAATTTAGGTGCAAAGAAATATATTTTTTAGAGCGAAGCAAGGTCTCGAACCCCGGGCTTGAACAAGGTTGTCAAATCGGGATCTGAAGCGGCGGCCGTTTTATTGTTTGTATCGAGTTTGCAGGAGGATTCAAGACTTTCCCAAGCTGGTTTTCTGTGATTTTCTGCTTCCGCCACATTTCCTGATTTATCTAATTCTTGTGCCGCAAGATTCTCGTAACAGGCGATATTGAACAATAATGCCGCGTCATCCGTATCAGGAGTAATGTTTGCCTTTCGCCGATTAGCTAAGGTTTCTTTTAGAATTGAAATGGAATCTTCAGACCGGTGAAGCGCTTGAAGAAGGCGACCCCCCATAATAGCCAAGGTTCGGTTAGTTGGCAGATCTTTGCGAGCAGACTGAAGTATTTGAAGCGCCTCGTTTAGGTGTTCGATGGCCTCGGATTTTCGCGGGCCCTGTGACGGGCCGGTCACCGATTCGGCAAACTGAGCCATCTGTAATGCGTCTCCAGCTATCGCAACGTTCTCGGTGATTTGCTGCGCTTCTTGCGCCGTCTTTTTTGCCCTTTCCTCAACGATTTCAGTCATCTCTTGTGTGGCTTTGTGCGTCATCCCTTTAACGTACTCGGGAATGCTAAACAATTGGTCGTCGGAATCTCGAATCAGGATTGCGAGGAATGTTCTATAATCGATAAAGCCAATAAGAAAGCCGATCACTCCAAAAAAAATGATAATGCCTACGGCCACCGCAAGACCGCAATCTCCTCCCAGGCATGTGGCCAAAGGCAGGGCTGCCTTATGCAATTTTGTTGGCAACGAAGAAAGCTCGATCAGCCCAATCCCAACAATAATCTTCGTCAGCCAATCCGAGACTTCGCTGAGGTTATTATTAATTTCTGTTTGATAGCCGGGCGGGGTACCTGGCTCCGCATCCTCCGTCGGTTTTTTTTGTCGAACGCGCTGGATTCCAAAAAGGAGACCAGCGAACGCACCTGAGGCAAGGGCAGCGAGCGCCCAAAGGCTTGCGGTCGCTGCGTGGGACCAAGATTGCGCGTAAAGACAAATGGCGATGAAACCGAGACCCAGGAAAAACAAAAAGGTGCAATTCATGCACGTGAAACGCTTGCTTCGTTCCCGTTTTCGAATTGCTTCCTCTAACGGCCGTTCTTCTAAGGGCCGCTTGGTGTGGCTTTCTTCTTTGTGTATTTTTTCCGTTGGCATGGGCCTTTCGATTTTTTTCTCGCGTCGAAGGTCGTTGCGCGGCGTGATCGACCGCGTCGGCAGCCTTCTCGAGCGTGAGGGTGGTACAGTGCCAGATGACACGCAAGTCGGAATTCCGAAAAGAGTGAACTTGGGAGTGTGCGAGACCCACCGCCGTTTTGCTCGGCGACGGCAATTGAGTCCCGAATGACAGAAGAGCGGCTGAACAATCGCGATTCAACCGCATGATTCCTCCGAGGTCAGGGTCAATCCGCCCGATGGAAGGTGGAATATTTCTGAGGCAGGTCAATCCCACCGTCAGCGCGAAACTCTCCGCACGGGAGCCGCCAAACCTGACATCTCGCGTTCCGATGAAGGCCAATTCGCGACGTTTTGGGCGTCGACGAGGCGTTGGCCTTCCTTTAGGGTGGATGCTAAAACATTAATAAGCCTTGCAGTTTCCGCGATAGACTACGCGATAATGCTTCAGCCATGCCTCCGCCTCCACCACCACACGATGCCATAGACCGCCCCGCGCCACCAGCCATCCGGCGGCACAATCGTTTTCCACTTCCTGCCACGCAGCTTGAACTTCCGAAGGAGTAAGCCGCTGCTGAAACACGGCCAAACTCAGCGCATTGCGCAATTCGAGACGATGGAAGGCGGTGAATGGCAACGGTGCGGGATTAGCCTGACGCCACGCATCGGCCTTGGTCTAATTTGAGTCGGCTGCGTAAAGCGAAAACAGGAAGCTGGTATCAGCGTAGGTTTTCACCAAGGCTCTTGCGCGCGAGAAATCAGAACCATGTTCGGCAGAACCTTGTTCCCGAAAATTCGACGGCGGCGGGCGGAATAATCAGGCAGCGGCAGAGTCCGGCCGCCGTTATCGCCGGAGCCTTTGCCTTCGGCGTTACCGAGGTTGCTTTCCTGCAAATCTTCCAGCAACCAGCGGGCAATTTCCCACCGCTCTTGCGGGGGCAACTGCCGCAGCGCCGTTTCAATTTCCAAAACACTGTGCATGGGTTAAGCGTACCAGAACCGCCCCGCTTTTGCGAGAAGGATTTTGGCATTCTCAAACCGCCGGATGGTTCGCCCCGCCGGATTTGCGTTCGCTTGGGATTCTCAACGGTCGTCGCCGGATGCGGGCCAAAAGTCGGCGCGACTAAGATGCCTGCGCTGCCGGAGAAGCTCGTCATTCGGGTCTGTCGCCGGAGCGCCGCGTGGCGGCGCTTGACAAGCGATTGAAAAACGTGGCATGGTGAACTGCGTGAAATCAGGCCACAATGTCGGGGAAGCGAAGCGGGCGCGTGCCGCCGGCTTTACCTTGATTGAACTATTGGTTGTCATTGCCATTATCGCCATCCTGGCAGGGCTGCTCTTGCCAGCCCTGAGCAAGTCCAAACAAGAAGCCCTGGGAGTTCAGTGCTTGAGCAATCACAAGGAGTTGATCCTCGCTTGGGCCTTATATGCTGATGATTATCGCGGCAACCTAGTACCCCTGCAGTGGTACGATAACGACGTCCTGGGCAGCAGTTGGCTCGAGGGGAACTTGAGTTGGGACGCCAACAACACCGACAACACCAATATTCTCTTCCTGACCGGTCCGGGGGCGAAACTCGGCCATTACACTCAGAATTATCAGATTTACCGTTGTCCGGCAGACGTCTATACCTGCAAAGAATTTGGCCAGCAAATATTGCGCGTGCGCAGCATCTCCATGAACGCTTTTATTGAAGGTGGCGCCAACGGGCCGTCAACAGTCTCCGGTGTGAATTCGGCGTGGAGATGTTACAACAAAGAGTCCGATATCACGGCGCCGTCCCCTGTGAACCTGATTGTTCATTTGGATGAGCAAGGGGACAGCATCAACGATGCCTCGTTTGTCCCCAATGTGGGCTCGAGCCTGACGGATAATCCTGGCGAATGGGAAGATCTGCCCGGCAGTTATCACAATGGCTCCGGCGTGTTTAACTTCGCCGATGGCCATGGCGAAATCCATATGTGGCGTGTGGCCAGCACCTGCCTGCCGGTCAGAAAAGTTGCTTACAACGGTTTGGCTGCCCCAGGCAGCCAGGACATCATGTGGGTTATCCAGCATGCCTCAGCTCCTCTGAAATAACCGGGGATTGGGCTGTAAGCGGGTCGAGTGAAAAGGGAGGAGGGAACGCAGAGCGGCGGTCACTCGTCACTCGCCACTCGCCACATCTCCGTGAACCTCCTTGATTGCGTCCACCGCCGACACGGGGATGCCTTGCACGTCGAAAAACTCAACGTCGTCCGCGCCAAGGTTTTCCACCGCCGGGATTCCGCTGCCGCCTTTATAAAAAGGAGCTTGCGAGTCTGCTATTATGTGGAACGGTAAGAATTGTGAGAGATGATGTTCTTTGACAATTTGAGAAGGACGGCGCCAAAACAAGGCTGAGGGCTAAAGGCTGAAGGATCAAGTCAGACGACGTCACAGCCGCTCCGTCAAACCAAATCAAACCAAATCAAACATGCGAGGCGGAAGTACCTATGGTACACTGAGTTGCACGGGAGCGGAATGGTGGTTCGGTGGGGGTTTTGGATTAAGATTAGGATTACGATTATGATTATGAATGACTTGGTCAAACCCAGTCAAACCAAGTCAAACCCGGATATGCCCACTCACAGAGCGGACGCCTTTGGATTGCCGGATGTCGCTGATGCGGGCCGCGAGGCACGACCCGCTGCACGCGAGGGCGCGTGCGCTCCCCGGAATCAACCGGTTGGACTTAGGTTCGAGCCTAAACAAGACTATCCCAATGGAGATGCTTATGTTATTCCCAGCGCCGAAATTGCACCCGGCCGGGCTAATCAAACCAAATCAAACCAAATCAAACCAAATCAAACCTGCGGGACGCCAAAAAGTCCAAAGTTCGAGGTTCATGGTTCAAAATTCAATGTTCAAAACACCACAATACGCGGAGAAGGCAAAACAAGGATTACCACTCATTTGGGGAAAGTACACTTGTGCAGTGGAGATTTGGATTATTATTATGAAAGAAGGAATTCGGGATGCAGGCTGGTCAAACCCGGGCAAATCCGGTTAACCGCAAATGGACGCCAATGGACGCCAATGATTCAGGCGACAACCCAGTCAAACCCTGTCAAACCAGTCAAACCCAAATCAAACCGAATCAATTCTCCCGCAGGGGGCGGTAGTGGACAGTGGTTAGTGGCCGGTGCTGCAGGTCCGCTATGCTGCCCAATCAAAACCCGGTCAAACCAGAATTGGCGGTGGCAAGGGAAGCGGATGTAATAAGAAGTGGAGATTAAGATTAAGATTAGGATTAGGAGTCGGGATGAAGGGCGGCAAAATAAGAATTGACAATTTGTGCTTTGCGATGCAAAGTGGAGCGATGCAAACGGATTGGGCGTCGGAGAATCTGCAGGTCATTCGCACTTTGATGGAGCGCAGCGCGGTGTATCGCCGCGCGCTGGCTCCGGTCATGGGTGCAATCGGACTGACGGGACTGGCGGCGGCGGTGTTGGCGGTCGTGGCGGGAGTGAAAACGGGCAGCGCATTCGCCGGTTATTGGATGGCGGTGGCCGCGGTCTGCCTGGCGGAGGCCTTTTTGCTGGTGCGCCGCCAGGCGCTCAAGGAGCAGGAACCATTCTGGTCGCCACCCACGCGCCGAGTGACGCAGGCGCTGGGACCGGCCTTGTTTTGCGGGATGGCGGCGGGCCTGGCCTGGCTCCGCCTGAGTCCGGACGGGGCGAGGTTGCTGCCGGCGATTTGGATGGTGCTCTACGGTTGTGCCATGCACTCGGCCGGATTTTTCATGCCGCGCGGCTTCAAGCTTTTTGGCTGGGGATACATCGTGGCCGGTTGTGTCTGGATGTGGGCGGCGCCCTCTTCGTCTCTCGGCGCCAACTGGGCTATGGGCGTTTTTTTTGGGGGCGCACACGCGGCCTACGGCCTCTACTTGTGTTTTACCGAAAAGCGCGGGAATGCGACGTGAACCCAAAACCGTTTCTCCAGCTCGACCGCGTCATTCACGAAAAGGGGCGGCTGCCCATTATGTCGCTCCTGGCCGCCGCACCCGAGCTTTCCTTCACCGATTTGCGCGACACGCTCAAGATGACAGATGGCAATTTGAGCATGCACATCAAAACCTTGCAAGAGGCCGGCTTCGTGTCGGTGACCAAGTCCTTCCGCCAGCAACGGCCCTTGACGACCTGCGCGCTGACTGCCGCCGGACGGCGTGCGTTTGCGGAATACATTGACCTGCTGGAAGAAATCGTGCGGCAAGCGAAAGAAACCAAATAATCCCGGCAAAAAATGAACATAATTCCCTTTTCGCCCTCTAACTTTGTAGTGCAAAGTGCAACCACATCACTCGCGCCCACATGGCGGGCCGTCCGGATCGTCCGCGCCGATCACCTCGGCATGTGCTTCGGTGTGCGCGATGCCATCGCCCTGGCGCTGGAGGAATCGCGCCGCCAGCCGCTGACCATTTTGGGTGAGCTGGTTCACAATGAATCGGTGTTGAGGGATCTTCGAGCGAGCGGGATCGGCATTGAGGCGCATGCGGCCGCGGTCCAAACGCCGGCGGTGATGATCACGGCCCACGGTGCTTCGGAAAAGGCGCTGGAGCGGGCGCGGTCTTACGGCTTGCGAGTGCTCCAGGCCACGTGCCCACTGGTTCATTTCGCCCATCGCGCCGTCCAACAATTGGTGCGCGAAGGTTTTCATCCCGTCATTATCGGCCAGCGCGGGCACGTCGAAGTGCGCGGGTTGACGGAGGACTTGGCGCAGTTCGACGTGGTGCTGACGGAGGAGGACGTCCGCCACATGGCCGAGCGCCCGCGCTTTGGCGTCGCGGCGCAAACGACCCAACCGGTGGACAAAGTGCGCCGCCTGGTGGAATCGATCCGGCGGCGGTTTGCGCGTTCGGAGGTGCGCTATGCCGACACGGTCTGCCAGCCCACCAAGCAGCGGCAGGCCGCCGCGCTGGATTTGGCCCGGCAATCGGATGTGGTGGTGGTTGTGGGCGGGACGCACAGCAACAACACGCGCGAACTGGCGGCCACCTGCCGGCGCCATTGCGCGCGCGTCCATTACGTGCAAGGCGCGGACGATTTGCGGGCCGGCTGGTTCGCCGGGGCCTCCACGGTCGGCATCACGGCGGGGACATCCACTCCGGATGATATTATTGACTCAGTTGAAGACTGGTTGCAGTCGAACCTGGCGCCCTGAAAAACTGGAGGACATAGGAGGACGAATGCTGATCAGGCGGCGCTTGCGACGGGAAGGCGGGTCGAATCCAGGTGAGGCTGCCGTTGGGGGCGCCGCCGTCAAGATTCATCCAGCCCGCCAGCAAGCCCATCCGATGGTACAGGCTGACATAGACCGGAAAAGTTCCATCGTCGGCGATGGCCACCGTTTGCGAAATCGGCTCGCCGTCGCCAAGCCGTCCGAGCAGCGAAACAACACCCTTGGAATCGACGATCAACTCGCAGCAGCAATTGGCCGGCGCGCGGCCAGATTGGTCCGGAGGCGAAGGGCTAAGAAATCGAAACTTCGCCGCCGGCGCGTATGCGTTGGTCGCCAGGCAGGCGGTCAGTGGAGCCACCCATGGATCGGCCGGATCCATATTGGAAAGAAAGCCGGTCATGCGTCCTTTTCCGAGGGCCGACTCCACGTGAAGAACGACGTTCAAGTTGGGAAGGCGGGCCTCGCGGCGGGAAACGACAGCAGTGTCGTCTCCGTTGGCGTTGAATTTTCCGGCAATGGAATAAATACGCCCGGCGCAAGCAAGCCGGGCGGTGTAATGTCCAGTGGTCTTGATCACGCAATGCCCCAGAAACGCGGTTGTGGCCTCCGTCGTGGCGGGCACTCCGGCGGCGTCGGTTTGGTAAAACAAACCGTTGTAAACGCGCGCGGGCGCGGCCGGTGCCGCAACCGGGGCGGGCGGGTCGGGGGTGTCATCATCGCCGACGGTGGAATTCGTTCCGGAAGCCTGCTTCCGCGACATCCTTTCCGACGAGGAATACAGTATGGTCGGGGGATTCGTTGACGTCGGGGCAGCGAATGGGTCGAAGATAACCGTTACCGGCGGTGGAGTCGGCAATATCGGGGTGTCGTTAGTGACCTGGTTTGAAAACAGGCTTTGATCACCGGACGAATCGTAGGTGGTCGCCGCGAAAAAGTACGTTTGCCCATCTGCCAACCCACTAACCGTAATCGTCGTATTAGTGCCGGCGTCCAGGGCGTTGGTGTATTGGCCGTCGGCAACGCCATAAAAAACTTCGTAGCCGGCGACGTTGGTGGACGTACTCGGATTCCACGACAGGGTGACACTGGCACCGGCAACCGTGAAAGAGCCTAGGATGAGGAAGGCCACACTGCAAACCAAACCAATTTTGGCCACGATTGACTCGTGACCCATGCGAACTGAGCACATAATGATTGAATCTATGTAGTTGATTACCGCGCCAATTTGTTGTTTGAGCCCTCGGGGTGGTAATCAGCCTTCACCCGGTCTCAGGTTCCATCTGTGGTTGCACGTTCCCTGCGTGGTTTTCAGGGACAATTCCACATTCATCTCACAGACAATTGTAAAAGCGTATTGCCTTGACTGTCTCAATCTGCTCCACGCCAGTCGTTAAGATAAACGCCAGCCCCTTAGGCCAATACGAACTGAGATCGACATTTTCGCCGAAACCGTAAGCTCTTTTCATGCCACAATTCCTGAGAGCGTGTCTAAACAATTCTTTCTGAAAACTGAGCGTTTGTGATGGAGCGACAAACGGCCGCGGAAAAGCCACCGCGCACCGCCCTCGGAATCAGGCACTTCGGTTAGATCGGCTGTATCGCGGCCTTGACCTCCCTTCGTTGCAATTCTTGCAATCCTTCCTCCGCTTCGGCTCGAGGAAGGTTTCCGGCCATGAGCGTTGCGTCATTTTGCCGCAAAATGCGCCGGTAAAACGCGGCCCCAAATTCGACGCTGGCCGGATCGTTCGTCGTGGCATCCAGAACGGAGAAGAGGGTGTCCTCGGCCTTGGCCAATTGGCCGGTGCTCTCGTAGTAGCGCATGAGCAACACCTGGGTGCGGATCGGCACCGGCGCGTGCGCCAAACAATGAACCAAGCCCTCCACCCGAGGCACAAAAGCCGGGTGGCCACCCGGATCATCTTGCGCCGAAACATCCAGCAGCAGGTGCAAGGCTTTGAGGTAAATCTCGCGCGCCTCCTCCATGCGGCCTTCGGCGGCGGCGATGTCCCCGGCTTCTTGCAACAAGGTAATCACCAGGAACAGCCGCGCGCGCACGGCTTGCGTGGGCTGGTCGAGCGCCAAACGGGCCAGCAACTCTGTTTCCGAAAGCTGCGCCAGGTTTCGCGCGCCGGCGGCGGCGAGCTTTTCGCACTGTGCATCGACCGCCTGCCGCGCCTCCTCCCAGCGACGGCCGTGCCGCAAAGCGCGGATTTGAGTCAGGGCCTGAATACACTCCTCGATCATTTGCAGGATGTAATCGCGGCGAATCATTTTATTATCTTTCCCATTCGTATGGCGTGGAAGGCTGCCAGACGCCACCGCAAAATGTCCAATGATTTTACAATATCCCCGGTATTGCTCATTGTGCGGGGGCGCGGCTTGGGCTAAGGATGGCGCATGGCAATTTCCCTTGCTGGCAAATGGGTTTTGATCACGGGCGCTTCCAGCGGTTTTGGCGCTGCCGCCGCCGCCGCTTTTGGCGCCCTGCGCTGCCAACTTCTCTTGGGTGCGCGGCGACTCGACCGCCTCGCAGCCGCCGCCGCCGCCGCCCGCCAGGCCGGCGCGCCCCAGGCGTTGGTCCATGCGCTTGACGTCACCAAAACGGCCAGCGTCCAAGACTTCGCCCAATGGGCGCGGACCAATACCAGCGCGGTCGATGTGCTCATCAACAACGCCGGCGGCGCGCATGGCTTGGAACCGGTCGCCGTCGGGCGCGACGAGGATTGGGAAGCCATGCTGCAAACCAACGTGCTCGGCCTGCTGCGGGTGACCCGGGCCGTCTTGCCCATGATGCCCAAGGACGCGGGCAGTTCGATCTTGAACATCGGCTCGGTGGCAGGTCGATCTGCCTACGAAGGCGGAGCCGCCTACTGTGCGGCCAAAGCCGGGGAATTGATTATTACCCAGACCCTCCGCCTGGAACTTAACGGTACGGGCATCCGTATCGGCTCGATCGACCCTGGCATGGCGCGGACCGAATTCGGCCTGGTCCGTTTCAAGGGCGACCAGGCCCGGGCCGAGAAAGTGTATGACGGAATCCATCCTCTGTTGGCGGAGGACGTGGCCGAGGCGCTGGTGTGGGCCGCCACCCGCCCGCCGCACGTCAACATCGACGAGATGGTCATTAAATCTGTGGATCAGGCGGCCACCTTCAAAGTCTTTCGCCGCACCCAATAGCCGGCGGCCATTCCCCTGCGGCCAAAATCCTTTGCCGCCATCGTGCTCCCAATGGCATCGTTCCATTTCAGTCCTTTTTGGACGGCGAGAGGCGGGCGGATTCGATCATTTCCCAGAACTTCGGGTTCTCCTGCAAGGCTTCGTCCTCGCCCGTGGGCAAACTGGAGCGATAGAGGAAATCCTTGAGCGTGTTGCGGCT
>PLIU01000287.1 GCA_003140095.1 Verrucomicrobiales bacterium | reverse complement strand
CTCCCAGATGAAATGGCCCTGGCTCGGCTACCTGGTCTGGGGCGAATTCCCCAATTGGGGCTTCGAGTATCGTCCGGAGGACTACGCCAATTTCATCAACGAATGGAACGAGGTGCTGCTCCGTGACCGGAACCATCCGGCCATCATCGGCTGGTGTCCTTTCAACGAAACCGCTCCCAAGGCCGGGGAACTGCAACAAATCATTTGGCGGCAAACCACGGAGCTGGACCCTTCGCGCCCGGTCATTGAAAGCAGCGGTTACGCGCACACGGTCCCCAATCCTCTCGTGCTTGATGACCACGACTATAATCAAAATCCGGCCGCCTTTAAACAGCGTTGGGAGAAGTTTTTTGGCAACACCTCTACGGAACGAGTGCCGGAGCGTTATGGCGTGGCGGATGCCGCGCGAGCGGACCGCGGCCTTCCGTTTATGGTCAGTGAATTTGGCGGCATCGGCTGGGCGACCGAAGGCGGTTGGGGTTATGGCGACGGACCGAAGAGCCTGGAATCGTATTACAATCGCTACGGAGGACTAGCCGCGGCTCTACTTGACAATCCCAACTTCTTCGGCTTCTGTTACACGCAGTTGACCGATGTCGAACAGGAACACAACGGTTTGTATTATTATGATCGCCGGCCGAAGTTCGACCTCAAGCGGCTTCATGATTTCACCGCGCGCCCGGCCGCCTACGAGATCAGCGGCCCGACGGCTGTCGAACCTGCCGTTGCGAGCGAGCGCCACTGGAAAGTCCTGGTCGGCGCCGCGGCCGATGGAGAATTGGCCAAGCCGTATCACTTCACGACCACAACGCCGGCTGCGGATTGGATGAGCGCCGAGGTTGACGGCGGTGGCTGGTCCAGCGGTCTAGCGCCCTTCGGCCATGCGCTGCCGGGCGTTCGCACGTCTTGGACCAACGACGATATTTGGCTGCGGCAGAGTTTTGCCTCCGAAACCGCCGCCATCCAAGCCGCCTCACTGGTGATTTTCCATGACGAGGACACCGAGATTTATGTCAACGGACAGCTCATCTGGAAACGGGGCGGATACACGACGGCCTACGAAGCTTTCGGGGTCACGGAAGCTTTGCGGAAAGCGTTGCGGAAAGGCCGCAACCTGCTGGCCATTCACACGCACCAAACCGTGGGCGGCCAATTCATCGATCTCGCCCTGCTGGTCGAGCCGCAAGCGGCCAAAACCGCCGGATGGCAAGGGAACTGAGAGCCGCGCGAATGCGGCAGGCCGGAATCATGGCGGGATGGATTCAATGCTTGACAGAGGCGGATTCGCCCAGCATGGACTTGGCTTCCTTATAGGAGAGCCACCAAACCAGGAGGTCGTCGTCGAGGGATCTCCCGTCAACAATCGGTTTGGTTTCATCCTTGGGCAGCGAGGGCATTTGTGCCTCGGCCTGGCTGAAGAGTTTCCGGGCCTCGTCCGGTCGATCCTGCCGGAAAACAGTCATGGCGTGGAACATGTGCGCGATTCCCAGGAGCCGTTCCCGGTCACCGGCTGTCTGCTCGGCGACGGCCATGCTTCGTTCGGCGGCTGCGTATTGGCCGTTGCGATACTCAGCGAGGCCGAGGCTCAGTTGATACCACGGCAGCGACAAACTGCTTTTGCCGAGTTCCACCGCTCGCTGAGCGAGGTTGAGCGCGTTCGCCATCAGCGCCGCGTCGTCGGAAGGCCGCAGGCATGCGGCCTCGGCGGCGCGCTCCGCCGGGTCGGCCTGGGCCGTTCCTTCCGCCTGTTGGACCAGTCGGCGGCGGGTGGCTTCGTAATCGGCGTCCTGGCTGAACCATGTTTGCCACGTGGCAAGGGCGAGCGAGGCATTCGAATTCTTTGGGTCAATTTCACACGCCTGCGCCAGCACTGTGAGCGCCTCACGCCGGCGGCCGGCGGAACCATAGGAAATCGCCAGGTCTTCCATTATCCGCACCGTTTGGGGGTGTCCTGGTCCGCTCACCTTCCGGAAGAGTGCCAGCACCTGCTCCCGCAATTTGAGCGCCTCGTCGCGGCGGCCGGTCTCATCATAGGAAAGCGCCAGGTTTGCCGTCGCGAGGAGCGTGTCGGGATGTTCCGGGCCGAGCACTTTCCGACGAAGCATAAGCACTTCCTCTCGCAGCTTGACCGCCTCGTCCAGGCGGCCGGCGTGGTCGTAGGAAATCGCCAGATTGTGCATCGCCTTGAGCGTGTCGGGGTGTTCCGGGCCATTGACCTTGCGGCGAAGCGGCAGCAACTCCTCGCGGAGCTTAAGCGCCTCGTCGCGGCGGCCGGCGTCGTAGGAAAGCGCCAGGTTGTTCATCGCATCGAGGGTGTCGGGGTTTTCCGGGCCACTCACCTTGCGGCGCAACGCCAGCACTTGCTCCCGCAGCTTGACGGCCTCGTCCCGCCGGCCCGCATCTTGATAGGAAGTCGCCAGATTGTGCATGGCACCGAGCGAGTCGGGGTGTTCCGGTCCGAGCGCCTTGCGGTAATGCGCCAGCACCTCTTCCCGCAGCTTGAGCGCCTCCTCCCGGCGTCCGGCATGGTAGTAAGAATTCGCTAGATTATGCATCGCTCCGAGCGTGACGGGGTTTTCTGGGCCGAAGACGGCCAGATAATAATCGCGCACCTTTTCTTCCAGCGAGATGGCCTCTGGAAAAAGACCCAGCGCGTGGTAGGTCAGGCCGAGAGTGGCTTGAAGTTTGGCCCGTCGCAAGGGCTGGTTGGTGAGTGCGGTCTCCAGATTTCTGGCTGCGGCGCCGAGAGTTTCGGCGACGGTGATGGTGCGACCGTCCCTCGCGGGGTCTGGACTTTGGAACACTTTGGTCAGGAATTGGGAGATGGCTTCGGACTCGGCCAAGCGCTGGTTAGCCAGGGTCTGCGCCCGGGTGGCGCGGATGGCCTGCCAGACACTAATGCCAGTGGCGGCTACCAGCACCACGACAATCAGCGTGGCGGCGGCGAAGGCCGCCTTGTTTCGCCGCGCCATTTTCTGAAACCGATACACCTTGCTCGGCGGCCGCGCCAAGACGGGCTCGTTGTTGATGTGCCGCTGCAGGTCCAAGGCCAGTCCGCTGGCCGTCTCGTATCGACGCGTGCGATCCTTCTCCAGGCATTTCATCACGATCCAATCCAAATCACCCCGCACCGAATGCACGAGCTTGGGCGAATCGGTCTGTCGGCGCTTGGCGGTCGTTGTCAACTCTCCCGCATCCATGGTCGTCAAGCGGGTGCTGGGCCGTCGCGGTTCATCCTCGCGTATGGTCCGGCGCATCGCCTCAATCCCGTTGGCCAGCAATGCCTTCGGATCGAAGGGCGTCTTGCCTGTCAATAATTCATAGAGCAACACTCCCAAGCTGTAGATGTCGCTGCGCGTGTCGATGTCCAGGCCCGTCATCTCCGCCTGCTCCGGACTCATGTACACCGGCGTGCCGACAAAATCCCCCCGCGCCGTGAAAAAAGTCTTGTCCGTCAGGCGCTGCTCGGTCGCCTTGGCGATGCCAAAATCGATCACTTTAGGCACCGGCACGCCGTCCTGCATGGCCACCAGGATGTTCGACGGCTTGATGTCCCGATGAATGATCCCTTTCTGGTGCGCGTGCTGGATGGCCTGGCAGATTTGCACGAACAAATCCAGCCGTTGCCGCGTGGTCAGATTATGCTTGTCACAATACTCCGTAACGCGCTCGCCCTTGACCAATTCCATGACGAAGTAAGGCCGCCCGCTTTCCGTCGCCCCGGCGTCAAGAACCTTGGCTATATGGGGATGATCCATCAGCGCCAGCGCCTGGCGTTCCGCTTCGAAGCGAGCGATAACCTCCTTGGTGTCCATCCCCAGCTTGATGATTTTCAAGGCCACCCGCCGGCGCACCGGCTCCTCCTGCTCGGCCATATAAACCACCCCAAATCCCCCCGCGCCGATTTCCTGGAGCAACTTGTAGCGGCCAATCCTGTCACCGGGATTCTCGCTCGACGGCAGGGTCAGAGAGATCGTTCTGACTGGACCAACCCTGTCGGCCGGGGCAGCAGCGTCCACGCCGCCCGGTGACGAGCATTGCGGACAGAGAGTCGATGGGGCATCGGCGGCAAGATTCGCGCCGCAGGAAGAACATTTCCGGGCTTCAGGCATCGTTGGCTCTCGTGGTCACGGGCTGGATGGGATTGAAACAAGCTGGAAAGCAAAAGCAAGCCTTGATTATCGACTGAGTCCACGGTCCCGTGTCAGCCGCGGCCCGCTTGATCCCAAGGCCGATGATGAGTCTTACAAAAGCAAACGAAGGCAACGAAGAATTATTCTCCGGCTTGAAGAAATGTGTCGCTCGCCTGGGTGCGGAAAGATTGCTGCTTGTCCAAGGTCGATCCCGGCATGACAACTACAGCGAGTTGTGGTCTCGCTGGGAGACCGCATCAACGGTCAGATGATCAACGACCGGTGTGGCCTTGGATGGGGGCGTCGGTTGCCCTTGCTCGTCCTTTGAGCGCATGGTTACCAGGTTTTCCGCGGCTTGAAACAGGCCGCCTTGCGCGTTGTCTAAAAATTGCCCATCGTAAATGGTGTTATGGCTGCAGCCAGCATCGTTGACGAGGAAGGCTTTCCCGGCGCAATGGGTGACCAGCAGGTTGCTAAAAGTGTTCCCTGTGCATTGGGTTCCGGGGCTTAACTGCCAGCCCGCCGCCGTCTGGACAGCGGTTTCAGCCATAAAAACGCCGTGATGGCAGCTTTGTTTGATCGTCACGCGATCAAAAACGTTGTTGCACGATTGCCGCATGAAAATGCCCAGATCATCGCCCGAGAGGACCGCGTCCTGGATCACATTATTGTTGAAATTCAGGTCCAACGAAATGCCGGCCGCAAGGTTGTCGTGCAAATTCAAGTGGCTGAAATGGCTGTCTTCGGTCTGATAACAGGCCAAGCCGTCAAATTGATTGTCGAAAGCCGTGTAATCCTGCACGGTCAGCCGTCGCGTGCGGGCCGATACGACCATGCCGCCAGAGCGACAATGGGAGCAAACAACGCCTGCCACCATGGCATCCGCGGCGCCCCACACGTCCACGCCGTTGTTATAAACGCCTGCGCCCTCTGGCAGAAACCGCCAAATCTCCTTCGGCTGGTTCTTTCTGTTGCCATCGATGCACAGGTCGGCCAAGCGCAGGCCTTTGGTCGGATTCTTGGCATTGGCGGAAAGCGAACCCAGGACAACGACGGGGCAATTGGCTCCATCGGCCAGAGACAACACGGTCAAGGCCCCGCAGCCGCGCAAGGTCTGGCTGTCCTGCCGGAGTTGGATCGGCTCGCGGATGAGGTACTGCCCCGAACAGAGCACCACTTCGCCGCCAGCGGAAAGACTGTCCAGCGCCGTTTGAATTCCCTCCCCTCCCGCACTGGGAGGAACGGAGATGGAGGCCGCAAAATTGGAAAGCGGCAAAAACAGGCATACAAGAGCGAGGACGAGCGATGTTTTTGGGCGCATAACCTCAATGCACACGTCGCGCTCGGTTTTATAAAAATAGGGACTCATTGTCTTAGCTGAATAGACGGTAGGGTTTCACCTTATATTCATCCATCTAATGGAAAGTTTCACGGGCTGGCCAACCGTGCCAAATGCTCCCGCCTACGGGCGGATTTCCACGCGGAAGGACCCGCGCTGGGTCGCTGGCGTTGGTGCCGGTGTGGGCGGACTGAAGGTACCGGGAACCGATACAATTTCAATTGAAGAGTTTTGGGGAGTCTGTTAGATTTCAGTAATGCAAATGAGGTTTTTTATGCGGCTAGGCAAGTTCTATTCCCCCCTGGCGACCTTTCCGCGAAGCGCGGCCCGAAATGCTGAGTCGCGTGAATTTCCAGGCGGCCTCCTCGCCGCAATGACGCTGATAGCGGCGTGTTGGCTGGGATTCTCGTTGCCAGCCCAGGCGGCGCAACAGTTTCTCAAAGGCCATGTGCCGCGTGTAACCAAACGGCTCACGTCCGTCGGCGGGCTTGAGAGTGGCAGGCGTCTGGACTTGGCCATCGGTTTGCCGTTTCGCAACCGCGAGAAACTCACCAACCTGCTGCAAGAGCTTTATCAGCCGTCTCAAGCCAATTTTCGCCACTATTTGACCGCGGATCAGTTCGCCTCCTCCTTCGGCCCCAGCGAGGAGGACTATCAAGCGGTGACCGATTTCGCGAAGTCCCATGGGCTGGTGGTCAAAAGGACACATCCTAACCGCACTTTGCTCGATGTCAGCGGGTCGGTCGCAGATATTGAGAAGGCCTTTCACATCAAGATGCGCGTTTATCAACACCCGGCTGAGGCGCGCACTTTTTTCGCTCCGGATGTCGAACCATCGCTGGACTTGGATACGCCCGTGCTGGCTGTTAGCGGCTTGGACGATTATGTGCGGCCGCGGCCGCTGATGCATCGGCTGGGACGGTCTTCCGCGCCAGCGATCCGTCCGTTGGGCGGAGGCGGGTCGGGCGGCGGCGGCGGGGGAGGAGGCGGGTCGGGCAGCGGAGGCACCTATATGGGCTATGACTTTCGGGCCGCTTATGCCGCCGGCCTTTCGCAGGACGGCACCGGACAGTCGCTGGGGCTTTTTGAATTGTCGGGTTACGATCCCGACGACATCGCCCAATACGAAAGCGAAGCCGACTTGCCCAATGTCCCACTGCAAAATATTTTGATTGACGGTTTTGACGGTGATGACACGAACATCGATTATGCTGTCGAGGTCACTGGGGATATCGAAATGGCGATTTCGATGGCGCCGGGATTGAGCAGCGTGTTGGTCTATGAAGGCCCAACGCCACTGTTTGAGACACCGCTGGCAACAAACTATGTCCAATATTCTACGACGACTGCTCAAATTAATGACGTACTCAACCGCATGGCCACGGACAACTTGGCCAGCCAATTGAGCTGTTCCTACGAGATGGATATCAACCTTTCGACGGTGCAAATTTACCAGCAATATGCCGCGCAAGGGCAAAGCTTTTTTCAAGGCAGCGGCGACGCCGGGGCTTATCCCGGCGCGATTGACGAACCGGCGGACGATCCTTATATCACCATCGTAGGCGGAACGACATTGACGACGACCGGCCCGGAAGGCGCATGGGTGTCGGAAACCGTATGGCTCACGCCTGCGACGAGCGATCCTTTGTCGGGTAACACCCCCGAGGAGGCGTCCGGCGGCGGAGTGAGCCTCACTTACGGCATCCCGGCCTGGCAGCAAGGCATTAGCATGACTGCCAACCAAGGCTCCACAACTATGCGCAACCTGCCGGACGTGGCCTTGGTGGCAAACAACGTCGATGTGGTGTGGGGCAACGATTATTTAGGCGGCCTGTTAGGCACCGGCCTTGACCTGCCGACGGCGGGCACCAGCCTCTCCACTCCACTGTGGGCCGGTTTCATGGCGCTGGTGAACCAGCAGGCCGCGGCTAATGGCCAGCCCCCAGTCGGCTTTGCTAATCCCGCTCTTTACGCGATTGCAAAAAGCACCAACTACTCTTCCTGCTTTCATGACATCACGACTGGAAACAACATCACGCCCAACACTCCAACCAAGTACTACGCGACGGCAGGTTATGACCTCTGCACCGGTTGGGGCGCGATGATTGGCGGCAATCTAATGCGGGCGCTGTTGGCCCCGCCGTCGGAAAACCTGGTCGTCACCTCGCCCTTGGGTTTTACCTCCATCGGGCCTGGCGGCGGGCCCTTTAGCGTGACTTCCCAAACTTACACCCTGGCCAATATCGGCTCGACCCTATTGAACTGGAGCCTCGTCAATACCTCCCTTTGGCTCACCGTTTCGCCGACCGCAGGCACGCTCAAGCCTGGCGATGCCTCGACCGTCACGGTCAATCTCAATGCGGGGGCCAGTAATTTTTTGATCGGGAATTACAGCGGCAATGTTTCGATTGTTGACTTGACCGACGGCACGGCGCAGAACCGGCAATTTGATTTGTATGTGGGCAATGGCGGCTTTGAAACCGGCGACTTCACCGACTGGAACTATGCCGGCAATACCAACCTTTCGTTTGCCTTGGCCGCCGATGACGTGGACGTGGCTGGAACCAACGCGCTGCCCGGCGTATCCGATGGGGTATTCGTGCGTTCGGGGCTATATGGGGCGTACCTCGGGGAGTGGGCTTGGGCGGGTTCCCCTGCGAATGGTTCCCTCTCCCAAACCGTGGCCACGAGGCCCGGTCAAGAATACCTGGTGTCTTTTTGGTTGACGAGCGTTGCGTTGCCAGGATTGAACAACCAGAACGACTTCGCCGTGAGCTGGAATGGCTCGACGCTCTACGCACAGACCGACCTGGGTGCTTTCGGCTGGACCAACCTGCAATTCGGCGTTTCTGCCACAGCCGTCAGCACAACGCTGGAATTTGATTTCGATAATGTCCCGGCGGCATTTGGGTTGGATGACGTCAGAGTGGAGACCGTTCCCGCGCCGGTTTTGCAGTCTGCCACCCTGGCGGACAGCATCATCACGTTCACCTGGAGCGGCATTGCCAGCCTTTCCTATCAGGTTCAGTCTGCAAGCGATTTGAGCCATCCCAACTGGACGAATGTCGCCACCGCGGTAACCGCCGCCGGCGGTGTGGTGAGCGCATCGGAGCCAATTAGCACGGCATCGCAGCAGTTTTATCGAGTGATACTGCTGCCGGCTCTTTAACTAAAGGCGTTGGCAAAAGTCTGCCGAGGCTTGTATTCATTGTGGCAAGCCGCGCTTTGGGCCCATTGGGAAGGAAATGTGAAATAGAAGGCGTAAATGTTCTCAACTTTTGACGATTGGGGGAGCCGATGGCGTCGGATTTAGCAAGGGGGCTGAATCAGCGGGCTTCTTATCTTCTCGGGGCGGCTTCCAAATTACTGTTGTGGCCCCCACAGCGCCCAGGACAGTGAGCGCGGGAACGAGGAGAAGGATGATAAAAGCGGCGTCGCCGCTGATGTTCATCTTAAAAAATCCGAATGTCAATATGCAGGCCACTGAGAGCCAGATCGCGCACGTCGAAATCGTTTTGCTTAATTCGCTGTTCATAATCTTCTTCGGGTTTGCGGACTCGGCGGAAACTATCACAATTCTGAAAATCAAGTCAACCGCGGAAAATTCAGCGTGGCATGACCGCTTCACCCGCAGGTGGTGCGGCGCCACTAGACGAACATCGGAAATCGTGCGAACATTCTGTCATGAGATTTTCATGCTCAATGGCCGGATTGGCAACTGACTAAGGCTCAGTTCCCCGGCCTCGGCTTGGACGGTGTGCGGAATTCTGCCGGAATGCCGCCCCAGGATGAATTATGAATTATGAAGGAAGCTCGGATTGGACTTGCCAGTGGCGAAAGAGGCCGGCGGAATATGCCAGTCAAACCAGTCAAACCAGTCAAACCGAATCAAACAGAATCAAACAGAATCAAACCTGCGAGGGTGGGGGAGTGACGGAAAATTGGCTTGGCGGTGGCGAAAAAGAGGGGGCGACCACAGCTCGGTCAAAGCTAGTCAAACTCAGTCAAACCCAATCTAACCGGGTTAAACCGGGTCAAACCCACTATCCTGACCGATATGCTTATGTAAATTCCAATTCTGTTTAAGATGTGGCTAATCCGCGAACCATTCCGACATCAGCTCTTGCTTCAATGCCCACCGGTGCGAAAATGAGGGGACTACATGACCTGTAAAATTGTTCTTCTGTTGTCCGGCCTGGTCCTCGCGGCGTCGGCCCGGAATTCGGCGGCCGTGCCGCCCCCCGCGCCATACGGCCCTGTGCCCAGCCCGCGCCAGCTTCAGTGGCAGGAAATGGAATTTGTCGGCTTCGCCCATTTCACCGTGGATACTTTTACCGGCAAGGAATGGGGCTACGGCGATGAGAGCGAGAACGTGTTCAAACCCACGGCGTTCGACGCCAGCCAGATCGTGGGCGCCGCCCGGCAAGCGGGCATGAAGGAGTTGATCCTCACGTGCAAGCATCACGACGGGTTTTGTCTCTGGCCCTCCCGCTTCACGGATCACTCTGTCAAACATAGTTCGTGGCGCGACGGAAAAGGGGACGTGGTGAAGGAAATCTCGCAGGCCTGCCGCAAGCAGGGTTTGAGATTCGGCATCTACCTCTCGCCGTGGGACCGTAATTCCGCCGTGTACGGAACCCCGGCCTACGTCGCCTATTACCGCAACCAACTGACCGAATTGCTCACCGGCTACGGCCCGATCTCCGAAATCTGGCTCGACGGCGCCAACGGCGGCGACGGCTATTACGGCGGCACCCGCGAAACCCGCAGCATTGATCGCCATACTTATTACGACTGGCCCACCACCATCGAGCTGATCCGCCAACGGCAGCCGATGGCCTGCATTTTCAGCGACGCCGGCCCGGACATTCGCTGGGTCGGCAATGAGGACGGCATCGCCGGCGACCCGTGCTGGGATACGCTCAACCGGCGCGACTTCTATCCCGGCGACGCGGACGGAGGGCGCCTGAACCGCGGCGACCGTCCCGGAACCGATTGGGTGCCCGCCGAGTGCGACGTTTCCATCCGGCCCGGCTGGTTTTATCACCCCAACGAGGACGGCAGGGTTAAAACACCCGCGCAATTGCTCGACCTTTATTTCAAATCCGTCGGACGCGGAGCCACGCTGCTCCTGAACATTCCGCCGGACCAGCGCGGTCAAATCCACGATCCCGACATCGCCTCGCTCCAGGAATTCGCCCGACGACGCGACGCCATCTTCGCCGTCGATCTGGCCCGTCAAGCTCGGGTGAGCGCCTCCAACGTCCGCGGCCATGAGCGCCGTTATAGCGCGGAAAATGTGATTGACGGGAAACGCGACACGTATTGGGCCACCGACGACGGGGTGATCGACGCGAGCCTGGTTTTGGAATTCCCGCAACCAGTTACGTTTAACGTGGCGCGCATCCGCGAGTACCTGCCGTTGGGCCAGCGCGTGGAGGGGTTTGCGGTGGAGGGATGGCAGGAGGGCCAGTGGAAGGAATTTGCCAGCGGCGCGAGCATCGGCAATTGCCGGCTGGCACGCGGCGCGGACGTGACCACGAGCCGGGTTCGCGTGCGCATCAGCCAGGCTGCCGTCAGCCCGGCCCTTTCGGAGATCGGTTTGTTTTACGAGCGGAAGGAATAGAGTCATGGAGCCTGGAAATTTAAGTTGACGCGATGGTTTTACGGGAAGATTTTCCAATCGAGTGCGAGCGAAGCGAATCATCATTGTCGGCGGCGGCATCATTGGTTTGGCCACGGCCCTCAAATTGTCCGGCCGCTTTCCTGCCGACCAAGTCGTGGTCCTGGAGAAGGAAAACGACGTCGCCCGCCACCAATCGGGCAACAACAGCGGCGTGCTCCACGCCGGATTGTACTACAAGCCCGGCTCGCTCAAGGCCCGGCTGGCCGTGGCCGGCATCCGGGAAATGGCCGCCTTCTGTCAAGAGAACGGCGTCCGCCATGAAATCTGCGGCAAGCTGGTGGTGGCGGTGGACGAGACGGAATTGGGCCGCCTGCGCCAACTCCACGAGCGCGGCCGGCAAAACGGCCTGCAAGGCCTCCGCCTGCTGGACCGCCCGCGCATGCTCGAAATCGAACCGCACGTGGCGGGCGTCGCGGCCGTTCACGTTCCGCAGGAGGGCATCGTGGACTTCATCCAGGTCTGCCGCGCGATGCTGAAAAAAATCGAAGACGCGGGCGGACGGGTCGCGGCCCGCGTCTGTGTCAACAAGATTGAAGCGCAAAACGGAAAGTGGCGGGTGCGGACGGCGACGGGCGATTGGGAAGCGGATTACGTGGTCAATTGCGCCGGACTGCACTGCGACCGGGTGGCGGTCATGGCCGGTGAAAAGCGCGATGTCCGCATCGTCCCCTTCCGCGGGGAATATTTTAAGATCAAACCGGCCCGGCAACATCTGGTGCGCCACTTGATTTATCCGGTGCCCGATCCGCATTTCCCATTTTTGGGCGTTCACTTTACGCGGCTGATTGCAGGCGGCATTGAAGCGTGTCCCAACGCGGTGCTGGCCTGCGCGCGGGAAGGG
>PLIU01000406.1 GCA_003140095.1 Verrucomicrobiales bacterium | reverse complement strand
GGCGCGGCCAGCCTGATTCCGCTGCCGCAAAACGCCGACCCGAACGCGATCCTGCAACTGGACTTGCGGATGGCCTCCTCCTCCGGCGATCCAAAGCATCTCCGCGTCCAGGCTCCCGTGGCCGACGCGCCGGTGATGCTGACGGAGTGGAAACTGGAACCGGACACGGGCCAGCGCCTGGTTTATCAGAATGGGTCGGTCATGCCGGCGGGCGGCCTGCCGGACGTTTCGGGTTTCGCGCAATTGGCGCGGCTCCTGGCTGGCACACGTTGGGCGCAATCCATCACGCACGCGCCCGCCGACATTACCTTGCTCGCGCCAGTGCAACAGGCCGGAAGCATCTTGCAGGTGTCAGTCCTAAACATGATTGACAAAACGACGGCGTGGACGGAACTGGGATGGATTTGGCCCGCCTTGCTCGCGCTGGCGGCGTGGATTCTCGGCTGGATCGCAGGCGGCAGACGGCTCGAATTTGCCAGCAGGATTTGCGGCTGGACACTGCTGGCTTGGGCGGCGTTGAGAATGCCCAACGGTGTCGGGATTTTCTTATGGGTCGCGGCGGCATTCCTGCTTTTGCACATCGGCCTGCCGTGCTGGCGGCTAATGCGGCGTTGGTCGCGCGCGCCTGCGCCTGCGCCTGCTGCGGCCACCATGATCGTGGCGGGTTGCGTATGGTTTGCTTGCGGCGCGAATGCGCAGGTTCTCCCGGACACCGTCAAGCAGACCATTCGCGTGGAGGATAAGTTTGTGCTGGGCACGGCCAAAATTCATTGGCAAGCCGTCAAAGGCCAGTCGTTGCCTCTCGTGTCGTCGAACGCCGTTTTGACGCGCGCCTCGTATCCCCCGGAGGCATTCGAACTTGTGGCGGCGGCGGACGCGCAAAACCTGGTGGCGCGCAAGACCGGCGCGTTTGACATCGAGGTGCAATACGAAATGCCCGTCTCCAGTGTCCACGACGAGAACGGCTTCCTGCTGCCGACTCCTGCCGGGTTGATTTTTCAAGTCCAACTCATCGTCGCCAATCTCGACGTGGACGTCGAATCGCCGCAGGCCGTTTCGGTTCAATGCGACCACGCCACCAGCAACACTGTGGCAAAATTGGTCTTGACGCCCGCGCCAACATGGATCGGCTGGAGGCCGCGCCGCCGCGATGTCACCAAGGAGAAGGCCGTGTATTACGCGGAGATTTCACAACTTTACGTGCCGTCGGCGGGAGTCATTGAGGGCGCGCATTACGTTTCCATCCGCCCGGCCCAAGGCGAGGTGGGCGAACTGCTCCTGCGCGTGCCGCCGAGTGCGACGATCACCGACGTGCTGGATCCGGCCAACCACGGCGCGTTGGTGTCCTTATGGCGATTCGACCCGGACACGCGCCAATTGCGGATCACGTTGAACCCGGCGCAATCACGGCCCTTCGTGGTCGTGGTGCGGTCGCAGACGGCCACGGGTCCGCTGCCGTTGGAGCAATCGATTGGCCTGCTGACGGTGGACAATGCGGCCGGGCAGGTTGGTTTGGCCGGCATCGCCACCGGCAGCGAAGTGCAGTTGGACGCGGTGAGCGCGCCGGATTTTTCCCCGCTCAATCTGGAGGATTTCCCCGGCGACGCGGTGGCCGCGCTGCAAGGGGAAATTCCGGGGCTGACCCTGCGCCGGGCCTTAAGCTATTCCAACAGCCAAGCCGTTATCACCTTGAAGGCCTCGGCGGTGGAACCGGACGTGCGGGTGGAAACGGCGGACACCTTGTCCCTGGGCGAGGACCGCGCCGTGCTGGCGGACAATTTCACCGCGAACATCACGCGGGCGGGAATTTTCGGCTTGAGCTTTTTGCTGCCCGCCGGATTCGACGTCGAAGCCATCAGCGGCGCGGCCTTGAGCCAATGGACGGAATCAAAGACCGAAGCCGGGCGCTTGATCACGCTGCACCTGGTGGGCAAGACACAAGGCGCGCAAAGCTTTGCCATTACTTTGTCCGGTCCAGGAGTCAAGAGCGCGCGAGGTTGGAAAGTTCCGCAGATCGTCGTGCGCGAAGCGGGCAAGCAGCAGGGGACCTTGCTGGTGGCGCCCGAACAAGGGATGCGCCTGCAAATCGCGGCGCGGGAAGGCTATACGCAGTTGGACCCGCAGAACTCGGGCATCCGGCAGAAGGGTGTGCTGGCTTTCCGCGCGTTGCAGGTTCCCGCCCACCTCAGCTTGGACGTGGAGCAGGTCGATCCGTGGGTGCAAGTCACCGGCTTGCAACATGCGGCGGTGAGTGAAGCGGAGGTAAAGGTCAGCGCCAATTTGCAGTATCAGATTGAAAACACCGGGCTGAAATCTTTTCGCCTCCTCATTCCCACCAACGCCGAAGGCGTGCGCTTCCAAGGTGATCAGGTCGGCGATTTCCTGCCCGAGCCGGGCGGCGTGACCAACGCCATGCAGTCGTGGGTGGTGAAGTTGCGCCGGAAGGTCATCGGCCCCTACTTGCTCCAGGTCGCCTATCAAACGCTGCTGCCCGCGCAGGCGGCCGAGACCACCTTGCGCGGCATCCAGGCGGCGGACGTCAATCTCCAGCGCGGCTATGTCACGGTGCAATCGGACCCGCGCCTGGAGGTGGTGGTGGATCCCGCGCCGCCGTCGCTGCAACCGGCCGAATGGCAGAGCATCCCGCGCGCGCTGCAAAAAGATTTGCCCGCCGCCGCGGCCAGCCTGACGTACCGGTTGGTCGAACCGGCCTTCCAGCTTTCGTTGAAACTCCGGCGCCACCAGGCGGCCAAATTGCTGCCCGCGAGAATCGACCTGGTCAACTTCAACTCCGTTGTTTCCGACGACGGGGTCATGCTCACGCAAGCCCGCCTGGAAATCCTGCCCGGCGACAAACGCCTGCTGAGCATGACGCTGCCGGCCAACGCCGATTTCTGGTTCGCGTTTGTCAATGACAACGGCGTCTGGCCCTGGCGGGAGGGCGGGCGCGTGCTCATCCCGTTGGAGCAGCAGGCCAACGGCAGCCGGCCGGCGACGGTGGAAGTCTATTACAGTTGCCGGGCGGGCGCGGCTGAAGCGCGCGCGCTGGACCTGGAAATGGCCGCGCCGAAATTCGATCTGCCGCTGGAAAACATCACCTGGCGGATTTCCCTCAGCGACAAATGGCAAGTCAAACATTACGATGGCGCTCTGCAATTCCAGGGACAAGAACTGGCCGCGCGCACGGACGCGGCGGATGCGCAATCCTACCTCGAAAGCGAGAAGACCCTGCGGCAGGCGCGGACGCAGGAGGCGCAGCAATTTCTGGCCCTGGGCAATAATTCTCTGCAGAATGGAGATCCGCAACAGGCCCGGCGCGCGTTCCAAGCCGCCTTCGGACTCTCGACCGACGACGCCGCGTTCAACGAGGACGCGCGCGTGCAGTTGCACAACATCAAGCTGCAGCAGGCCCTCATCGGCTTCAACGCCCGCCAGTCCGGGGCCGCCGGGGACACCGGCGCGCTGGGCGGCAAGCTGCGCGCCTTGCGCAACCGCCAGGAACTCAACTACACGCAGCAAGACGCAAAAGATATCATTGACATCAACAGCGCCGACGACAACGCCGCTTTTCTGCGTCTGGCCGAGAAATTGATCCAGCAGCAGGACGCCGCGGTGAGCAGTCCCGCCGGCATCCGCGCGAGCATCCCCCAACAAGGGCAGTTGCTGACCTTCCATCGGGCGGTAGCGGTGGAGGCGTGGGCGGATTTGAAGATCGGCCTGCAAGCCACGATGGCGGCGACCGCGCCCATGGGCATGCGCGTACTGATGCTGGCCGGAGTGTTGTTGGTCTTTGCCATTCTCGGTTCAGCCCTTTCGCGCTTTGTGACGCGGACGGAGGGTTCGCGTTGAGACGGGCCACGGCCGCAATTATACAACCACGGATTTCGCGGATCACACGGATAAGAAACGACGGGTTTCCCATCCGTGATATCCGTGAAATCCGAGGTGAAAAATCTTCCTTGAAATGCGTGGTTCGGTTCACTCGATTGAACAACGCCTTTTCAAAAAAGCAGGAAAACCTGGAACACAACGTCGCGCTTTATTTCATGCACTACAACTTCTGCCGGATTCACCAGACCGTGCGCATCACCCCGGCGATGGAAGCAGGGTTAACCGATCGTGTTTTGACGTTGGAAGAAATTGTCCAACTTCTGCCTTGATTTGGTCAGGGGAAAAATTTACCTTTGAACTATGTCTTGGCGAATAATCAGATCGCTAATTTATGTTATCTGCATAACGGGGTCTGGCTTGGCGCTCTTCATTGCTCTCCTAATTATATTTGATGATGGTGGTGCAAATGAGCGTTCGCTTCCCCTCGTTGAATTCCCACTAAACTGTATATGGGCGGCCATTCTCTGGCCACTCGCTCTTGCGCCATTTTTGAATCACGGCGATCCAACCGGAGCCGCAATTTTGCTTCTTTTGATTGTCAGCATCCTTTTGTGGGGATTCATAAATGATTTTTTTGCTGGATTAAGGAAATCTAAACAAAGAATGCGGCCATATAAAGTTTCAAGGTAGCCCACTACCCGGAAATCGTTTGGAGATACAAGTTGAACACATGCTCAAGACCGTCGCTCTAGTTGAACTCTTCCTCTGCTGGATGGCGTTCTCGCTTGGTTTTGTGGGACCACGCAAGCAGGCGATGGGGCAGAAAAGAGTGGTCCGCGCGCGCGCCTCACGGTGGGGGATTTTGCTGCAGGCGCTCGGTTTCACCCTGGTTTGGGCCTACGTCAGGCCGGCCGGATTTGAAAAATCCGCACCGGCGTTGATTGCTTCCATGATTCTCGGTCCTCTATCAGTCGCGTTGGCATGGATGGCCGCTCGCAATCTCGGCAAGCAATGGCGTTACGAAGCCGGGCTCAACGAACAGCACGAACTGATCCAAAGCGGCCCTTACCGGTGGGTTCGGCATCCGATTTACGTCTCGATATTGGGTATGCTGCTGGCCACGGGGGCCGCCTGGACCTGGTGGCCGATGCTGGTTGCGGCGTTGATCCCATTCCTAGCCGGCACGGAAATTCGCGTGCGCTCGGAACACCGGCTCTTGGGCGAGCGCTTCCAAGAGTCCTTCATTGCCTACCGCTCCCGCGTGCGCGCTTATATCCCGTTCATCCGCTGATGGCGCGGCGACGGCCAGCTTTAATTAGGAGCGGATAAAAAGTGAACCGCGCCCCTTCACTGACCCCTCTGGTGTTTCGCTCTTGACCATCCCGTGAACAGATTTCATTCTCCGAATCACCGTGATTCCCACGCGAAATCAGAAATGGCTCATGGCCTTGAGTTTGGTGTTGCTGGGCGGGATATATTTTTTGGCACACTTTGATCGACCTCCGGCGGTGACGATCCTTCCGCCAACTCCGCTGAATGTGAAAAGCGGCCGGGCGCCGGATCGTTGGATTCCCGTAAAATGGGTTTGGCTGCGACGGGCTTGCGGCTTTGTTTTTGGCCTCCCAAGACAGGTCGGCTTCGATATCCAATTCGTCAAGGCTACCGAGCCGGTGGCCTTAATCGTCGCTCAGAATTCTCTCGGCCCACCGCAAGCCCAAAGCAACGGGCTGGCCGGCTGGATTCTGCCGGTTGGGACGCAGCACTCGCTCAAGGGCACCGAGAGTATTGTCTGGTGGCCAGGGGCGCTCACAACCGACCGGACAGAGGCTTCGTTGCACTCTCGCGGGGTAATTCCAATCGACTACGGCGCGCACTTATTTCCGCGGTTGGAAAAGGACAGGGTCGATCTTTCGACCTACTTCTCCGCCATTTCGCCCGTACAGCCCTGTTTCTTTGCGGCCGTGCGCGCTCAACTCCCTTACGGCAAACGCCTGTTTGTTCTCGATGTCCGGCAGCCCGAGCTGGCGACCAATCGCTTTGGATTCCTGGTCACGGCGGAAGAATACGACGCCAAAGGGAAAAAGGTCAAAAGATAGCCGGGTGGGAGACGCGAAAAGGGGGTTTGTAATGGGCTAGCTGGGCGGCGTTGGCTGCGGGGAGGCCGGGATGGCGTTGGCTGGTCGTAAACAAAAGGGGTTCCTCACAATTCAACCTTTTTGTTTGATCTTCCACAAAGCTTAATTCATTTTCAGTAGTACAATTCATTTTATGCCTAATTTTCCTTCATTTTAGCTGGACGAACCGCCGTGGGCGTGATAAAATGAAGCCATGAAAATTATAAAAAGGGGTGTTGTATGACCCGGCTGGGTAAAATAGCCAGGTTGCCGCGCAAGTTGCGCGAAGAGTTAAATGTCCGCCTCCAGAATGCAGAGGTGGGAACGGAATTGGTGGAATGGCTCAACGGCCTGGCGGCCGTGCAGAAGGTGCTGAAGGCCAGGTTCGAGGGACGGCCCATCAGCGAGCAAAACTTAAGTGAATGGAAACAAGGAGGTTACGAGGACTGGATGAGGCATCAGGAGAATTGCGCTTACGCGGCCATGTTGATGGAGATGTCGAGCGACCTGGAAGAGGAGGCCGGGGAGAAGCGATTGGAGGAGCGGCTGGTGGCGCCCCTGGCAATGGGGCTGGACGGGCTGATGCGGGAGGCGGAGGAAATGCCGGCCGGGCCGG
>PLIU01000376.1 GCA_003140095.1 Verrucomicrobiales bacterium | reverse complement strand
GCAAAAGCCGGCCGAACCGCTTTCGGGCAATTTCAAGCAAGGCCAGTTCCAAGTTTTGCCGCTGAATAAAACCACGCGCGGCCATCGGGGCATTTTGTGGGCCGACGTCAACGGCGACGGCCTGGCGGACTTGCTGGTGGCCGAACCGGACAGCGGCCAATTGAGCCTGTATCTGCAAAAACCCGACGGTACGCTGGCGGCGGCCAAAACGTTCCCTACTTTCGCCGGGGTGAGCGAACTGGCGGTCCGTGACTGGGACGGGAGCGGCACGCCGCGGATTTTTCTGCTCAGCAGCGATGAGCATCAAGTGGGGGTGACCAAGCTGGATGAGCATGGGCGGATCGCCTTTCCGACGGTTATTCCTCTTGACGGCAAGCCTTTGACCATGTGTGTCGGTCCATTGCAGCCCGGCGCCAAGCCGAGCCTGGCCGTGATCGTCGAGCAGGACACCAACCGTTTTCTGGTCACGCGCCAGGCGGACGGAATAGCGCACCGACAAAAGTTGAGCAACGATTTCAAAGCGATGCCCTCTTCCATGACCATGCACGACGCCAACCAGGATGGGCTGGCTGATTTGATTGTTTTGATTCCGTACGAAAAAATCAAGGTCCTGATCCAAAAGCCGGACAAAGTCAATTTCGAGGAGGCGGATGTATTGCCGCCCGGCGGCAGCACGGAGGAGCCGTGGTTGAGCGTTTCGGACGTCGATGGCGACGGCAAACCGGAGTTGCTGCTGGCGCAAAAGAATTTTGTGCGGGCGGTGGTCTTGAAGCCAGAAGCCGACCCGGCCACCAACAGCAAATCGGCCTGGAGCTTTTACGTCAAGGAACAGATCAACGGCGCGTCCAGCGATTCGCGCATTGTGGGAGCCGCCCCGTTGCGCAATGGGACCAACGCCATCGCCTCGATTTTTCTACTTGACTCAGAGCGCAAGGAACTGACTCTGAGCGAACGGGACAAGGCCGGTGTCTGGCAAGTGGTGCGCAACCTGCCTCTGCCGGTCACCGATTTCACCGCCTTGCGCGCGGTAGGTCTCGGCTCGACCAACGCCAACAGCGTGGCGCTCATTGGCGTCAATGCCGTCGGCACCCTGGCCACCAGCGGCCTGGTCTGGGAGTTTTCGGAGTTGGACAGTTATGAAACGCCGATCAAAGACGGGCACCTGACCGATGTCGTCGCCGGAGATTTGAACCAGGACGGGCTCAAGGCCCTGGTTTTCTTGGAAACTGCCAAGAACTACCTGGATCTGGTAGCATATGAGAAACCGCACAAACTGGTCCCGGCCAATCGCTGGCAGGTTTTTGAAGAGCGAACCTTCCGTTCCCGGCGGATCGACGCGACCGAACCGCGCGAGGCCGTGGTGGCCGACGTGACTGGCGACGGCAAGGCCGACTTGATCGTGCTGGTGCATGACCGTCTCTTGGTTTACCCGCAGGAATGAAGAGGGCCGCCTACTTGTCCGGATAGAGCCGGGCGGTTTCGACCATAATTTTTTCGATTTGACTGTAGTATTCGTCCTCCTTCATCTCCGCTTTGCGGGCGCGCAGGGCGCTGAGGGCTTGCTCCAATTGATCGCGGCGCGCGCGCGCTTCGGGACTCAGCTCCTGCTCGCTTTGGCCGCGCGCCAGAATCATTTGATGCGCCCGCACTCCATCTGCCGATTTGCCCTTCTCCGGCGTCTTGACCGCCCGCACGCCATGGAACCATTCGGGCGGCGTGCCGAGGCCGTCGCCGTTGTCGTCGAGCAACGCGTGCTCAGTCATCAAGCGGCCTTGCTCGCGGTAAAATTGATCGACTTGACGCGCCGCCAGCAGAAAGGCCTCCAGCAAGGAGACTTGTCCGTCATGGTCGAGATCCGCGGCGGGATCACCGATGGCACGGGCCAGATAGCCGCCGAAGCGGGCGAAATTGACCTCGTAGCCGCTGCGGGTGGCGGTGATGATGACACGGCCTGGAGCGGAAAGGGCAGGCAGAAACGGTCCGCTGGCGGAGCCGCATTGAATGACCACCAGGGGACGCCGGCATGGTTTCAAGGCCGCCGCCAAATCTTCCGCCGAAAGGTCCGGCCCGCGCAAATTGAACTTGGCCGCGTGGCCGTCGTACGTGCCGTGACCGATGAACACCAGCCAAAGTTCTCCGGCTGGCCGGGAAACTTCCTCCGCCAGGACGTTCAACAAACGGGTGCGGTCATCGGTCGAAGCCGCCGCGTCCTGGCCGATGACGCGCACGCGCAAGGCGCCCTTGACGGCCGCCTGCTTCCACAAGTCCGCCCAAACGGAGAATAGTTCGGCAAATTCGGGTTCGCCCGGCGCGCCGATAATCAAGACAAGCGTCCGATCCTCGTTGCTTTGCGCGCGCACGGCCAAGGCGCACAGCAGCAGGCCGAGCATGACCACGAGCGCGCGCTTCACGGCAGCCCCTTCCAGCGCCGGATGCCCCACTCCGCGACAAAGCAGCCCAACGCGAACAGGTAAACGGCCGGTTCCTGCCACAAAGGTTTGCTCCACGACTCCATGATCGGCGCGTGGCGTTGCGGAAGCTGGCGGACGAAATCCCGCAACTCATCCAGCGTCAACACTTGGCCGCCGGTGCGCTTGGCCAGCGCCTCCAGGTAGGCGCGGTTGGGTTTGAGGGAACGGAATTCCTCCGCCGCCGGGTCCAAGGCCCAGCCTGCCGTCGAGCGGCCAATCACGTTGCCGCCGGACTGCGTGGCTACGGCCTCGACGGTGCTGGCTCCCGCCTCAGTCGCGATATAATCACGCACGTAAGTTCCCGGTTGGTTGGGAGAGGCATCGGCCGTCAATGAGACGTCATGGGCCGGCGCGCCCTGGGACAATCGCACCGGGCGGATGGTCAGTTGCACGGCGGCGTTGTCCAGCGGTTTGAATTCCTCGTCGCGGAGTTTGACCACCAGCCGGACCAAGGCCGGGTCGCCGTCGGCGCCGGTCTCGGCATTGACGGCCACGCGCGCGGGCACATCGGAAACCAGCCAGCGGACCATTTGGCGCCAGGTCTTGGCCAAATCTTTTTGCGCCGCTTCATTCTTCATGCCCCAGTGGTACATATCTCCGAGCATCAAAGCCCCGCTGCGACCCAATCCGAACCGCTGCACCACCAAGGCGGGAAAGGTGTTGTTGTCCTCGTCCGAAACCGTGGCGAGCACGCTGGCACCCGGCTTGACGCCGCCCACGGGATTGAAAACGTTCATGGGCGGCATGGATTCCAGGCGGTCCTTTTCCTCCGCTTCGGTAGAGCGCAAACGCGTCCACGGTTGCAGCCAGCCTTCGCGCATGAGGTTGAACTTCCACTGAGACGGCAGCTTGGCGGCGCCCGGCCGATCCAGATAAACGGGCAGCAGAGAGGCGATGACGGTGCCCGCGTAGTTGCCTTGACGGAAGGATTCCGCTCCGCCCAACATCAAAAAACCGCCGCCGCGCTCGGAAACAAATCGCTGCAGCAGGACCATTTGATCGTGGGTGAAAAACTCCGCCTCCAAGTCGCCCACAATGACGGCGTGATAGCGGAAAAGCTCCTCGGCGGTTTTGGGAAAGTTACCGCGCAATTCAAATTCGTCCGCCGTATTGAGCCGCTCGATGACCGGTTGGTCATAGCGGGCGGTCTCATCGTCGTTCTGGCCGAAGCCGCGGAACAAGGGGTTGCTGGATTCGCCCGCGCGGCCTTTGAAATCGAACTTGGGTTCGCGCTTGGCCACGCGAATGAGGGAGACTAAATGCACCTGCGGGTCGTCCCCGAGGGCGCGGTTGAGGAATTTGAACTCCCAATTGGGCCGGCCGCCGACGTAGAGAATGCGAAACGGCTCCTGGCCGCGATCCACCACCACGATCTGACGGTTGTTGGCCAGGGTCGCCTCGCGCGATTCGGCCGCGGCCCCGCCCAATTCCTCGCGCGCCCGTGTTTCCACCTGGTAGAAATGCAAGCCCGGTTTGTCGGGCTGAATTTGGAAGCGGAAATTTAGGGCGCTCTCGTCGTCGCGCGCCGGTTTGGTTTGTTGCGCCACCACGTTGGAAGCACCGGCGGTGACCTCCAGCAATCGCGCGTTCACGTCCGAGCCGGCGAAGCCGCGCGCCGCCACTTCGGCTTGTACGGTCACCGGCGCGTCTTCGAACGCCGTCTGACTGACCGTCACTCTGTTCAGGGCGATGTCGCGCAGCCCCGATTCGCTGCCGACGACGATGGGATAAACCGGCGGACAATTACCCAGCGCGACCAAGTCTGGCGAAGCATCCGTCGCGTTGCCGTCGGTAAACACCAGCACGCCGGCCACGGGCTGGCCGCGCCAGCGCTCGGCGGCAGTGTGCAAGGCGTGCTCCAGCGCGGTGGCGTTGCCGTTGAATTCCAATCCGCCGAAGTCCCGGACATCCTGCAAATGGGAATCGAAGGTGTAACGGCGCACCTGAAAAGATTCCTCCAGGGCCGCCTGCCAGCCGGCGGTGTCGTTGGTCAATTGGCGGCGAATCGCGTCGCCGCGCGACTCCGTTTGGCCGGCGTCCTTGACCCGCAGGCTTTGGCTCTCATCGACCATGAGCGCGAAAACGTTGGCACCCGGGCGGGCGCGCTGGCCCAGTTGCAACGGTTCCAACAGGCAGAGCGCCAGCGTGAGCACGCCGGCCAGTTTGAGCAATCCACAACCGATCCGAATGCGGCGTTCGACGGCACTACGGTGGCCGGCCCAAACCAAGGCGGCGGCCAGGAAAACGAGGAGCGCCAGAACTGGAAACATCCACCCGCGGGCGGAAAAGACAATCACTGACCGCCTCCAAGTTTCTCGTAGTATTTGCGGACCAACTCGGAATAGTTGTCCGGCACCGGATCGTGGTCCAGCGGCACCAGGCTGCGCACGTTTTCCAACCGGGCCAGGTCTTCCTGAAGTTGGACGCGGACCTCGGTCATCGGCTGGAGGACCTGCATTTTCACGGCATCGACGAGCGGCATGCGGTCGTGCAGCCTGTACTCGGCGCGGAAGGCCGCCACACGTTCGCGCACCGTGGCCAGCCGGTTGCGCAATTCGACAGAATCGACCACTTGCTCCACGTCGCGCATCCGATCGGACCAGTTGGCGAAGTCATTGCCAACAATCGGGCCGGCCAACCCCACGCCGCCACGGGCGCCGTCACGGGCGCCGCCGATTTGTTGCACCAACTCGCGCAACCGGTCTCCGCCGCCGCTGGCATCGGCCTGTGTGCCGGACGACGAGATATCGGTTCCTGCGCCGGACGGCGAGGAGGCATTGGCTTGTTGCCCTGCAAGCAAAAAGGGATTGGGTTGTGCGCCGGAAGGCGAGGAATTGGTTCCCGCACCGGAGGGCGAGGAGGCATGGGCCCGGGCACCGGATGGGGAGGTGGAATTGGTTCCCGTGCCGGAGCCGGCTGCGGCATTGGTGGCCGTGTCCCCAAGCCCGCGTTCGACCTGTTTGGAAAGATCGTCCAATTCGGCTTGGGCGTAACGCAGGGCCTGAGATTGGCTTCCTAGGACGCTTTCGGCGGCACGCTCGACTCGCTGCCGCAGTTCGTTGATGTTCGTGCGGGCGGAACCCTCGATCTCGGCGGCTTTGGTCAGGAAGCCGCGGTCCACCAGTTCGCTGCCGGCTTCGAGAAGGCTCTCGGTGTGCATTTGGCCGGCGCGGCGCAACGCGTCGTAAAGTTGTTCGGAGAGAAGCGGCTCGCTGCTTTCGGCTTTTTCGGTCACGTCCTGCATGCCGGCCAAAAGATTGGTGAGGGCGCTTTGCTGCCGGGCCATCTGCTTGACCAATTGTTGACGCTGCGCCGTGTTGTCCAGCGTCTTGTGATCTTCGCCGTCCATCGATTCCAGGCCGCGTCCGATTTCATCCTCCTGGCGGACCAGTTCGCGCGCCTGGTTTTGCAGCTGCCGCATCTGGCCGGAAAACTGGCTGGAGGTCTGGCTGCGGAGATTTTCGCGCAGATTCTCCATGCTCTGCTGCGCGCGCGTGCCGGAAGCCAGCGCCTGCGAAACCGCCTGGTTGGCCAACTGCTGAGCGGCGCGCTGGGTTTCCGCACGAGTCTGGTCCAAGTCGCGCGCGGCCTGGGAGAGCGAGCTGGAACTGGGCGCTTGATCGAGTTGCTGCCGCAAGTCATCGACGTCGGAGAGCATCTGGCGCTCTTCATCGGCCAGGTGTTTAAGTTCGCGCTGAATCTCCGCCTGCTCCTTTTCCGTGCGCGCTTGCTGGAGGGCCGTTTGCAGTTCGCGCAAGCGGTCATTCAAGTCCTGTTGCCGTTGCGCCAATTGTTTCAAGCGGTCGGCGGCCTTCAATTGTTCCTGCTGCGCCCCGGTTGGGGCGGTCGCGGCCTGGCGTTCGGTTTCATAGCGGTTCTCCTCAAGCGTCAATTCAAGCTGGTCCATCTGGCGTTGGCCGGGCTGTCCCGCGCGACCCCCCTGGCTGCCGCGCCGCGAGCGGGAGACTTGATACTCATGCGGGACCAATTTCAGGAGGGCCTGGTAAGCAGCCTGCTCCGCGGTCACGGCGGCCGGAAGATCCGCTGGATTCTTCTTCGCCGCTTGCAGCGACTTTTCCGCGCGCTCCATGTCCTTGATGGCCGTTTGCAGAGCGGCGCGCGCGGTGGCGTTCTGGGACTCTTCCAACATCTGCTTCGCCTCCTCCAGCGCCTCCTCCTGCGACTTGCCTACGGTGGAGAGGTCCGCAGCGTAATCGCCCACCGGGGCCGGGCGCTGCGGGGCAGGTTCTTGCGCGACAGCCGTCAGCGCGCAGAGCAACGCGGCCAGCCAACAGTGAGTATATCGAGTTTTCATTGAGACGTATTCTGTTGAAGTTTCCAAGTGGCGACGACGATTTCCTTTTGCAACTCGGCCAGCTTCACGTTTGGGTTTTCCTGGCCTTGCTGACCCTGCTGGCCTTGACTCTCATTCTCGCTCATGCCGGATTGTTCGGGGCGGAAAATCTCCTCAAAGGGACGGACCTCGGCGAAAAAGATGTCGCTGAACGTGCGGCGCGGCTTTCCGTCCGGCCCGTTGTCATCGGCCCAGACAAAATAGCCAATGACCTGGTCCTCCTCGACGCCCAGGTTTTCCAGGGGGATCAGATAATTGAAGGAGAGTTTCTGGTTGCCGGGTGCCGAGCCGCCCAGTTCGATGAAGCGCGGGTCCTGGCCCGCCACGCCAAAGCCGACTCCGTATTTCAGCAAGCCGAAGTCATCCGAGGCCTCCCCTTGCAATTGCATTTCTTCCAGGCGCGAGACGCGCTGGTCGCCGCGCGGAAAGACCACCTTGACAACCGGCCGCTGGTTGGTCAGCACATGGAGGATAAAGTCGGCGGGGAATTTGCTGGCCCGGCCTTCGGCGTCCTCCAGCGCCAGCGTGAAGTGGGAGCTGTTGGTCAAAAGATACGAATCGAGGACGGCCAGGGCATTGCTTTGCAGGTCCAGGTCCAGGGATTGATCGCCGCTGACAAAGCGCGCCCGTTTTACCGGCTTGTTTAATTGCAGAGTGTAAGTCAGGCGTGTGCCTTCCACGGCGCTAATGCGCCGGGTATCGGGAACGGTCTTGTTGGTCAGACCCGTATAGGCGGGAAAGACCAGCAACGCGTCGGCCCTTAGCAACGACGGATAATCGAACACGGTGATCTTATAATCGGGCGACTTGCCGCCGGCGTATTCGACATGATAATGAGCCTCCTCCGAGACTTCACTCAAACTGGCGCCGAAAACAGGATCGGCCAGGTGCCTTTCCAACGCGATGCGCTGGGTCTTGCCGGAGGCGGAAACCAGCACCAAGGCTGCTTCCGGCGGCGGCTCGCCTCCGAAACGGGCGGCAATGACCAGGCTGGAGCCGCGTTCCACCTGGGTGTCGCCCGGCGTGACCGTGACTCCTCTGGCCAGCAGCGCACCAAAAACCGGATGCGCGCGGCCAGAGCCGTAGGCCAGCACGAGCAACGCGGCCAGCGCGGCGGCAAGCGCGGCCACGCCGCCGGTTTTGGCGGCAGCGAGCCTTTGTTCCAAGCGCCGCTTCCATGACTCCCGTTGCGGATGGGCCAGAACCTCATCGATGACGCGCAATTGCAGAAACCTGAAGCCGCCGGCATCCGGTTCCTGTTCCGCCGCCGCCGAGAGAAGGTGGCGTAGGGCGGGATGTTCGCGCTCGACGTCCGCGACGAGCGAGGCAAAATCCGCCTCGCGACGGCTATGACGCCGCCAGACAAAGCCGGTGGCGATCATTCCACCCAACAACGGGACGATCCAGAGGATGGGCGAATTCCAGCCAGAGAAGCCTTGCAGCAGGAGAAAGAGAATCCCCGCCACCGCCGCGCCCAGACAGCAGAAGGTCAGTTCGCGCC
This sequence comes from Verrucomicrobiales bacterium, assembly GCA_003140095.1. Lineage (GTDB taxonomy): Bacteria > Verrucomicrobiota > Verrucomicrobiia > Limisphaerales > Palsa-1400 > Palsa-1400. The sequence goes on along the minus strand of PLIU01000376.1, from coordinate 16,176 downwards.
AGAGCCGCGCGTGGCGAAGCGTTAGCTCCGCGGCGGCGAGTTCGTTTTTGAGACGCGGTTCCATCATAACGTTGCTGGTGCCGTGGTCACGCGGCGCGCCAGCCATCCACTCAAGACAATCTCCCCAAAGGTAACCGCCAACGCCGCCATGATCAACCAGCGCCAAAGCTTCTGCCGGTTCTCCAATTCCGCATCCTGCAAGTGTTGTTGGTGAACCCGCGCGATGGCGGAGGCCTGCTCCCTGTCCACTCCCAGCGGCATGCCCAAGTGGGCCAGATCATCCTGGGGCATCGGCTTAATGCGGCTTTCTTCCAATGGAATGTTCACGGCAAAGAGGCGCTCCCGGCCGCCCCAGCCCGACGCGTAAATTCCCGGCGTATCCGTTTCCTCGAAGGCGGCGCCCGCTGGGAGCGTGGCCAGTTTGCCGTCCGGTTTCCGCCATTGGACAGGGCCCCCGGAAGAGGGGGGCGCGGGAAGCGTGTCGCCGGTGCGAAATTGGAAGCGCGTCGGGGCGCTGGCGCCGCTCCAGGCTAGCATTGTTTGCAGCAGCGGGGGGAACTTGCTGGAGACGGCCAGTTGGCTGTCGGACGGATTCCAGCCCGAGGCGAGCACGAGCAGATTGCCTTTGCCCACGGCCACTTGCGCCAAGGCGGGTGAACCGTCGTCAAATTTGGCCAGCACGCCGGGGTGGAGAGAGGGGGGAATGTCCCAGCGCCGGTGTTTCCAGAAATGGATGTGGCTGAAATCGCTGAAGCGTGGGTCGTCAAACGGCGCGAAGATGGGGTGTCGGAAGTCGATCGTGCCCAGCAAGGCGTAATCTCCGCCGGCCTCGGTCACGGCCGCGTCCGGCAAACCGAGCAACCCCGCCAGTGTGGATGCGGCACTCGTATCGACCAGGACCAGCAGCGCCGTTTTGCCGCTCTCCAACCAGCGGCGGAGGGCGGCGATGTGTTCCGGCGCGAGATTGGTGGCGAGAACGGCGAAGGAGGCTTGTTCGGTCAACTCCGGGGCAAATTGTGGCTGCCATCGCGGCGTGGCCGGAAGGGCGCGTTGCAGATAGTAGAACATGCCAGCCGAGTCATTCGTTGAGCCCAAGCCGGCGCAATAAATGCCGACGTGTTGGATTTCCGGCGCGACGTAGTAAGAGAGGTTGTCGTAATCAAGGTCGTCGCCCGTCAATTCCAGGGCGCCGGATTGCAACCCCGCGGGGGGCTTGGGCGCGGTAAAGGTGCGGATCTGGCCGGGAGTCAAATAAATTTCCATCCGTTCGCTCGCGCCGCGCCAGCCGAGGAGGAATTTTTCCTTCCGGGAATCGCTGGAATTGGACACGCGGACGTGAATGGCATCCTCCACCCCGGCCACGACAGCGGGTGGTTCGAGAATTTCCAGGCCGGCGTTGGATTGCTGTTTGGCCGGCAGGCGCTCGACGATGACGCGCGTGTTTGAAGGCCATTGGTATCCCTGCAACCCGTCCAACTTGGCGCCTTCCTGCAAATCGGTGATCAAAACGATCTCGCGGCGGGTGACTGAGTTTTCGCGGAATAGCTCGGCCGCCCCCGTCAAGGCCGCGCCCAGATGCGTTCCCATCCATCCCGGCGCGACCGCGGCCAGGCGTTGGCGCGCCAGAACCGCGCGCTGGTCCTGGGGCCATGAGGACCAATCGGCGAAGCTGACCAGGGTGCGTGGTTGCAGGTCGAAGGTCATCAAGGCGACTTGGTCGGACGGAGTCGCCTTGTCCAAATAATGGTCCACTGTGGCGCGCGCCTTTTCCCAAAGATCCTCGCGGCGCATGCTCGCGCTCGTATCGACCAGGAGGATGAGCCGGCGCTCCTGCGCGGCCGTCTCGGGGGGAGAAATATCGCGCGCAAAGAACGGTCGGGCAAATCCAACCGCCAGCAGCAACAAGCAAAGGCAGCGCAGCAGCAGCAGCCAGATATGTTCAAGTTTGCGCCGGCGCACGGCCCGCGGCGGAGTCGGACTGAGGAAGAGCAGCGAACTGAACAAGGTCCGCTCCCGCGCCGCGCGGCGGATGAGATGGAACAAGATCGGTGCGGCCACCGCCAGCGCACCCAGCAAGAACCATGGAGATAGAAAATTCATGTCGATGTGCGCTGCTGGCGGCGGCGAATGAGTTTGCCCCGGCGGACGCGGCTGCGGAGAAAATCGAGCAAGACTGCGTCCATAGGCTGGTCGGTCAAGACGCGATGAAAGGCAAAGCCCAATTTGCGGCAGATGGCTTCCACACCCTCGCCGTGCTCGCGCAAACGGCGCTGGTAGGAAACGCGGGCCACCGCAGGGTCAATGTAGATGTCTTTCTGGCTCTCGACGTCCTGAAAGAGACTCGCGTTCTGGAAATTGAAGGCCAGTTCATTGGGGTCGAGCACCTGGAAAACGACCAACTCGTGCCCGGCGGCGGTGAGGCGGGCCAGGTGGCTTTCCAATTCGCCCACCGGCGCGAGCAGATCGGAGATAAGCACGATCAATCCCCGCTTGCGCGCCAATTCGGCCACGCGGCGCAAGGGTTCGGTCAGGTTGGTGGCCCGGCCCGCCGGTTCCCGTTCCAGGGCCAGCATGAGTTGGCGCAAGTGCCCGTGCCGATGCCGCGCGGGCAGGTAATCGCGCACGCGCTCGTCAAAGGAGAACAGCCCGACCGCGTCGCCCTGCGCGTGCAGGAACCACGCCAGCGTGGCGGCGAAAGTGCGGGCGTAGTCCGATTTGGAGTAAGCCAGCGAGCTGTAACTCATGGAACGACTGTGATCGACCAGCAGATAGCAGCGGAGGTTGGTTTCGTCCTCGAACTTTTTGAGATAAAAGCGGTCGGAACGGGCGTAGAGACGCCAGTCCAGGTAGCGGGTGTCTTCACCGGGGGAGTAGGGCCGGTATTCGGTGAACTCGACGGAGAAACCGTGATAAGGACTGCGATGCAAGCCGCTCCAGAAGCCTTCGATGACGACCCGGGCGCGCAGTTCGAGATTCCGAATGGCCATCAGCGCCTTAGGATCAACAAACCCTGCTTCCCGAACTGGCAAGGTATCCGGCATAACACATCAAGACGCACCTGGCTCGCTGACGCTTTCCAGCAAGCGGCGGACGACCGCGTCCACGTTGGTGCCCTCGGCCTCGGCCCGATAATTGACCAGAATGCGATGGCGCAAGACCGGCGCCGCCAGCGTGCGAATGTCTTCGGCCGAGACATGTGTGCGGCCACGCAGCAGAGCGCGCGCCTTTGCGCCCAGCGCCAGAAACTGCGCGGCGCGGGTGCCGGCGCCCCAGCTTACCCAATCGTTGACGAAGGCGGGCGCGCCGACTTGTTGCGGCCGCGAGGAGGCGGCCAGCCGCACCGCGTAACGCACCAGGTTCTGAGCGATCGGCACCTGCCGGACCAACTCGTGGAACCGCAAAACGTCCTCGCCGGTGAAAATCGGCTCGATGGCTGCGGGGTGGCGCGCCGTGGTTCGTTCCACGACGGCCACTTCATCGTCTTCGGAGAGGTAATTGATGACCACATTGAACATGAAACGGTCCAGTTGGGCTTCGGGCAGGGGATATGTGCCCTCCATTTCGATGGGATTCTGCGTGGCCAGCACATAGAACGGCTCCGGCAGACCGTGGCGTATGCCGGCAGCGGTGACTTGATGTTCCTGCATGGCTTCGAGCAACGCGGCCTGGGTCTTGGGCGGCGTGCGGTTGATTTCATCGGCCAGGATCATGTTGGCGAAGACCGGGCCATGAACGAACACCATCTTCCGGCCCTCGGCGGTTTCCTGCAAGATTTCCGTGCCTGTGATGTCCGCGGGCATGAGGTCGGGCGTGAATTGGACGCGCTGGAACTTGAGATGGAAAATTTGGGCGATGGATTTGACCAGCAGGGTCTTGGCCAGGCCGGGGGCGCCGGTGATCAGGCAATGGCCGCCGGCAAAGAGGGCCAGCAGAATTTGCTCGATCGCTTCCCGCTGGCCGACGATGACTTTGCCCAGTTCGGCTTCGATGCGGGCGCGGCCGGCGGAAAGGCGCTCGACGGCTTGGCGATCTTCGTTCAAGGTGCTGGCGGCGGGTTCGGTGGACGGGCTTTGGGCAGAGGCGTTCATTCAGTGAGTTGTCAAGTAAAAGATGATGTTGATTCCGAGCGGATAGGCGCGACGTTCGGAGAAGGTTTGAAAGTATTCAAGGTCCTCGCCTTCCCGCTCCCAGCCGTCGCCATTGTCGGTGTTGTGGGTGGCGATAATCATGATGCGCTGCTTGTCATCCAGCCAGGCGCGCACATGCATGTCGTGCGTGTCTCCGCCCCTGCGGTAACTGAGGCCGCTGCCCTCCCATCGATGAATCGAGGGCACTTGCAGGCTGTTTTTGTCTCCCTTAAGAGGGAAAGGGAACTGGAAAATCTCGTGGCTCATCGGCAATTCGACCGACTTGCTTTTGGGCAGCACGCGTTTGATTTGGCTCTCAAAACTTCGCCATTCGCGGTCTCCCCAAAAGTCGTCGGCCATGAGCGCGCCGCCGCTGGCCAGATACTTGCGCAAGATGGGCACCTCCTCATCCCGCAACTCCATGCGGCCGGGTTTGACCATGTAGATGAAGGGATAATTAAAAAGGTCCGCGTTGGTGAGCTTAAGCTCCCGACCATTGGGATCGACTTTCATCGAAGTCAATTGCTGCAAGCGGAAAGAAAGATTGAGATCACTGTCGGGATAGTCGTTGATCCAGGCCATTTCGCTGCGGACGCGCTTTCGATCGAATTTGTAAATAATGCGGGCAAAGGTGAAGACATCGTCTTCGAAGCCAGGCGTGTTGGTCCAATTGGGCGTGCCGGTGCTGTGCGAGGCGGTCTCGCGCGCGGTACGCACGGTGTCCTCGTTGACCACGTCCCCTCCTTCGGTCTGCACAAACGGGGGTTCGAGGGATTCACCGCGCCAACCGCGCCGACCGCCGCCGCCGAACCAATCTTGGGCCGCGCAAAGGCCAGCCAGCAGGAGAGCGGTGGCGCCAAGGAGCCGCCATTTTGTGCGCGCTTTCACGAGTGGGCCTGGAGTTGCAGGAGCAGGCGTTGGGCCTCAAGGAAGCGCGGGGCTTCCTCCAGCGCCTGCAAAACATGCCGTTTGGCTTCGGCTTCGGCGTTGCCGCGCGCGTGCAGCAAACGAGCCAGTTGGTAATGTACTTCGGCGGCATCCGGCGGGTCCAACAAGAGCAATCGGCGATAGGCTGAGATTGCCTGGTCGCCCTGACCCAAGGCGTCCTCCGCTTGGGCCAGCGCGGCATAGGGCGCGGAGATCAGAGGGTTGACCGCCAGCAACAGGTTGGCGTATTTGGCGGCCGGCGCCCAATCCTTGGCCGCCACGGACAATTCGATCAGGCGCAAATACAAATCGGCGAAGTCGGATTCCCGCTCGGCCAACTTGATCAGCGCGGCCAACTCGGCGTTGGTGTGGTTGAGATTTCGCTCCGTCGTGGCCAGCAGCCAGAGAGGGTTGTTCGCGCGGCGTTCTCCGGCGTAAGAGGCGGCAGCCGCTTCGAGCAGCGGCCGGGCTTGGACCCAATTTTTGTCGTCCATGAGTTTTTGCGCCTGGCGCATCCTGAGATAATAGTTGTTCGGATGCGCCTGATTCCAGGCGTCGTCGTCGTCCTCGGGCGGTTTTTCCAAATCCGCTCCGGGCGCCAGCGCCGCGGCCTGTGCGCGGGCGAAGGCGGTGAATTGTTGCTCCAATTCCGCCAGCGGGACGGTGTGGGCGGTGATGGCCTGGTTGATTTCCTGGCCGTCACGCAGGTCCTGCAAAATCGCCTTGAGCGTTTGCGGGCCGTGCTGCCGGGTCAAAAACTCCACCACGAGGGAGGATTCGTAGTAGGCGAAGAGAAGGTCCTTGCTGCTTTTGGGGTCGAGGAAGGCGCCGCTGAGTTTGCCCAGCGGCGTCAACTTTCCGTCCAGAATCATGTCGCGGTAGTCCAGGTTCATCCGTTCGCCCCAGGCCGGATTGGCCTGGCGCTCCTCGTAAACGGAAATCCCTTCGCTTAACCATCGGGGCATGCGGTTTCGGGTTTCATGAAGGGTAACGACGTGGCAGAACTCGTGCCATAGAACGTCCTCCCAATTGGCCGGATTGGGCGCTTGGGAGGCCGGACTGTTGGCGGTGATGACCGAGCCGAAACAGACGCCCAAGTAGCCGGGATTGCCCGGCATGCCAAAGGTCCGCACCGCGAAATCCTGCTGTGCGGGAAAAATCTCGACGCGGGTCAAATTGGTCAATTCCACGCCGTACTTGGCGCAGAGCGTGGCTTTGGCGCGATTGAGCAAATCCAGCACCCGCTGGCCGTAGAGGGCCGATTCGTGCGCCGTCATCTCAACCATGAAGTCCGCGTTAGTCAGCATCTGGTATTTGGCCATCTTGTCGTGCAAATTCACCAAGTTATAGAGCGTGACATCGTAACTGTCCTGCGCATGGGCGTCTTGGGCCAGCTCCCAACCTTCCGCATCCTGCCCCAGCCGCAAATAGTCCTCCGCCAACTCGCGCCGGGCGGGCAAATAGGCCGGGTCCAAATCCAAGGCCCGCTTTTGTTCCGCCGCCGCCTCCTCAAAGCGGTATTTGCGGGCCAGCTTTTGTCCGATGAGATAATCCACCGCCGGGTTGGCGCTCCAGAATTGCAGGGCCGCTTCGCGGTCGCGTTGCGCGCCGGCGGTGTCGTTGCGCAGCAGCGCCAGCACGGCGCGATAGGCCAGCGCCTCGGGGCTATGCGGATTGACCTTCAGGGCCAGCGCCAATTGTTGGCCGGCCTGGTTATATTCCTCCGCGTCAATCAAATGATCGGCTAGCAGCAACAGACTGGGCACGTGGCGCGGATTGGCCGCCAGCGCCGCCTCGAGGTGCTTGAACATCTCCTCCTGGTCGCCCGATTCAAATGCCCGCGCCAGGCCGGACTCCAGATCGGGATCATCGGGGAATTTTTTCAAGCCGGCGCGGAAAGCGTCGGCAGCCAGAGCGGAGTCATGTTTGTCCAAGGCCAACTGGCCGGTGGCCAGGAAGGCCTCGCGCGAGGGCGGGTCGGCTTTTTCGGCGCGCCGGAAGCAATTATCCAGCACCAGGCGTGGTTCGATGCCGAGCAACAGCAAGGCCTGGCCCAGGGCGGGGGCGTCCTCACTTTGAAACTCGCCGAAGCGGCGCTCGATCAACGCCTTCATTTGCACCAGTTGCCGCTGGGCGCCGGCGGAGTCGTTTTGGTAGAGGTCGCTTTCGCGGGCCAGAAGGCGCAAGCTCAGATTGTAGGAGGACTCGGCCGCGCCCGCCAGGGCGTTGCTTTGGGCTTCGTCGTAGCGGCCGGTGGCGAGCAACGATTTGATGAGCAAAATGCGCCAATCATCCTGATACGAGCGGTCCTGGACTTTTTTTTGCGTGACGCGAATGACCGTTTCGTACTCCCCGCGCAGGAACTGCTTCCGGGTTTCCTCCACCGACTGCGCCGCCGCCAGGGAGACAAGAAGAAGAAAGCACCCCGCCCCGAGCCAGCGGCTCGCGGCCCCCAACCGAGTTTCCGACAACGACGTGATGCGATTCCGCATGTCCTCTCATTGATACGCCGGTTTCGGGCCTTTATCAATGAGTTAACTTATGGGATTCGCGGGCTTTGTCGAGGCGGCACAATCGGGGTGGCTGCGAAGATTTTCAGGCAAAGAGATCGGAAACCCTTTTGCTGCGAATCAAAAAATCATCCAGGTCATCAAATTTGCAGATTTCCCGAGACCCGACAATTTCCTTTGGAATCAGATAAATAGCGGATGCATCCAAATGGACTTCTTGGCCATCGCCAACCAGTTTGACGAGGGCAAGAATGTCATACAGCTCAGGTAGTGGGCCAAGCGCAAATGAATCTGTTGTGCGCGTCTTTACTTGAATGGCGCGGGAAGATTCACCTTTTGTGGCGATGAGGTCGTTGCCGGAGTCCGTTGTAGGTGGCGCCGCTTGCACGCCGTATTGCAAAAGACGAGCTTGCACCAGTAATTCACCCAAGGCGCTGATTTGGATCTCTGGAGAGATTTTTTTCATAATTTGCTTTGGCAAATGCTCCCGATATGTCGAACCTCGCCGCACCAATAGGCAAGCGAAAATTGTGGCGGACAAACGTCTTTCGCGCGGCCTTGGTCGTTGCGCGCAGAACAAAAAGACGGAGCGGCGCGTGTTTGGGCCGGCGCGAGGCCCAGCAACGCAAAACCCGCCTCCGATTATGGTGCTGAACAGAATATCTGGCGCAGAAGCTCAGAGATCGAACCGCAGCTATGCGGCAACCCAATTTTCACCACGAAGGACTCGAAGAGCACGAAGCAAAACCGTCCGGATGGGAGCCGTCCACTCAAAACATGGCCTGAAGACATTTGCCTCCCTCGCGGCCAGTTTTACCGAATATCGTGTGTTGGCTTCGATGCCGAAATTACAGTAGAATCACGCCGTGATGACTCGTCTAACGGACAACGAACTTGCAACATTGCTCAATGACCTTGAATCAGAGAGAGTCGAGCGGAAGAAAACTTGGACCGATCGGGACCTCAAATTCCAAACTAAACAGAACTTCGTTGCCGCCATTATACTTCAAGCGCCATGAGCATTCCTGTCCTCACTTTTTCCAGCAACAAAGGCCGCATCGGTAAGACTTCGCTCGTTTATCACTTATCCTGGATTTTTTCCGAAATGGGCAGACGGGTGGTGACCATTGATCTCGATCCGCAGGCTAATCTCACGTCTGCCTTTCTCGTGGAAGAAAAGCTTGAGGAATTGTGGGACACCGAACTGTTCTATGCCAAAGCCACTACGATCTACCGGTGCGTTCAACCCCTGATGGAAGCAGGAGATATTCAGACACCGATCACGCAACGCATCCGCCCCTCTTTATATCTTGTTCCCGGGGACCTCGCCCTGGCCGAATTCGAGGATTTTCTTTCCCAGGAGTGGCCGAATAGTCTTGGCAGCGGCAATCTTTTGCGCGCCTTCCGCATTTTGACGGCTTTTTGGATTGTCGCGCAAAAGGCAGCCGAGCAGCACCAAGCTGATCTCATTCTGGCCGATGTAGGCCCGAATCTTGGCGCCATCAATCGATCCGCCCTGATTGGCTCAGACTATGTCGTGATTCCGTTGGCGGCTGATCTCTTTTCGCTGCAGGGCCTACGCAATTTGGGGCCTACTTTGCGGCGTTGGCGCTCGGATTGGAGGAAGCGTCTCGACAATTGGTCAACACCTTCTTTTGCGTTGCCGAAAGGCAAGATGGCTCCTCTCGGATACATTCTGCAGCAATATAACGAACGGCTCTCGCGGCCCGTGAAAACCTATGACCGCTGGGCCGCCCGCATTCCTGGTGTTTACCGGGAAAGCGTGCTCTCGGATACATCAAATCCTCCGCCTATGACTGACGACCCGCTTTGTTTGGCTAGGCTCAGGCACTATCGCAGTTTGGTGCCCATGGCACAGGAGGCCAGGAAACCGATTTTTCATCTTACGCCGGCTGACGGAGCCATTGGCAGTCATTCCTATGCGGTGCAGGAAGCCGGCAAGGATTTCAACAAATTGGCCCAATGTATTCTCGACCGGATAGCTGCGAAAACCTGACTTGACCGTGGCACGCTCGAAGAGGCTATCGCAAGTTGCTTTAAACTCGGTCACGCTGGCCGAAGGTTGGGAAGGATCGCCAAGCCGAATGCCCGAAGAACTATGACTGCGTGTCCTGGGAGCTTCACTTTTTGGTGGTGCCCACCGCTGGACGCACATCTGAGTTGGTGTATTGTTTAGCCATGAGACCTGTCAGAGGGCGATACCGATGACGCGCCTTGGAACAATGGCGCGATGGCCGCACGAGATGCGCGAAGAACTGAATGTCCGCTTGTACCGCGGCGAAGGGGGATGGGAGGCCCAGTTCCGCGGCCTTAAGTTGGATGGGCTGCGGAATTTGGCCGGGATGCCGCCGCAGGAGCTTCGAGTATGCCCCGAAGCTAATTCCAATGAGCGTTCAAAATAAGCCTAATTCGCTTGTCTTCCGGGGTGCTGGGTTCGTTGCTCGCGCGTTGCAGGTCGCCGCGGATATGCGCCTCGCTCGCGTTTCGCCAGCAGCCCGGAATCCAGCGCACCTTTGGCTCGTTTTGAACGCTCATTGGAATAAGGTCCGCCGCCGTCGCGTTCAGACCGGGCCGGTCGAGTCTCAAAAAGGAGACTTTGGTGAGGAGTTCATCAAAGTGAATCAAACCAAATCAAACCNNGTCAAACCCAGTCAAACCGGTTTAACTCAGGCTCGAACAAAAACAATACTATCCTAAGCGAGATGCTTATGTTATTGCCGTGGCCGAAATTGCACTCAGTCGGGCTAATCAAACCAAATCAAACCAAATCAAACCTGCGGGGAGGCAAAAAATTCATAGTTCACGGTTCACGGTTCAAAATTCAATGTTCAAAACACCACAATACGCGGAGAAGGCAAAACAAGGGTGACCACTCATTTACGGTAAGTACACTTGTTCGATAGAGATTATGATTATGATTATGAAAGAAGGAAGAGGACAGCGGGATGCAGCCCGGTCAAACCCAATCAAACCAGGTCAAACCAGCGGATCTTGGAGATTATGATTAAGAGCATGATCGCGATGGGGTGTTCCGGATCAGCCGAATCGGTGCTTGCACAGTTAAAGGGGCGGTTCTACTTTCAAGACGCAGCCGAAGTAGCACAGAAAGGACTCGGCGGCATGCATTCGAAATGAGTATGCCAGATCCCGCTGTCAAACAGGCCGCCCGGAAGAGTCCGACAGAAGGCGCCGACGCCACCCCATGGCGCGTGCTTTTTGTCGGAGCCGATCCTTTGTGGTTCGGACAAATCAAACGGGATGTCGGATGCCTGCACCCGGATTGGCTCTGCCTGCTGCTGAAGGATGTCGGAGCCGCCCCGAAGAATGAGGAATGGCGGAGCGCAGATGCGCTGGTGGTGGAGGGGGCAGCCGCGGGCGCGCGGGTCTGGTTGGAGACGGTTAAGAAGGACAGGCCCCACAGCAATTGCCTCATTCGTTGCGATCTTTCGGATAAGCCGGTGGTGGATGGGTGGAAGGGATTGGGCTATACTATGGTGCCCAGCACCAGCGACGCGAGCATGCTGGCCTCTGGCCTGCTCCGAAACGCGCGGCTGCTGGAGTGGATGGCGGACCCCGCCATCAAACGGCTCCTGCCGTTAATTCACAAGCTGCCCGCCACGCCCCGTCTGTTCGTCCAGGTCAATGAGGAGTTGCGTTCCCCAAATTGTTCCCTGGACACCGTCGCCCACCTGATCCGCCAGGACCCCGTCATGTCGGCCAAGATGCTCCAGTTGGTCAACTCGGCCTTTTTCGCCTCGGCCCGCGAAGTGACCGATATGCTCGATGCGGCGATGATCCTGGGCAGTGAGCGAATCAAATCCCTGATATTGCTGGCCGGTGTTTTCTCGCAGTACAGCGAGGCCGAGGGCATCAGCCCATCCATCGCCGCCCTCTTGGCACATAGTATTCTGGTGGGCATTTATTCGCGGGCGATTGCCTTGGGCGCAACCAAGAACGCGGAGACGGCGGAGGCCGCGTTTACGGCCGGCGTCTTGCACGACATCGGCAAAATTGTATTGGCCGGCAACATGCCCAAACGGTACCTGGAAGTAAAGGCGCTGCGCGACTCCAAAGAGCTTTCGGACCAAGCGGCTGAGTTGGAGGTATTTGGAGCGACCCATACGCAGGTCGGGGCCTGCCTTCTGGCGGCCTGGGGATTGCCGCTGGCGATCTTGGAGGCCTTGGCTTGGCACCATGAACCGGAGCGCTCTTCCGAAAAGAACTTCTCCCTGCTGGCAGCCGTCCATGTTGCCAATGCTTTGGCCCACGAGACGGAAGGGACACCATCCCAACTGAATCAAGAATTTCTGGAGAAGACCGGGTTGGCTGCTTTCTTGCCGGTATGGCGTCAGATGTTCGGCTTGGGTGAAGCCGCCTCCGCCTGAGATCAGAGCCGCGGCTGCTGCGACGTTTTCATAAATCATTGATTACCAACTGATTGCGTACAGCATGGGTGGGGCGCCGGCCTGCGGGAATCTAGTCTCAAGTCCTTCGCCGATCTTGCCGATACTTTGATGCAGACGCCGTAATAGTGGCTTACAATCAACATGGCTGAGAAACGTATATTGATCGCGGACGCCGATTTGAAGGCGTGGGAAGCATTCCGCATAGCGCTAGGAGAGTCTTGGGTCGTTGTGGGCGCCGCCACGGGCAACGCCGCCATGGCCGAGGCGCAAAAACAGCCGTTCGACGTCGTGGTGGCCAATTACCAACTGCCCGAATTGGACGGCGCTGAATTGCTCAATCGCCTTCGCGTGGCCAATCCCAAGACCCTGCGGTTTATCGCCGCGGCCGAGGCCCTCAAAGATCAAGTCGTCTGCCACGTGCTCGGCGGCCATCAATTCCTGGCCGTCCCCTTTGACCGCGACACGCTCAAAAGCTCCATCGAACGCTCCATGACGGTCGATTACGGGATGAGCAGCAGCATGCGCGAATTGGTGGGCCGCATCCGCACCTTCCCCACCATCCCGTCTCTTTACTTGGAAATCGTCAACGCCTTGAAGGACCCCAACGCCTCCACCGAGGACGTGGGCGCCATTATCGCCAAGGACATGGCCATGACGACCAAGCTGGTGCAAGTGCTTAATTCGGCTTATTTCGGGCTGCCGCGAACTATCACCGATCCGACCGAGGCCGTCGGCATCCTGGGATTTGAAACCGTCAAATCCTTGACCATGACGGTCAAGCTTCTGAGTCAATACGATAAAGTGAAGCCGGTTTATTTTTCCATCGACAGCATTTGGCGGCATAGCACCAACGTGGCGCGGACAGCCAGAGTCATGGCGCTGCTGGAAACCGGCGACAACGAATGCAGCGCCACCGCTTACACAGCGGGTTTGATGCACGACTTGGGCAAGGTCATTCTGGCGGCCAACTTCGATGAGCAGTATCAGGGCGCCCACACCGTCGCGCGCAGGCAGCAAGTGCCGTTGTGGGAAGTCGAGAAGGACATTTTTGGAGCCAGCCACGGCGAAATCGGCGCCTACTTATTGGGCCTCTGGGGCATGTCGGCCGGGGTCGTCCAGGTAGCCGCGTTGCATCATAATCCATTGGGCGCCGGCGATACGGGGTTCACGCCGTTAACGGCGGTTCACGTGGCCAACGCACTGGAATACGAAGGAACCACTCCCACAGACGAATTGCCTGTCGCGGTTCTCGATGCCACTTATTTGCGGCAGTTGAAACTGGAAGAACGGGTCGATCTTTGGCGGTCCGCCAAAAGCGACCCAGGCGCGGCCAAGTTCGAAAGCTTGCTGCAGCGCTCCAAATCCACTGCGAAGCCCTTCAACCCCACGCCTGCCGCTGCCGCCAAGCCGCAAGCAACCAAGTTTACGCCCGCAGCCTCGCGGTCGGAACGTCCCGCCATCGGAGGGTTGTGGAAGTGGGTGGGCATCGGGTTGGCTGTCACCGCCGCGTTGGCCGTGCTGGCCCGGTTGGAAGTCATGCGATTGGAGAACGGGGAGGACAAGTCCGGAGTCGAGGCAGCCGCGGTGAATCCGCCAGCGACTGTCAAGAAGGATGTCGCCGCCGTTGGCGCGCCCGCCAAGGCGGTCGAACACACCAAGCCCGCGCCGACAAACCATGTCGCGTCCGCGCCATCGACCAACGTCGCGTCCGCGCGGACAAACCATGTCGCGCCTGAGATGGCCGCCAAATCTCCAGCGATTCCGATTCAAGTCCCGTCTGCACTCCCGCCGCCTGCCGCGGCGAAAACAGGTTTGGACATGCTTAAACTTCAAGCGATATTCTTTAGCTCGCAGCACCCCTCGGCTCTGATCAGCGGCAAACTGGCTGGCCTGAACGACGAAGTGGCGGAATGCCGCGTGCTGGACATCAGTCCCTCTTCCGTCACCGTGGAATATCAGCATCAACGTAAGACGCTCACGCTTCGGTAGCGCCGGGTGGCTGCGGGGATTTGAAAACCTCACCGTAAACTGGACCGGGATCGCGAGTGTTCCAATGGCATCCCTTTGTCACTCGTTGAAAGACGGCTCCAAAAAGACGAATGTTCCGTCGCCGGCCAGACTCAGGAAACGCCGGAGGCGGGCGGTTTGGCTTGCAATTTGAGGCCGTCGTGGCAAGGTCTCTTGCGGCAGACAACGTTGGTCATGCGCAATTTAAAACAAAGACTGGAGAAACCCGCCGGCAAATATGCCGCGCTGGGAGCGGCCTTTGTCATCGTATGCCTGCTCCTCTCCGCGCAGGCGCAATATGGCCGCCGTGGATCTGGCCGGTTTGGCCGGGGATATGAAACCGACAACCCCCAAAGGATACGAGAGCAAGAGATGATGCAAAAGGCGCTGGACCCCGGCTTCACGGAGGATGTCTTCACCTTCGCCCGGCTCAAGTTCGACTCCGGTTATGGCGGCTACGGCTGGGGAGGACGGATCTGGAATGACGATACGCCGGAGGCGGACTTGAACGTCATTTATCGTTTGTTCGAGGCGACCAGTCTTAAGGTGCGGCCTGGCTTGAATTTCATCGACATCACCACCAAGGACCTGGCCGATTATCCCTTCGTCTATATGGCCGGCGCCGGGCGCGTCAACTTGAGCGAGGAGCAGGCCACCGCCTTGCGCGAGTACCTGCTCAAAGGCGGATTCCTGATGGTGGACGACTTTTGGGGCGACGAGGAGTGGGAGCACTTTGCCGAGCAAGCCAGGCTGATTTTTCCCAAACGCGAGCCGGAACTGCTCACTTTGACGAACGAGATTTTTCACATGGTTTACCAATTCAAAAAGCAGCCGCAAATACCGAGCGTGGGCGATTTCTTGTACAGCGGCCAGTCTTACGACCAGCGCCACATCTACAGGCAAATGAACCACGACCCTCACTACTTCGGCATTTATGACGACAAGCGCCGCTTGATGATGCTCATCTGCCACAACAACCATTACGGCGACGGCTGGGAACACGAGGGCCACGACGAAAGCTACTTCGACATTTTCTCCATGCCGATGGGCTACCCGATGCTCATCAACATCCTGGCCTACGCTATGTCACACTAATTTTGTCTCTTCCACCGCCGCGGGCATGGCGACGGAAAGCGGGTCACCCACCGGCAGCGCTTCGGGCAGGGGGACGAATTCCTCGATCTGGCGCCACAGCACCGAGAAATCTTTGTTGACATCTCCGCTCAGGCAATCGGTCACCGAGCCGGCGGCATCGGGGTATTTGTTGGTCAGGGTGCGAAAGCTGAATTTGGGATGATAGAAAGCGTAGACCAGCCGGCGCATGTTTTCCACGCCTTGGCGAAGTTGGCGGGCGTAAGAAGTGAATCGTTCGGCCGAAAAATCCCGCTCCACGATCGCCTGGTGTGTTTCCTCCCCGGCCATCGTGCCGCTCTTGAGGGCCAGCATGACACCGGAGGAAAACACCGGGTCCAAAAAGGCGAAGGCATCGCCCACCAACAGCAGCCCGTCGGTCCCACAATGGCGGGCATGGTGCGAATACTCGCTGGTCAAACGATAGGGGCCGGTCTGCTCTCCGCAGGCCAGGTGCTGACGGATCCATTGGTTCTCCTCCACCGCCCGTTTGAAAATGGCCTCGGGCGCCTTGACGCCATCGCGCGTCAAGTATTTTCCTTCCGCCACCACGCCGACGCTGATCATGTCGTTGTGCTGCGGGATATACCAGAACCAGCCCTTCTCCGGGACATAGGCGACGGTGGTGGCGCCGGCGTCAACGCCTTCGTCACGCTGGGCATCCTTGTAATAGGTCCAGACGGCGATCTTGTTCAGAAAGGGATCTTTGATGCGCCAGTGGTTGCGCACGGCGGAGAAAGCCTCCTTGCCAGAACAATCCAAGGTGATGGGCGCGCGATACTCCACCACCGCCCCACCTTGGGTTTGGGCGCGGGCGCCGCTGACCCGCGGACCGTCCTTGAGCAAGTCCAACACCGTCGTTTCCTCCTGGACCAGCGCTCCCTTGGCGCGGGCGTTGTTCAGGAGCATTTGATCGAACTCCGAGCGGAGCACCTGCCAGGTTTGGGCGATGGTGTCGCGATCGTAACGGTTAAAAAAATAGAACGGCTGGCTGGCACGGCCGGACGGGGAGACAAATTGCACGCTGTACTTCTTGACAAAGGCCGA
>PLIU01000363.1 GCA_003140095.1 Verrucomicrobiales bacterium | reverse complement strand
GGAGGAACCGAGGTAAAAACCTCAATTTATGGTTAAAAATTACCAAAGAAATGACAAAAGTCAATGAGAATCGTCTTAGCGCGAGGCTAAAAATGCGCAAAACACCCTTATTCCGGCAACGTTATCGTTAATGGTCAATTCTCGACAGATTCTTTGCCACCTCTTCTGCTTGGCCGGCCTTGTGGCCGCTGCTTCCGCCCAAGCCGGGAGCCAGGAATGCCTAGTCGGCCCGGCTTATGCCAAATTTGGTTTGACCTTTGACTCGGGATGGCGCGAAGAAGCGGCAGGGCCGTTGTTTTACGAGCAAACCGCCCATGGGCAAAAACAGTGGGCCATTCCGCCATTCTTCTGCCACACGGCCACGCCGGAGGTGGATTGGAACGAGTGGGAGATCTTTTATCCCATTATTGATTACCGGCGGTTTGGCGGGGAGTACCGGCTCCAAATCGGCGAATTTTTGAGCTTTTCCGGCGGCAATACGCAAGAGGAAAACAGAGTGCGCCGCGCCACCCTGTTCCCGTTTTATTTCCGCCAGCGTTCGTCCGACACCAACCTCAACTACACCGCCTTGGTCCCCTTCTACGGACATTTGGTAAACCGGCTTTTTCGCAACGACATCAAGTTCGTCATGTTCCCGATCTATTCGGAAACACGGAAAAAGGACATGGTGACGGACAACTATTTATATCCCATCTTTGACCGGCGACGAGGCGAGGGCGTCACCGGATGGCAAGTCTGGCCTTTGACGGGTGTGGTTCACAAAACCACGACCTTCCGCACCAATTCATTGAATGAAGTGGTAACCAACGGCGGCTACGACAATTTCTTCGCTGTCTGGCCGTTTTACTTCAAGGACCGCGCGGGCCTGGGCACGACCAATCCCGCCACCAGCCTGACGGTGTTGCCCTTTTACAGCCAAACCCGCTCCCCCTCGCGTGATGAAACCTCCTACGGTTTCCCGCTCGGTTTCAATGCCATCCAGGACCGCGAGCAGGGCTACGTGGAACACGACTTTTGTTGGCCGTTGTTTGTCCAGGCGCACGGATCTAAGACCGTGACGCGCTATTTTCCCTTTTACAGCCGCGCCCTGCACAACGGCATGGAAAGCATTTTTTACGGCTTCTTGCTTTACAAGTTCAACCGGCTGCAAGCGCCTTCTTTGGATCGCCGCCGCACCCGTATTCTCTATTTCCTTTACTCCGACACAGTGGAGCGGAACACCCAGTCGCACGAATTCAAACGGCGCGTGGATCTCTGGCCCTTTTACACTTATGACCGCGAGATGGACGGAAATCGGCGGATGCAGATTTTGGCGGTGCTGGAGCCGCTCTTCCCCAACAACCGCACCATGGCCCGGGAGTATTCTCCGCTTTGGGCCTTGTGGAGAGCGGAGAAAAATGCGCGCACCGGGGCGACCAGCCGGTCGTTGCTGTGGAATCTCTACCGGCGCGAAAGCGCAGGGCAGTCGAAAAAAACCTCGCTCTTGTTCGGGCTTATTCAGTATCAATGCACGGCAGACGGCGGTCGCTGGCGTGTTTGCCACATTAATCTGGGCGGGAAACGGGCGCAGACGACCGCCACCAAATCGTGATGTTTCATAATATCGGCGAGATACTAATTCTGTTTTGGCAAGTGTTGCTGGCCTTGCCGCAATTGTGGCGGCTGCGACACAAAGTCTATGACCAACTGGCCTACATTGGCCTGGCCAGCCTCTCGATGGTTTGCATCCTTTCTCTTTTTATCGGCGGCGTCCTGGCCTTGCAGACTGGCCCGGTTTTGGTCGAGCACGGCATCAGTTCGGTCCTGGGCGGCATGATCGGCCTTTCCATGTGCAAGGAATTGGCCCCTGTCATGATCGCTATTCTGGTCGCCGGCCGCATTGGCTCTGCTATGTCCGCCGAGCTCGGCTCCATGCAGGTATATGAAGAGATCGACGCCCTGCGCACCATGAATATCGATCCGGTGCGCTTTCTGGTCCTCCCGCGCATGGTCGCCATCGCTGTGTCGTTGCCCGTCCTGGTTCTCTTTTCCATCCCTGTCGGCTGGTTCGGCGGCGCGATGGTCTGCGATTTCAACCAGAAAATCGCCGTCAGCTTTGACAGTTTCTTTCAAAACCTGCGCGAGGTGGTGGAAGTCGGCGACGTGCTCAACGGCCTCTTGAAGTCCTTTGTCTTTGCCTTGGCCATCGGCATCATCTCCTGTCACCAGGGCCTGATCACCCGCGGCGGTCCCCGCGGCATTGCCCGCAGTGTGACCAAAGCCGTGGTCAATTCGATCGTGCTGATTTTGATTCTGGATTACTTCCTCACACGCTTTTTGCTTTACGTCCAAAAATGACTCCTCCCGCACAACCTCAAGGCGTCACGGTCGAAGTCCGTGACTTGCGCAAAAGCTTTCGCGCCGTCGAGGTCCTCAAAGGCATTTCCTTCCAGGTCAGTCGGGGAGAGCGATTCGTCATCATGGGACCCAGCGGCAGCGGCAAGAGCGTCCTGCTCAAAACCATCATCGGCCTGTTGCGGCCCGATGCCGGCGAAATCCTCATCGAAAGCCAATCCATCCAAAATCGCGCGGTGCGGAACCAATATCGCATGGCCATGGTTTTCCAGTCGGGCGCTTTGCTGAACTCCATGACGGTGGGCGAGAATGTCGGCCTCTATCTGGCCGAACATGGACTTAAAGCGCCGGCGGAAATCGACGTCATTGTTGCCCGTGTGCTGGAAAGCGTCGGCTTGAAGGGCTTGGAAAACCGCGCTCCGTCCGAACTTTCCGGCGGCATGCAGAAACGGGTCGCCATCGCCCGCGCCCTGGTCGTGGAACCCCAATTGGTGTTGTTCGACGAACCGACATCCGAACTGGACCCGCTCATGGCCGTGACCGTCGGGGAGGAGATTTTGCGCTTGAACGAGCGCACCGGCGCTACTTCCATCCTCGTGACCCATGACCGCGAATTGGCCTTCGCCACGGCCCATCGCATCGCCATGATCAACGAGGGCCGGATCCTCTTCATCGGCACGGCGCAGGAAGTGCAGCGCAGCACCGATCCAATCGTCCAACGATTTATTCGTGCGGAACTTGCCACCCCCAAAACTCAATGACGACATGAAAGAATCCATCGAAAGCAAGTTGGGCCTCTTCTTCGCCCTGGCGGTTGTTCTGGCCCTGATCATTTTGGAGTATCTCGGCAGCTTCGGCTTCCTCCAGCGCGGCTACCACCTGCACGCCCTTTTCAAAAACGTGCAGGACCTCAAACTCGGCGACGCGGTCAAAATGGCTGGCGTCCACATCGGCCGCGTCGAGAACATCATCCTGACCAACGAGTACGCCGATGTCACCATGATCATGAGTCGCGGGGCCGATGTGAGGACCGACAGCAAAGCCAGCATCAGCTTCACCGGCCTGATGTCGCAGAATTACGTGGCCATTGAATTCGGCACTCCCGGCGCGCCGAAGTGCGAGGATGGCACCATTTTGCAAACCACCGAGCAACCCGACTTGGGCCAACTCTTCGCCAGACTCGACAAAGTTGCCACAGGCGTGGAAAATCTCACGCGCAGTTTCAGCGGCGAGAAAATCGACACCTTCCTGGGGCCGTTGACCGATTTCATCAAAGATAACCGGACCAACCTCACTGCCACTTTCAGCAACATCAAAATTGTATCCGATCGCATCGCGCAAGGCAAGGGCACCGTCGGCAAATTGATCAACGAGGACACTTTGTATCTTTCAGCCCAGGTTGCCATCAGCAACCTGCAAAGCGTCGCTGGCGATATCAAAGACGCGATAGGGGACGCCCACACGCTGTTGACTAACGCCAATCAGGTGGTAACGGACGCCAGGACCGGGCAGGGCACCATCGGCAAACTCTTGACGGATAACACCCTTTATAACGAGGCCACCGGTTCGCTAACCAACCTGCATTCCATCCTCTTGAAGATCAACCAGGGGCAGGGCACTGTGGGCCAATTGATCAACGACGACACTTTTCTCAAAGACGCCAAGCTCTCCCTGCAAAAGCTCGACAAGGCCACGGAGAGCCTTGAAGACACCGGCCCATTGAGCATCCTGGGCACGATGGTCAGCAGCTTGTTTTGAAGGCGCCAAATATAACTATCAATCCCACGGCACGCCGATCAGAATTTTCCGCCGGGCGAAAGTCGTGCTGGTGCGCCGCCAGTTCGGGCAGCGAAACGCTAAGACGACAGCCAGCGTAAGCCTCTTGGCGCGTGAGGAAATGCTCTCGCGCGCTGGTGAGGCGGAAACTTGGACCGCCAAGGCGATGGACACGATTTGGTCCACGCTCAACTTTTCCGCCTCCAACGCGGCTTCCAGTCCCGCCGGCTCAATCGCGGCCAGAAAGGTTTCGGCGACGGCGTGGTCGATGCGGACGGCTCCGACGCGCAAACACCAAATCGCGCGCCCGCCGCAAGGCTGGCTGTTGGCGCAGTAATATCCGGCCCGAGCTCCATGTGCTGCGGGCCGTTCGGTTTGGAGGGAGGGGCCGGGTCAACCCCCGGCTCCTACCCCTATCGGGCGAGACGCGTGCGCTCCCCCCAATTAGGACTCTGCCGACACCCTCCCGAAGTTTCCGGCCGTGAAGAACAGAGCGGGATTGGCAAGCGCGAAGCATCGGTGTTAGCCTGAATTGGCTGAATTCGTAATTATGAATTGGACTCCGCTTAATCTTACGGTACGCGTCGGCTGCAAGCTCGCTTACCAAACGACTGTGCCGACGCCGGTGCTGTTCGTGCTCAAACCGCGGCTGGAAGGCAGGGTGCTGGTGATGCAGGAGAATCTCTCCTTCGGCATCGGGCAGCCGTCCTTTGAGTTTCAGGACAGCCACGGCAACATCACCTATCGTTCGATGCTCATGCCGGGCCGCAACGAAATTCGGCACGATGCCCTGGTCGCCGTTTCGTCCCTGCCCGACAGCCGGGAGGTGCAAGGACCCCTTGTGCCGGTGGGCCAATTGCCCTTCGAGTGGTTGCGCTACACGTTGCCGAGCCGTTATTGCGATTCGGACAAGCTGCTGAATTTTGCGTGGAACCAATTCGGGCAGGTCCCCCACGGCCTGCCGCGCGTGCAGGCCATCTGCGATTGGCTGCACAACAATATTGAATACCGATTCGGCTCCGGAAGGCCCGACCTCTCCGCTTCGGAAGTGATTGAACGCCGCCACGGGGTGTGCCGCGACTTTGCCCATACGGCCATTGCGTTGTGCCGCGCCTTCAATCTGCCGGCCCGCTACGTGACCGGACACCTGCCGGACATCGGCTACGTGGATCCGGGCACGCCGATGGATTTTCACGCCTATTGCGAAGTTTATTTGGGAAAGGAGTGGCTGACATTTGATCCGCGTTACAATATTCCTCGCATTGGCCGCGTCAAAGTCGCCCACGGTGCGGATGCCGTGGATGCGGCGTTTTCAACGATCTACGGCGAGGCCACACTAACCCATTTTGAAGTCTGGGCCTACCAGGTGAATCCGCAGGAAGTTTCGGTGGGCGATCCCATCGATTTATCCAAACGCCTGGATGGCCAGGCGATGCTACGATTCAATTAGGGGTGGAACTTTTGCCGCAGTCAAGTTATAAATAAAGCATATGCAGATGCAAATTCGTCATGTTGCGGCGATGGCCGCCCTTGCCGGAATGGTCACAGGCGGCTGCGTGACCCACGAGCCGGTCTATACCACCCCACCGCCGGTTGCAGGGACCTATGTTGCCCCCGCGCCGGCTCCCGCAGCCTGGCCAACTCCCGCGCCTGGGATCGTGCAGGAACCGCCGCCGGGCATGGCCGTGGTCGCCTCTCAAGCTCCGCCCGCACCTCCCGCAGAGGTGCCTCCGCCTGCGCCGGGGCCGGATTACGTGTGGGCTGGCGGATATTACAATTGGAATGGCGCCGGTTGGGTTTGGGCTCCAGGCGTGTGGGCTTCGCGCCCTTTCCGGGGGGCGCTCTGGTTTGGAGGCCATTGGAGATATCGCGGCGGGCGTGCTGTCTGGGTGCGCGGCCGTTGGCGTTGAGTCTTTAAGCGTGCCGGTTCCACGCCAGGGCAATCGGGCAAAAACCAATCCTGGCCAACGGCACCAATAAAACAATGCCCAGTGACGACGGAAGAAGCCATTCCGTGTCATGCAACAGAACCGCGGCTGGGACCAGCAAGGCGGCGACCATGGGCGTCCAGACGGCCAAATAAGCAACCACGGCGAACGGAGCGAGCAGGCCTCGTTTGAGTGAGAGGCGAAAGGCCAGGAAAGCCAGCAGGAATTTCACGGCGATCAAACCAGCCAACAAGCCAGGAACAAGCCGCCAGAACGCATTCCAGTACGCGCTGTTCCGACTCAGAATCGAAAGAGCAAATACTCCCGCGTAGACCGCCACCATCATCAGCACCGGGATAGCAGCCAGCCGCCGATTGCCGGATCCTACGAAACCCAGATTGACCGCGATGAAACGCCAGGTCAGGAGGATCAGTCCCGGCACGATGATGGCCAGGTATGGTGACGGAATGGACACGAACTTCTCCACGGCGTGAAAATCACCCAGCAAAGGCATGGCGCACAGTGCCGCCGCAACGATCATCCACGAAAGAAGCGAGCTCCTCGCCGCCGCTTGCAACGTCGCCATCATCATCTGGCCGTTGGTCAGCGGGCGCACCATCAGGAAAGACACGTCCGTTCGGGGCGGGGAGGCCGCAGTACAAAAATGAGTGATCAAAGGAATGGCAACTAAATAACAGGCCAAGACTAACATGGTGTTCTGGCTCAGAGGCCCAAAGCCGGCCCCAAGGCGCAGCAGATAGATGACCAAGGGCACTCCGACCAACACGGCGCCGGTAAAGCACAGGCCGCGCGCGAACCGGCGCCATTCAAACCACAACTGGGCTTGTGCCGGCGAGGCAAATCGTTTTGGGCCTCGCAACTCCGCGCGGGCGGAGATGGTCGCGAACGGCCATTTCCAGGTCCATCCTTGCCATTGGCTGTGCCGCATCTTTTGCAGGCCAACGCGCGCCAGCACCGAGCCCAAAACAAAAAGCGACGGTAATAGAAGCGGCGATTCAAATATATCGCGCCGGGCCGGAGAACCGAGGAAGCCAAAAAGCAGCGCCGCCAATAGCACCGTGCGGGTGTTCGGCCAGGCGGCCAGCGCCCAGACAATCCCTTGCCCCAGGGCCAGCAGAGTCATCCAGCCGAAGCAGTTCTGGTAAACCACGAATACGTCCAAGCGCGACAGCGGCACGAAATGAACCCAACTGCCGTAAAGCATAGCGATGGCCGCCATGCCGCCCAGCCAGAGCGACCAGAACAGAAAGGGAGTCGAAACCGGGAGCGTGAAGAGGCGCGCGGGAAATGTCATGGGGTCCCTGGCTTTTGGGTCGCGTTCGGTGAAGGTGAACATCCACGCCGTGTACAGGAGAGTCAGAATCATCACCGACGCCGGCCCGCAGGCGAGAAACAGCAGGTATAGAGTGCGCACAACCCGAAGCGGCAATGGTCCGGTGTCGCCCTGGAGCGCAAACCGTTTGGCTAACATATCCAAGGCGCCCGGGTTGTTCGGATCGAATCCCGCCAGCGCGCACAGTTTCGGATACACCAAGGCAAATCCCAGAACAAGGCCGGCTATAGTTATCACGCGCGTGCGGTGTTTGCGCCAAAGTTCCCAGGCTAATGCGGCGGCGGGTGTGTGCATAAGGATTCTCCTACGCGGATTCTGCCCCGGCCCAGGCTACGAAAATTTCGTCCAGCGATGGCGAGCTTTCGGCCACGACGCGTCCGCCCGCGCGCGCGGCCGCGGCCACGGCTTGTTCGCGTTGGCCGTTGCAGATCGCCGTCCATTCCTGCCCGCTGCCGGTGAGGCTCAGAACGCCCTGGACCTTGGGAGCGGACAATTGAGGCGAATCAAAGCGGAGAACGAGGCGGTGATGATTCTCCTTCACCTCATCCACAGTGCCTGCCAGAACCACTTGCCCGTTGAACATCATGGCCAAGTCGTCCGCCACCCGTTCGACTTCCTCCAGCAAATGTGAGGAAAAGAAAACGGTGCGGCCTTCATCGGCGACGGTGCGGATGATGGCCTCCAAGATGTCCCGGCGCACCACCGGGTCCAAGCCGGAGCTAGGCTCATCGAGCAGGAGGAGTTCGGGCCGGTAGGCCAGAGCGATCAACAGCCCGGCCTTGGCATTTTCGCCGCGGGAGAGAGTCTTGATTTTCGCGCGCGGGTCCAGGCCGAATTGGCGGCGCAACTCCTCGGCATACGCCGGGTCCCACTGCGGATAGAACGCCTTCGTATAGCGGAGCAATTCGTCCACCCGCATCCACCCCGGCAAGTCGCGATGCTCCGACAAATATCCAGTCCGGCCCAGCACGGCCACAGGCTCGGCCACCGGATCGAAACCAAAAACGCGGACCGAACCGCTTTGGGCCTTGAGGCGTCCGAGGAGATGTTGGATGAGGGTGGTTTTGCCCGCGCCGTTGGCGCCGACCAGGCCGAAGACGCGTCCGCGCCGGACTTGCAGCGAGAGCTGGTTGAGCGCAAGTTTGGAGCCGAATTTCCGACTCAAGCCGGTAATCTCCACGGCGTGGATGTTGGCAGATGTTGTCATTTGTCTTCCTTGGGTTGAATGGATTGGCTGCGTTCCTGGATCAGGCGCAGCAATTCCGGCGGTTCGACGTGCAGGTGCCGGGCCTCGGCCAGCAGGGCATCGACCCGCTCGGAGAGAATCTTCACCCGCTCCTTGCGGGCCAGCGGCGAACCGGCGCCGGAGATGTAGGTGCCCGAACCGTGGCGCTTGTGGACCAGGCCGTCGCGCTCCAATTCCAGGTAGGCGCGGGCGACGGTATTGGGATTGACCAGCAGTTGATGGGCCAGCACACGAATGGGGGGGATTTCGTCCCCCGGCGCGAGGCGGCCCGAGGCGACCAGATATTTGACCTGGTTGGCGATCTGCAAGTAGATCGGAACGCCATCGCCGGTTGAAACATGCAATTGCATTGTGTACTCACACACTAATACACTGTGGCGGGGGCGTCAACGGGAAAATTCAACTTTTTTTCCGTAGGCGCGGATGTACTGATAAACAAGGCCCGTAAAATGTTGAATCGCGTTCAGAATGGTCTTGACTGTCAAAAAAAAGCTTGCAAAAACCCGGAATTGGCCCAAAATCACCCACAAATCATGCAACAGAGACGTTTTTATTGATCCATCCAATCCATGAGAACCAACATCCAAATCGTTGTCCTTGCCATCAAAGGGCATGCTTGGACCCTCGATAGCCGCCTGTGCATCCAAGCCGTTTAGCCGCAAAAGGGGCCATGAAATTGATTGGCGTTGCGCTCGTGTTGGCCGTCATGGCTAGGAGCGCCTTCGGCCAGGCCAATGATGCCGCTCCTTACAACTGGACTACAATCGGTTACGCTTCTGGAATCTCTGTTTGCGGCACCGCTTTCGCCAGCAGCGTGGCCGTGGACAGGCACGGGATAGTCTATGTAGGCGACTGGAACCCAGACAGTAACTCTGAGCTTATCTGGGAATTCCTTCCATCGGCCGCATCGCCTCCGGCCATTAACTTGCCGAATGCAGGCGATTGTTGTGACTGTATTATTAGTATATATGCTCCCGCTGGCGTGGCAGTTGATGACGCGGGCAACATCTATGTTGCGGGTACTTACAGTCAGACGATCCTGGAAGTGACCTCGGCGGGCGTGATAAAGACGCTGGCAGGAAGCGCTAATGCTGGTTTTGCCGACGGCACGGGGAGCGCCGCGCTATTTTATAATCCTTCCGGCGTGGCGGTGGATAAGGGCGGCAACGTCTATGTGGCTGACACTTGGAACAACGCCATCCGAAAACTGACGCCCTCCGGCACAAATTGGGTGGTCACGACCCTGGCTGGAAGTCCGCCTGCAAGCTACAACAATGTTTTTGGTTACCCTCCTGGTCCTGCAGGCGGCTACGCGGATGGCACAGGAAGCGCCGCGCAGTTCTGGTTGCCAATGTCTGTGGCGGTGGACAGCTCGAGCAACGTTTATGTGGCTGACTTCGGCAACAGCGCCATCCGTATAGTAACCCCGGCAGGCTTGGTCACGACGCTGGCCGGGGGGGCGCCATGTACCTGCTGCGGTAACGAATATTCGGCTCAAGCGCCGCCGTGTGGATACCTCGACGGCACGGGCAGCGGCGCGCACTTCGATGGCCCTCAGGGGGTGGCCGTGGACAGCGCAAGCAACGTTTACGTGGCGGACACATGGAGCCCCACCATCCGAAAAATATCGCCCAGCGGAGTAGTGACAACGATAGGCGGACCGGGTTCATGTCCTGGAGTCTATGCGATTGCGTGCGACCAAGACGGCGTAGGTAGTGCCGCGGCGTTTGCTTATCCCTCAAGTGTGGCCGTGGACAGGCAGGGCAACGTCTTTGTGGCCGATCATGGAACCGGGGCGATCCGGATTGGAGTCGCTCCCACGGTGCAGTTGGTGGCGCTGGAGGTGACGCAGGTGATTCAGGACTGGAGCAACAGCATCCCGCTTATTGCAGGCAAGGAAACCTACTTGCGAGCCCACCTGCAACTGCCCCCGAATAGTGCGGGGCCGGTCAAGGTTTCTGAGGCGCAACTTTATGGCTACGGACCCAACGGTCCTCTCCCCGACTCCCCGGTTTTCGCGATCAACGGTTGTGACGCCTCGCTGAACGTTGCAACGACCAATGCCGCCGACCCCGACATCCGGGGTCATTTCACCAACAGTTTGAACTTTCGCTTGCCGCCGTCATGGTTGAGCGGGACGATCACTCTGCAGTTGGGCTGGCCCGGCGGCTTGCAGCCCACCAACGGGGTCAATGACGATTGCACCGTGGAGGTGAATTTTGTTCAAGCCGCCATCCCGCAAATCAGGTTTTTCGACGTCGTATGGATTGATCTGAGCGGCACGCTGCACTACCTCGGCACCAATCTCTATGACGTACCCCGGCGTGTCCTTTCCTGCTATCCTGTGGCGCAGGTGAACGCGAGCTTTGATTCCCTGATCTGGGGCTACCATCTGGACCAGCCGCCGAAAGTCGAGACGGTGAATGGGCAACTGGCCTTGTGGCTTGAAAATGATATGTCACAGTCTAATCGGTTCAAAGGCGTGGTCGGGACACCGATCTACCATGGTGCCATCTCTGGGGACATGGATTCAGAGGGAGAGGGTCTGGCCAAAGGCATACCTAGCTTTGTCTCCTCCTCAACGCTTTTCGAGACATACGGGTATGGACGCCAGACTCCCTCGCATGAAATTGGCCACAACCTGGGACGTCAGCATGACGTAAACACGAATCTTTTTGGCACCATTTATACGAACGGTGCGATTCACGCTAAGGGGGCCTGCGATGAAACTGGAGGCATGCTGGATTATGTTTATCCATTGTTCCAACCCTGCGAAGGGCGCCTCATGCCGACTCTCGGCCCGATGACCAGCGGTGACAACTCGTTGATCTATGGCTTGGATACGCTCACGTTGCACGCCACAAATTTGGAACCTGTTATATCTCCTACCAATTCGCGGACTTGTACGCCATGCTTCGACGTGATGAGTTATTGTGGCGCAGACTTTACCAATCCCGAGGATGAGTGGCCTTCCTCCGTGACTTACACGGCATTGCTCAGCAGCATCAGCAACACCTTTGGTTCGCCCACTCCGATGCAGGAAGGCCGTGCGCGACTGCTAGCCCGTCCGTGGCCGAAGGGAGGTCCGCATCCGCAAGGCGGTGGCGACGGCGCCACAAATTATCTGATGGTGCGGGGCATCATGAATTTTAACGCGGGCACCGCCCAATTTCTGCCGTGTCTGCCATTGGCCGCCACCACCGCGCCGGCCATGCCGTCGCCGGGCACCACCTTCTTGCTTGAGGCGCTCGACGACTCAGGCAATATGCTCCAGGCCATTCCGTTTGCGCTCGAACCAAGCATCACTGAACATAACGATACGAACCAAACCGCCGACTTCATTGTACCCCTGACCGCCGATCCCTCCATTCATGTGCTCCAACTCTGGTCGAATGGCGTGTTGCTGGGCCAACTGACCGCCAGTCCGCACGCGCCGACCGTCACGCTCACGACGCCCAACGGCGGACAGAACTTCACCAGCGGATCGGTCAACATCGCCTGGTCCGGGAATGACGTGGACGGAAATTCATTGACCTACGCGATCCAGTACAGCGCGGATGGGGGGGCATCGTGGGCCATGTTGGCGCTGGACTTGCCTGGCCAAAGCCTGGGCATCGACAGCTCGGAATTGGCGGCGACCACAGTGGGGCTGATGCGCGTCATAGCCAGCGATGGAATCAACACCGCCATCGCCCAATCCGCCGCCACCTTCACCGTCCAACCCCATGCCCCTGCGGTGAACATCAATTCGCCGCGGAATGGATCGGTTTTCATCGGGGACATACAGTTGTTTCTCGACGCCAGTGTCACCGATATGCAGGACGGCGTGCTAGACGGCACGAACGTGCAATGGACTTCCAGCCGGGACGGCGCGTTAGGCAATGGGGACATAGTGACGTTCGACGCCAATCTGCTGAGCGAAGGCTACCATACCATTACGGTCACGGCGATTGACAGCGCGGGTTTGACCAATAGCGCGGTAACCCATCTCTGGGAGGCTCATTACCAGCCGCCACAACTCAATTTCCGCCATTCACCAGGGCAATCTTCCGCGACGATTTCCTGGCCGTCATACTATACCAACTACGTGCTCCAGGCCAGCGCCAGTCTGGTCACCGGCTGGGCTGTCCTGACCAACCAACCGGCAGTGGTTGGGAATCGGCAAAATGTAACGGTGGGCATTTCCGGCGCGTCCTCGTTCTTCCGCCTGGTGATGCAGCCCTAATGAAAAATCGAGCAAGACCCTGAGCCAATGGATCTCGTCGGCAAGTTATCTTCTGTCACCTGCCTCTGGCGCGGCGAGCCGGGAAGGTTGTGCCGCGGCAAATACCCGTCAAGGGACGTCTGCTTGATCTTTTCGATTGCGTGGCGAGGATTCAGAACTGCCTTCGGGGCGCGGCTCATGGCGGCGGCCTTGTTCCTGGCAATGCTGGTCGTGTCGGAAGCTCAAGATTACACTTATACGATCACAAATAGCGCGGTCACGATCACGGGATACACGGGTTCCGGTGGAGCGGTTGCCATTCCCAGCACGATCACCGGCCTGCAAGTCATCAGCATAGGAAACAGCGCATTCGCAACCAATGACAACCTGACCAGCGTCACGATGCCCGATAGCATCACGAACATCGGAGACTTTGCGTTTTATGGATGCGGCGGCCTGACCAATATCACAATCAGCGATAGCCTATCCATCATTGGCGCCTCTGCTTTCCAGCAATGCCTCAATCTCACCAGCGTCGCCATCCCGGACAGCGTCACCAGCATTGGGAGCTTTGCGTTCTATTATTGCGCCAAACTGGACAGCGTTGCGATATCCAGTGGTGTTACCAACATTGGTGATGGCGCGTTCTCATTCTGCACCAACCTTGCGGCGATCGCGGTGGATGCGCTGAATCCTCTCTACATTGGCGTGGATGGTGTTTTGTTCGCCCAGAACCAGACTGTTCTCGTTCAATTTCCCGCGGGCAAAGCCGGAGCCTACACGATCCCCAGCAACGTGACAAACATGGGGGCATATGCATTTGCAGGCTGCGTCTTCCTGACCAACGTTACAATTCCACCGAGCATCACCAGCCTCGAGGACTACGTTTTTTCCTATTGCGCGAGCTTGAAGGATGTTGTGATCCCCAGCAGTGTTGCGAACATTGGAGACTTTGCGTTTTTCTCATGCAACAGCCTGGGCGGTGTTGCGATCCCCAACAGTGTTACGAACATTGGAAACTTCGCGTTTTTTTCATGCCCCATCCTGGCCGGCGTAACGATCCCGAGCAGCATCGCCAGCATCGGGGACTGTGCTTTCTATGGATGCATTAACTTAAGTGGAGTCGTTTTTCAGGGTAACGCTCCCGGCCTTGGTTCCGATGTGTTTAGCACCGACACCAATGCCCTTACCTATTATCCGCCGGAAAGCACAGGCTGGGGTCCGACATTTGCCGGACTTCCAACCACGCTCTATTTCCCGCCTTACCCGCCAGTGCCCTACACTTACACGACCAATATTGAAGCTATTAGCATCACGAAATACATCGGGTTTGGCGGGGTGGCAGCTATCCCCGCCACGATCAACGGCCTGCCGGTCACAAGCCTCGCAGGCGGTGCGTTCGAAGGCTCTCCTGTGAGCAGCCTCACGATTTCCGGGGGCGTCACCAACATCGGGCCATCGGCCTTGGCTTCCTGCACAAGCCTGACGAACGTCACCCTAGGCAGCGGCGTGACCGGCATCGGGGACGATGCATTCGATGGATGCGCCAGTCTGAACGAACTTTATTTTCAGGGTAATGCTCCCAGTCTTGGTTCCAACGTGTTCAGCGGCGACGGCAGCGCAACGGTCTATTTCTTGCAGTCCACTTCCGGCTGGGGGCCAACATTTGGCGGACTGCCAGCCAAGCCGTTGTACCAGCTCATATCATACAACTACACGACCAACAATGGAGCTATCACCATTACCAAGTACACTGGTTCTGGCGGTCCGGTAATTATCCCCGGCATCATCGATGGCGTTCCGGTCACGAGCATCGCCGCCGGCGCGTTCGAAAACGCCGGAATAACCAGCGTCACCATTTCCAACGGTGTGGGCAGCATTGGGGATGCCGCGTTCGAGGGCTGCGCCAGTCTGACCAATCTGGTGATTGCTGGCAGCGTTACCAACATTGGAAGCTTTGCGTTCTTTCTTTGCAGCAATCTGGCCGGCCTTACGCTCCCCAATAGCGTTGCCGTCATCGGAACGTATGCGTTCTCCGAGTGCTCAGGCCTGCCCAGCGTGACGATCGGCGATGGCCTCGGCAGCGTCGGGAACTATGCGTTCTCTTACGACACCAGCCTGAGTGAGCTCTATTTCCAGGGCAACGCTCCCAGCCTGGGTTCGTATGTGTTCACCGGAGGCGGCAATGCGACGGTCTATTTTCTGCCCGGGAGGGCCGGTTGGGGGCCTAAGTTTGGCGATCTTACGGCCGTGCTGTGGAATCCGGTGGCGCAGGCGATGGGAATGAACTTCGGCGAGCAAACGAACGGCTTTGGGTTTGCCATCACAGGCGCCGCGAACCTGATGGTCGTGGTGGAAGCCTGCACGAATCTGGCCCGCCCAGTCTGGGCCCCCATCCAAACCAATATCCTGACCGGAGGCGCAAGCGATTTTAGCGATTTGCAATGGACGAACTTTCCCGCCCGCTTCTACCATTTGAGCATGCCGTAATGGATATTGGCATCGACGATTTCAACAATTCAACTCCCAGGAAGCTTGAAGATTTCGCGGCTGAGAGCGCTTGGAGGTGGCGAGAAATGAATCGCGCAGAGGCGCGGAGGACGCAGAGTTTCAATGCGCGCCCCCCCCGCTTGGAGGGGGCGACTCCATTGACCAATGGGTGCGGCCGATCCTTTTGGAAGTTTCAATCCGCGCCCCCCCCGCTTGGAGGGGGCGACAGAAGATTTAACCCTTTCCTGATCCGCCGTTGTGTTTCAATCCGCGCCCCCCCCG
>PLIU01000313.1 GCA_003140095.1 Verrucomicrobiales bacterium | reverse complement strand
TTTCTTGACTCGACGCTTTCGCCCGCCGCGCTGGTCAAGCTGGCCCGGCAGCACAGCTTGCCAGCCGTGGCCCTGACCGATACCGGCAACCTGCACGGGGCCGTTGAGTTTGCGCTCGCCGCCAAAGAGGCCGGCGTCAAAGCCATCCTGGGCGTCGAACTGCGCGTGGCGGACCAGCCGCTTCTTTTGTATGTCGAATCGGCGCGCGGGTATCACAACCTTTGCCGCCTCCTTTCCACGCACGCCGAGCGCACGGCCCAAGCGGCCGATGAAGCGGCGGTCGCGGCGCAACAGCGCCTCCCCTTTGGCCGGGAGGAGTTGGACGGAGGGACCGAAGGGTTGATCGCCGTCAGCCCCGACCCCTCCTTGGCGGCGCTCTTTCCGCGCTCCTTTTACGCGATGGCCACGGCGCGCGGCGGCGCGGACGGCTTTCCCGCCGTCGCGTGTCCGCCGGTTCATTACGCCACGCCCGCGGAGCGGCCGCGCTATGATATCGTTCAAAGCATCCGCACGCTGACGCTTTTGCGAGAGCGCCATGCCGAAAAGCGGAGCGGCGGACGCCTTCACTTTCGCGCGCCCGCGGCCATGGCGGAGAGCTGTCAAGAACATCCCGACTGGCTGCGGCACACGCTCGAAATCGCCCAGCGGTGCGGCTTCGAGCTTCCGTTCGGCAAGCCGCAATTCCCCGCCTTCACGCCGCCCGACGGTTCCAGCGCCAAGGAGTTCTTGCGCCGCCTGGTGCTCCGGGGTTTGCAAGAGCGTTACGGAACGCGCGCGGCGCAATTTCGTCCGCAAGTCATGGAGGAGTTGGGTATCATTGGCGAGGTCGGTTACGAGGAGTATTTTCTCATTACCTGGGATTTTCTGCAGGACTGCCGGACGCGCGGCATCGAATGGATCACGCGCGGGAGCGCCGCCGACAGCCTGGTCTGTTATTGCCTTGGCATCAGCGGCGTCTGCCCGATTCGATTCGATCTTTATTTCCGGCGTTTTCTTAACAAAGAGCGCATGGCGCTGCATAAACTGCCCGACATCGACATTGATTTTGCGCACGACTTGAAAGACGAGGTCGTGCAACTCATTTTTGCCAAATACGGACGCGACCACTGCGCCGTGGTCGGCGGGTTCTCCACCTTCCAGGCCCGGAGCGCTTTTGCGGAAGTGGCCAAAGTGTTGGGCGTGGCGGAACGGGAGGTGCGCAAGTTGACCGAGCACTTCCCGTGGAGTTTTGGCGGCGGATGGGTGCCGGATGAGCCGGTGCCCAGCGGCGGCGCCCCGTTGATCGAAATGCTCAAGGCCAGCCCGGAAAACCGGGACCTCCCTTTGGATGACGAGCCGTACAAAACCGCGCTCGAAACAGCCGCCTTCCTGGACGGCATGCCGCGTTATCCCAAAATGCACCCGTGCGGCCTGGTTCTCTCGCGGCAGCCGATGCGCCAATTAACGCCCACCTTCATCGCCAACAAAGGTTGTTCCACGACGCATTTCGACATGGATTCCGTCGAGGCCGTCGGCTTGGTCAAAATGGACATTCTGGCCCAAGGAGGACTGGCCGCGATGCGCGATGTCAAAGCCATGCTGGGCGGGCGCGGCCTGGCCGTGGATTTGGAGCGCTGCGTCGCGCGCGCGCCAGCCAGCGGCAAGCTCCTGCTCGGAAACCCGGCCGCTCCCGAGCCTTGGGGTGACCAAAACGTGTGGGAGATGATCGCCAGCGGCAACGCGCGCGCGGTTCACCACATTGAAAGCCCGGCCATGACCGGTCTGAGCCGCATGTGCAACGTGCGGGAAATTGACGGCCTGATCGCCATCGTCAGCGTGATCCGTCCGGGCGCGGCCAACGAAGGCAAGAAGCTTTCCTTTACGCGCCGCTATCAGCGCCTGGAGCCCATCGCCTATCCGCATCCCTCGCTGGAAACGTGTCTGCGCAGCACCTACGGCCTGGTGGTTTACGAAGAGCATATCCTTCAAATCTGCGAGGCCTTTGCCGGTCTGCCGCCGGGCCGGGCGGACGTCCTCCGCCGCGCGCTCAACAAACAAAAGCGTTCCGTCATCGAAGAAATTCAGGGCGAATTCTTTTCCTCCTCTCTCGCGCGCGGCCATGCGCCGGAAAAAATCGCCGAAGTGTGGGGCCTGGTCACGGGCTTTGCCGGCTACGCCTTTTGTAAAGCGCACAGCACCGCCTATGGCGTGGAAGCGTATCAATCGGCCTGGCTGAAACGATATTTCCCCGCCGAATTCATGGCGGCGGTGCTCACCAACGGCAAGGGCTTTTACGACCCCTTGGTTTATGTCCTGGAGTGCCATCGGCTCGGCTTGCAACTCCTGCCGCCCTCGGTCAACGAGCCTGGTCCGGCCTTCGTGCCGCGCGGCCGCCGCCTGCGCGTTCCACTGACCCGCATGAAAGGTCTGACCAACCGGACTTCGGATAAAATCATCGCAGCCCGCGCGCAAGGCCCCTTCGCTTCCCTGGCGGACTTTTTCCACCGCGTCACACCTTCCGGCCCGGAATTGGAATCCATGATCCGGGCCGGCGCGTTGGACGAATTCGGCGACAAACGAACGCGGCAGTTTTGGCAGGCGCAATATCTGTTGCGCGCGTTTGGCTCATCCTCCGAGCCGAAACAAGGCTGGCTCCTTGCGCCGGCGGACCCGGCCACGCTGCCGGAACTTCCCGTGGTCGAGCCGGCGCGCAAGGAACGGCTTCATGCGGAAACCGAACTCTTCGGTTTTGCCGTCAGCGGCCATCCGCTCGAACTGTTCGATCACATCGCTTGGGACATGTATTGTCCTGTCAAGCGTCTCGGCGAATTCGTCGGCCAGACCGTTTGCCTCTGCGGCCTCATCGTCGAGCAGCGCGTCCACCATCAAATCACAGGCGAGCCAATGAAATTCCTGACTCTGGCCGATTGGACTGGCATCATTGAAACGGAACTTTTCGCCCAGACCTACAAAACCTACGGTCTGGCCACGGTGCGGTATCCGGTGCTGGAGGTGGAGGCGCGGATCGAGCCTTTCGAGAATGGCCGCGGGTTCAGTCTGCGCGCCTTGGCGGCCAGAAACCCGCGACAACGGTGAAACTATGGGACGGACAATCGGTTTGGTCATCTTGAGGCCTTTCGAATCAAGTCAGCACATTCACACCGAGGCTTTGCCGATTTTCCAAATGCGCGCGTCGCTGCGGAAGTAGATCGCCCCGCGAGAAATGGAAGGGGTGCTCAGGATCGTTTCACCCAACTCCAACTCGCTGACCACTTCGCCTTCGGGCTTGGAGGTGTCCACGACCTGGGCGACGCCGCTCTCACTCACGCAAAAGAGAAAATGTCCAACGGCGACGGGTGTGGCGCTGAACGGTCCTTTCAATCGAAGCTGCCACAGGCGCTCTCCGGTGGCGACCGCGCCGCAAGTCAAGATGCCGGCGTCGTTCAAAATGAAAACCTTTTCCCCCAGCACGATCGGACTCGGCGTGCCCGCGCGCAGCCGGCTGGATTGCCAAAGTTGTTTCGGCTTCTCGCCGCCCGCGCCGGGCTGGAGCGCCGTCAGTCCACGCTTGGTCGGGACGAACAGGATGCCGCCGCTCGCCGCGCAGGATGGAATCGACGACCCACCGTCGGTGTACTCCCACACGACTTTTCCCGTTGCCGGCTCTACGGCCGCGACTCCCGGCGTGGAGAGGAGCACGACGAGTTCCTGACCGCCGCTCTTGAGCAGGATGGGTGAGGTCCAATTCGCCTTGCGCGGGCGCTCGATCTTCCATCGGTTCACGCCCGTGTCCAAATCGAGAGCCGTTGTGTAGCCTTCGCTCTCGCTCTCCACCTGCGCCACCACGACATCACCCACGATCAAAAGCGACGAGGACATGCCGAGGGTGTTATTGGCATTCGGATAATCCCGGCCCAACCCACGCAACCAAATCAGATTGCCGTCCAAATCGAGGCAGACAGCGTCATTCGAGGAGAAAATGGCCACGATCCGTTTGCCGTCGCTGGCGGGAGTAGGTGCGGCCACGCAGTTCTTATCCTGGCACGTGGTGCGGCCGGTGGCCCAGAATCGCCGTTCCCAGAGCTTCGAGCCATCGGTTGCGTTGAAGCAGATGACGTGCAGCCGCTGCTGTTTCGGGCCGCTACAGCAGGTGACAAACACACGGTCGCCGATGATGATCGGGCTGGACAAGCCCCGGCCGGGCAAGTCCGCCTTCCAGGCCAGGTTTTTGTTGGTGTCGAGCGTCGTCGGCACGAGGGCCTCGTCGGAGACGCCGTTGCCTAATGGACCGCGGAATTGGGGCCAATCCGAGCCTTGCGCCAGGCCGGCGGCCAGAAGAAATAGTGCAATCGGCGATGAGGTGAAAATCTTAGTCATGTAAAAACTTTTTTTCATGGCCGCTCGATCATCGCTGAGGCGTTTTTCCCGGTGGCCGCCGAAAGAATCGGCGTGCCGAGTGAATCCGTCACCCGGAGCTGGAATTCCCAATCAGCGGCCCAATCTTCGGTCTGTTCGTTTTGGCAAACTTTCACCAGGATCGTGTTGCGACCGGCTCGGAGTTGCGCTGGCATCTGAAACTGATCAATCTCAGCATTGAAGTGATATTCATCATGGCCGAAGAGAAGCTTGCCGTTCAGCCACACCTTCCAGGAATTGTCGCCGCCGAGCCTCAGTTCGACCGCCTGCGCGCGGTCGGAGATAAAATCAGTCGTGGCATAAGCCGTCACCTCTTTAAGCTTCCCGCAGGGTTGGTTCAGATCGACCTTGCCATACTTCTCCGTGACGACGAAATCCTGCCATTTCACCTTGCCGGCCTTGCCATCATACTCCGCCGCGAACTCAATTTTCTGCTCGGGTGGATAGACCGCGTCGAAGCCCTTCCGGCCCGTGTTGTCGAACGGCCCAATGATTTTCCACTCCGTCAGAAAGCCGAACAATTTCAGCGTATCCACGGGCTGCGCAAGCTCTCCGAGCTTCTGGGCAATGCCGTCGATCTGCCCCGCATCGCGCGCGGAGTTCAGAGCTTGCTGATACAGCAGCGTGGCGCCCACTTTGTTGCTCGCCGCCAGCGATTGGCCAGCCTGATCGATCACCTTTTGCACCGCATCGTAGCGGATTTCCAGGCTGGGATCATTCATCATGCCCGCGAGAAGTTTGTCCGCCGTGCCTGCGTCAATCCTCGTCAACAACTCGAAGGCCAGCCGGCGCGCGCGCGGATTATGATGCGTGTCCAGCAGAAACTTCCCCANNCAATTCGGGCGCCGGCAAGCTGCCGCCACCGCTGAGCACGCGGCCGGTGATGCTATCAATCGCCGCCCGCAGCCAATTGAGCGCGAAATCATTCGCGCCGTCCATCGCTCCAAGAAGCGGCGCCAGCATGCTCGCGTCGCCCGCCGCCAGCTTTTTCCAGGCCGCCGCGGCCTCGGCGTTGCCTTGCCCTTCCGGCCCAACCGATCGGATCGCGCTGAAAGCATCGGCGATCTCCTGCGGCTGGCCGGCCAAGGCGGCGCCAACCCAGCCGAAAAAGACAAGAATGCGTGCCAAATGTCCCGCCGCCTGGCAGACCAGGCCCAAGCCCTGGAGCAACGGCAGGCGCGGTTCAACGATATGATTGACATCAATCTGATTCTTGACACGCCACCGGTTTATTGACTCTCCGCGGGTGGCGGATGACTGGCTTTGGGTCGCGCTCATTCCGCCTCTACGCTGGCAGCCGCGCGGAAGGATGTCAAACGGTTCGTTCTGCCGATTTACGTACCGCCTCTCCCGCACGCGGACCATCGCTTTGATCATTTTGGAATCACCTCCAATTCCGCTTTGGACCTAATATCGTCCGATGCCGCCCCAACTAAAATTTGGAACGGCCCAGGATTAACGCGGAACGCGTGAATGCTCTCGTCGTAAAACGCCAGTTTCTCCCCGCGAACCGCAAACGTGACTTTCCTGGTTTCGCCGGCCATGAGGTGGATCCTCTGGAAGCCGCGCAATTCTTCGGCAGGGCGCTTCACGCAAGGCTCAACCTCATGGACGTAAAGCTGGACCACTTCGTCGCCTTCACGCTGGCCGCTGTTAGTGATGTCGATGGCAGCCGTAACCTGTCCCTGCGCCGTGATGCGCTGGTCCGACAGTTCCAGCTTGCCGTAAGTAAACTCCGTGTAGCTCAGGCCGTGGCCGAAAGCGAACAGCGGCTGGCCCTGGATATACATATAGGTGAACCCCTTCGTAATATCGTATTCGTCCTGCGGCGGGACCTGGCTCTCGGACGCATAGACCGTCAATGGCAGACGGCCCGCCGGGTTGTAGTCGCCAAAAATTACGTCCGCAATCGCGTCGCCGCCCTCGACGCCATTCCACCAAGCCTCCAGGATGGCCGGGACATGCTCCTTGGCCCACGGGATCGTCAGCGGCCCGGCGTTCAGCAACACGACCACGGTCTTCGGATTGGCCGCCTCCACCGCCTCGATCAACTCTTCCTGCCGGCCCGGCAATGCCAGACTGGCGCGGTCCCTTCCTTCAGTCTCAATGGCCTCGGTCGTGCCGGCAAAGACAATGGCCGCCTCGGCCTGGCGCGCGGTCTCAGCGGCGGCCTTGATCATCGCGGATTCCTCGCTGGCCGCCTCCTGGGTGGAAGTGGCGCCGTCGCTCCTTTTGTTGGACCGGGGCGCAATGCCGCAACCTTTGTCATAAAGAATTTCAACGCCGGGGCCGGCCCGGTTCTTAAGCCCTTGCAGCGGATTGACCGGCCGGTCGGCCTGACCGCTGTAGGCGCCGGGCGTGAACATCGCGGCGTGGGGGCCGATGACGGCGATGCGCTTGAGTTTGGTTTTGTCCAACGGCAGAAAATGATCCTGGTTTTTCAGCAGCACCATGGCCTCGCGCGCCGTCTCCAGCGCCAGCGCGCGGTGCTCGGGACTGCACATCACACTGGGAGCAATGCGGCTGTAGGGCACCAAAGCCGGCGGATCGAATTCACCAAGGCGGATGCGGTCCCGCAGCACCCGGCGCAGCGCGTCGTTCAATCGGTCCTCCGGCAGCAGCCCCTGCCGGACCGCTGCGGGAATGAATTTCATATATTCGTCGTCGGAAAAATCGCAGCCCGCCTGGAGCGACTGGGCGACCGCTGCTTCATAACTCATTTGCCCCTTCAGGTGGCCCTTGACCATGCTATTGACACCGCCGAGGTCGGAAACCACAAAACCCTCAAACCCCCATTGCCGCTTGAGAATTTCTGTCAACAATAATGGATTGATGTTGCTCGGCACCCCGTTGATGGCGTTGTAGGAAGCCATCACCGATTGCGCGCCGCCTTCCACCACTCCATCCCGGAAATGCGGCAGCCAATACTCGTGGAGCATCCGCTCGCTCACTTTGGCCGAGAGCTTTTGACGATCCTTTTCGACGTTGTTCACGGCATAGTGTTTGAGCGTGGAAACCAATTTCAGATACTTCGGGTCGTTCCCCTGCAAGCCCTGCACGTAGGCCACGCAGAGGCGTCCCGTCAGAAATGGATCCTCCCCGTAACACTCATCGATGCGGCCCCAATAGGGGTTGCGGCTGATGTTGATGACAGGGGCGCGATAGATCAGCCCCTTATGCTGGGCCGCGATGCCTGGCTGTTGCTGCCAAAGATTGTAGATGGCCCGGGCTTCGTCGGAAATGGCGTTGGCAACCTCATGCAACCGGTCCGGGTTCCACGTCGCGGCCATGGCGATCGATACGGGAAACATGGTGGTCGGGCGGTCCCAGCAGACGCCGTGGAGGCACTGGTTCCATTTATCGGACCTGATCCCCAGGCGTTCCACGTCGGGGCCGTCATGATTAAGAAGCGTGGCCTTTTCCTCCAGCGTCAGGCGCGAAATGAGGTCTTGGGTGCGTTTTTCGACTGGTTGGCTGGGATCGAGATAGACAGGTTGGTCGCCTTCCTGCGAAGATGCATCCTGCGCCAATGCCGCGCCCAAGAGCAGCGCCCCCGAAAAAAACCAGGCCGCTCGCGAGCCATTCCGAACCAATCGTCCGCGCGACAACAAAACCACGGTTATGAATCTCATGAAGCCCACAGGCCTAGACCAACAATTTAGACGATAGTAACCCTCGAACGGGCGCTTCTCACTTTCTGCAAGTGGGTTTGACTGGGTTTGACTAAGTCATTCATAATCATAATCCAATTCTAAAAATCCCGCCGAACCCCATTTCGCTTCTGTGCAACTCCCTGTGGCATAGGCGCTTCCACCTCACAGGTTTGATTTGGTTTGATTTGGTTTGATTCACCTTGATTGGGTTTGACTGGGTTTGACCGGGTTGTCGCCTGAATCGATTGGCGTCTATTCGCGTCCATTCGCGGTAACCCTAAAACCCAGCCGAACTCCATTCCGATCCGGTGCAAATCCATGTGCCATAGGTACTTCCCCCTCGCAGGTTTGATTTGGTTTGATTTGCCTTGATCCGGATTGACTGGGTTTGACCGGGTTTGACTGCGCGGCTGTGAAGTGGCTTGGTTGCTTCATCCTTCATCCTTTAGCCTTTAGCCTTTCCGCAAAGTCTCCAAACGGCCCGGCGCGGCTTCGGCGCCACGCAGGCGCGGTTCCCAAGATGCCGCCGCCAGTCCGCGTAACCGCCCTTTTTCGCCCGTGAGCATAGAAGTCTCATCGTATAAAATGATCCTACGAATCCCGATTCCCGTCAAGTGGTCCGGCGACATTCGCGGATGCGGGAGCAAATCAGATCCGGCTTTGCCTTGAATTGGTTCCTTTCCAGTGCAATCGGTCCGATTCACAAATTTCCGCGAAAACTTGACAAGGTAATGTTTGGCAGTGGGATGGAGAGAAAAATCTTAGCCTTTAGCCTTTTCGTACGTCGCTCATGATTCAAACGAAACCACTTGGCGCTGCCGGGGTTTGATGGCCAATGACTGCCATTGCGCGCAAGGCGGGGCTGAAAGATCGGCTGCGTTCGCGGCCCAAGGCGGTGGCTTTGGCTGCCGTTTTGCTCGTGACGCCGCTTGTCATTTTCCTTCTTACCTCGTTGCCGCAAGCCAAAGCGAATGGGAGTTCGCCGGCATCCGGGGCGCAAAGCAATGCGACGATCACTGTCCGTGTCCAAACCGCGGATGGCACACCGCTTCCTGGTTTGACGATTGTTGTTGCCAACGAACAGACAAACGCGGCTCTCAAAGGCGCGCGGCTCCAAGGCGGCATCAAACAATGCGTCACGGGCGCCGACGGAATTTTCGTGCTCCCCTTCAGGGCTCCGGTTGTTTTGGTGACAGCCAGCGAGAAAGGTTTCGCTTTGGCGGAAAGCAGGGACTTGGAGCGCAGCCCGGTCTTGATTGTCCAGCCTTGGGGACGCATCGAGGGCGTGCGCATGAACCGAAACCGTCCGGTCATGGATGCGCGGATTTCCATGATCCCTTGTGCTTCAGGTTTCGACCCGGGCACTGTGGACAGCGTGGATATGGACGCTGAAACTTCGACCGATGCGCAAGGGCGTTTTGCTTTTGAGCATGTTCCGCCAATGGATATCTTCCTTTCCGAGTCTGTTGGGCCGGAGCGCATGGGTGGGGCTTTCAAAACTGTGTCCATCGAACCCGGTGCAACGAAGCGCATTACCGTGGCGACCGCGGGACGAACCGTGACCGGCCAAATTGTCGCGGACGAGGACTTGGCTGGCTGGACGAATTTCCAGGCAATTTTTGGCGTGCTGAATGCCGATCTGGGCGAGGCCGGATCACGAGACCCAAGGCCACCCAGGGAACTTGACTCGGCTGGCGCGAGATTAAAATGGTATCGGGACTACTATAACAATACGGCGCCCGGCCGCCTGAGCAGGGCGGTGCGCGAAAATGGACGCATTATTAAAATTCATCCCGACGGCTCTTTCATCGCTGTCATGGTCGATCCTGGCAAATATCGCTTGAGTGGCAGCTTCGGGGAAAAAGGATTAACACTGGCTGAGTTCGATGAGCCCGTGGTGATTCCTGAAAACGGCCCGGAAACCGGCGATGAACCGCTTGATTTGGGCAAGATCGTTCTCCGCGCGGTCAAGAACTTAAAACCAGGTGACCAGGCGCCCGATTTTTCCGTCACCACCCTGGATAACCAGCCACTCAAACTCTCTGACTTTCGGGGCAAGTTCGTTCTGCTGGATTTCTGGGCGACTTGGTGCGGACCGTGCATCGCTGAAATGCCCAATCTCAAGGCCACCTACGATGCCTTTGGCGGCGACAAACGCTTCGCCATGGTCAGTCTGAGTATGGATTCCAACCGTGAGGCGCCGAAGAAATTCGTCGCGACCCGGGACATGCATTGGACCCAGGCTTTTGCAGGGGACTCGACGGACGGCGTCGTGGCCAGGAATTATGTGATGTCCACAATTCCCAAGATTTTTCTGGTTGGCCCGGACGGCAAACTTGTGGCATGTTACCTTCGCGGTGCGAAGATCCAGCAAACCGTTGCTTCGGCGCTGGCCAGATAAGACACGCATTATTTCGGTGCATCGCTTTTCCCCGGAATCGCACTCCCTTCGGGATTGGAGACACGGGTTGCGAGTTGGGCGCGCCATTTTTCAATGGCTTCGGCGCGAGCGGCGGGCTCTCCCCACGGGTCCACGTTGAATTCTTCCCCAAGCTGGACGCGCAGCGCGTTGGCAGCCTGGATGCGCGCGGCCAGCCGCGGATCGCTCAGGCCGTCCAGCAACGCGGTCGGATGACGAGACGCCAGCACTGTCAACCGTTCGGCGGCCAATCGGACCATCGGCTCATCGCGCTCGGCGCACAGGTCAAAAAGTTTTCTCGCGCATTGCCGCGCCGTCTCGGCGTTGGTGGAGGCCAGAAGCTGGTCCACGGCCGCCAGTGCTTTCCGGGCCAGGGCCTGACGAAGCGCCGCTTCCCTGGCGCTGGAGAGGCCGTTGGTCAGCCAAGGCACGAAATCGCCAGACGCCTGGAAACCAGTGGTGCGTTCCACTTCATCCCCAGCCGCCGAAAGAAGGACAAACGTCGGCACGGCCTCAATGCCGTGCTGCGACGCCAGGTCGTGTTGCTCGTCAATGTCAATGGCGACACACGCGAAATGGGAAAGCGCCTGCTGGACCGACGCCTCGGACAGCGTGGAGCGGCACATCTGTTTGCACGGTCCGCACCAACTGGCGGTGAAAAAAACCAGGGCCGGCTTCTGTTCTCCGACCGCCTCGGACAACGCCTTCGCGTAATTGGTGGTCCAACCAGCGGGCACTTCAGCGCCCGCGATCGGCGCGAAGCCAAGAACCAACAGCAGGATGGCCGGAAATGTTTTCGTTCGCATAGATTTCACGTCAATTCGCTGGTACTCGATATTGCCCGGTCGAGCAAGGCTTTACTGGCGCTTGGGTGGTCGAGAAAAAGTGGGTTTTGCGGGTTTTTCGGATTGGCTCTGTTTTTTGCGGACTCACTGTAGTCTGGCTACTGCCAATTCCAAAAGCCTCGGCGATCGCTGAGTCCTGTTGTCCCGAAGGGACATCCTGACCATGGCCCGGCGTTGAAAAAGATTTCTCGGAGGGGCAGTTAATTTGACATACATACCAGCAGCGGCCTTGGCTGTGTGGTGGGCAGGATTTGTTGCGCCAGTTGCAGAACTTCTTGAGTCGCCGAGGTCAGACCGCGACCGCTGCTGGCATGGGTCAGGCAGACTGGCTGGACGGCCTCAGCATCCAGGAGGAAAAAGGCTTGCGCCTGTTTGGTGGCTCTTTGCCCGCTGGCCGGACGGCGCTGGATCACCCGCACCCAAATGCTCGCCTATTTGAGCTTCTCCGCATAGAATCAGTAACCATGACCGATTGCTCTAAAATAGGCTTCCCTCTGGCATGTCTGCTGATGACGCTTCTCAGCGCGGGCGCGCAAGCCGACCGCTCTCAAGCACGCTCCATGGTCATCTCACGCTACGGCATCGTCGCCTCCGAAAACCCGCTCGCTTCCCAGGCCGGCGCGAACATTCTTGCCCAGGGCGGCAATGCCATCGATGCCGCTGTGTCGGCCAATGCCGCCATGGGTGTGGTCGCCCCCATGATGAACGGGATCGGCGGCGACCTGTTTGCCATCGTTTATGAAGCAAAGACGGGAAAGCTCCACGGCCTTAACGCCAGCGGTTGGGCTCCAGCGGCGCTGAGTGCGGAATATCTGCTCCACCACGGAATTACCGAAATGCCCCAAAGCGGAATCCACTCCGTCACTGTCCCCGGGGCGGTGGATGGCTGGGATAAACTACTGCAGCGCTTTGGCCGCAAGAAACTTGGCGAAGTCCTTGCCCCCGCCATTCGTCTGGCCGAAGAAGGCTTTGCAGTCAGCGAGTTGACCGCTGGCGCATGGGCCGAGAGCAAAACCAAGCTTGGCCGGGACCAAAATGCCGCCCGCACCTATCTGCCCGGCGGACAGGCGCCAGGTGTCGGACAAATTTTTTACAACCCTGAACTCGCCTCGTCCTTGAAACAAATCGCCGCCGAAGGCCGCGACGCATTTTATCGCGGCCAGATCGCCGAAAAAATTCTTGATTACTCAAAACGCATGGGTGGCGCCATGAGCGCCGAAGACCTGTCCGCTTATTCCAGTGAGTGGGTCGAACCGATTTCCACGACCTACCACGGTTGGACCATCTACGAATTGCCGCCCAACGGGCAGGGCATCGCCGCATTGGCCATGTTGAACCTCATGGAACAATTCCCTTTGCGCGAATATGGGGCCGGGTCGGCGTTGGCCCTGCACGTGATGATCGAAGCCAAGAAACTGGCCTACGCCGACATGCTGCGGTACGTGGCCGATCCAAAATTCACCGTTATTCCGGTTGCCGGCCTCCGTTCCAAAGATTACGGTCGCCAACGCGCCCAACAAATTGATCTGGCCAAAGCCAACGATCAGGTCCAATCCGGGCGACCGCCTAAAGTTGGCCCCGACACGACCTATCTTTGCGTGGTGGATCGTGATGGCAACATGGTTTCCTACATCCAAAGCAATTATCAATCCTTTGGCTCGGGCCTGGTGGCCGACGGCACCGGCTTCGCGTTGCACAATCGCGGCGGCCTATTCAGCCTGGACCCAAAAAGCCCAAATCTTCTGGCCGGCCGCAAACGTCCGTTGCACACCATCATCCCCGGGTTTATGGCCAAGGGAGACATGCGTATCGCCTTCGGCATCATGGGCGGGTTCAACCAATCCCAGGC
Organism: Verrucomicrobiales bacterium; assembly: GCA_003140095.1. Taxonomy (GTDB): domain Bacteria; phylum Verrucomicrobiota; class Verrucomicrobiia; order Limisphaerales; family Palsa-1400; genus Palsa-1400. The sequence continues at coordinate 2,192 of PLIU01000313.1, read as the reverse complement.
CCACGCACAATTCGTCTCCGACATCGTGGACCACGACATGAACATCCAAGCCGCACTGGAAGCCCCGCGCTTCACCAAGCTGAGTTTTGACGGCTGCGATGTCCAAATGGAGCGGCGCATCCCCGCCTCTGTCCGCGCGGAATTGCAAAAGAAAGGCCACCGGATACAGGTGCGCGGCGATTTCGCCTCCGTAGTCGGTGGCGGTCAGGCCGTCATGCGGGATTTTGCCGCTGGTGTGAACTACGGCGCATCCGACCCGCGCAAAGACGGTGCCGCCATACCGGAGCCTTAGCTTCGCGGTGTGAGGCGGTGGGAATCAAACAGGTCGTCGATTTCCGCGCTTATTTTCGTTAATTCCGACAGTTTGATAAACACCACCACTGATCTCCAAATTTCACCAAGCATGAACAAAGCTGGCGCGGGAAACGGCGGCGGGGGGGAAAGTGCCACAGTTCTGTCCCGCGCACCCCCGCAAATCGAGTTCTTGTTACAAAGCTCCATTTAGGGTAAGATGTGTCAAGATAAGATGAAAGGCAAAACCGTTGTTTTGGGAGTGACCGGCTCGATTGCCGCGCATCGGGCGGTTGATTTGGCCAGCTTGCTGGTCAAGGCTGGTTGCGCTGTCCACATCGTCATGACGGCGGACGCCCAACGGTTTGTCACCGCCCTTGCGTTCAAGACGCTCTCCCGCCATCCTGTGGTGACTGACTTGTATGACGTCGAGGAAGGCTGGAAGCCGGCCCATATCGAGCTGGCCGACGCGGCGGACTTGTTGCTCATCGCCCCGGCGACGGCCCACACGCTGGCCAAATTGGCCCATGGCCTGGCCGACGACGCCTTGAGCTGCATCGCCCTGGCGCTCAATGCCGAGGCCAAACTGCTCATCGCTCCGGCAATGAATGGCAAGATGTGGCAACATCCGGCCACGCAAGCCAATGTGGCGCTGCTCCAACAGCGCGGGGCGGCCTTCATCGGCCCGGAAAAGGGCCTCCTTTCCTGCGGCTACGAAGGCCTTGGACGCCTCTGGCCGGTGGAACCGATCGCCCAAAGCGCCGCGGCCTTGCTCTCGTGAACGAAGAACCCAAACATAACCACGCTGCCGGGGGCGTCATCCAGAAACTGACACGGTTACTGGCGGCTCCGGTGATCGAGCCAAGCCAGCGCGCGACCCGCATTCAAGCAGTCGAGAAAGACATCGTCCTGCCTCTGCGCCTGGTGATCATCACCTATTTGGTTTACTACTTTTTCTTCGCCGGCTGGTTTGACATTTCGGGCGCGACCAGCGCGTCGGATTGGGTTCTCCAGCATGCCACCATGCTCAAGAGCTGCTTCGTCGCTTATGCTCTTCTGAACCTGGTCTTCGGCGCGATTCTTATATGGGCGCGGCATTTGACGCTGACGAAGATTGAATGGATGGTCTTTGCCGCCGGGGTGCTGGACTGCATCCTGATGGGAACATTGACCTTTCTGTGCCAGCCCAGCGGTTTCGATAGCAAGCTTTATCCGGTACTCGCCGTTCTTATCCTCCACAACGCGATGGCCATTCCTGTCGCCTTTCCCCAGCTCTTGCTAAATTTTCTGACCATCGGAGCTTTCTTGGCGGGCGGGATGCTGGATAATGACATCAACCCCAAGCCGCCAGCCATGGATGTCGAATCCATTTCACATGAGAAGCCCCCGGAACGCATTATTGTGCTGGTTACTTGGGCTCTTTGTTGTTACGGCATCCAGGTGCTCTTCGAAAAACAGAAGCGGGCCGAGGCCGAGGCGACCGAATTCGCCGTCCGCCAGGAACGGTTGCGCACCGCCGGACGGCTGGCGGCCGAGATCGCCCATCAAATCAAGAATCCCCTGGGCATCATCACCAACGCCGCCTTTTGCCTCCAGCGCGCCTTGGGCGAGGGCGAGACGGCGGTGGACGAACAAATCCAGATCATTCGCGAGGAAGTGGATCGGGCGGACCAAATCATCACCGAACTGATGGGCTACGCCCAATTGGCGGAGGGAAAAGTGGAACGGCTGGACGTGTCCGAGGAATTGGATGCGGCCGTGCAGGAGGTCTTTCCGCCGGCGGCCAAATACCAGATTCAGATTCACAAAGATTATTCTCCGGCCCTGCCCGCGTTGTTGATGCAGCGGCGGCATCTTTCCGGCGTGCTTGTCAATATCCTGCAAAACGCCCGCGAAGCCAT
>PLIU01000422.1 GCA_003140095.1 Verrucomicrobiales bacterium | reverse complement strand
CGGACTACAGTTGGCTGCAGCGTTTTATTTCGTGAACCTCTATCAGTTCAAAATCCAGTCGTCGCTGGTTCCCGCCAGGGATCTTGTCGTCGTCATCTTGCTGGGCCTATCGATGATGTGGCTTGTCTTTGACCAATTGTGGGGCGCGCCGGCGGCGGTTGAGATGCGCCAAAAACTGATTTCGACGCTGAGATTGCTGGCTCAACTGGCCCGCGAACCGATCGCGAACGATTTACCTGTCGCCATCGAACAAAGTTACCGTCTTCGCGAAAAAATTAACCTGCGTTGTAATACTGTCAGGAATCTCGCCGACGCTGTGCTGTTCGAAGTCGGTTCTTCTCGGCAACAACATTTGGCGCTGCGAAAGCAAATTCTGGGCTGGATGCCGCAACTGCGGGCACTCTTTTTAACGCGGATTACCCTTTTAAAATATCGTCTTCAATTGCCGGGCTTTGAATTGCCGGAGGAGTTACGCAGCGCGCAACGGGAGTTCGACGAACGGCTGGCCGCGACGCTCGACGGCATGGCGGATCGCTTTGAGGGTGAGGCACATCGGGAAACGGAAAGTTTAGGGGCTTCTTTGACTCGTCTCGATGCGAAAGTCAGGAGTTGTGATTCGACAGAGTCCCAAGGGTTGATCGCTGCTCACTCACAGACATTCCTTCTTTTGTCGCACGCTATCGAGAAATTGGCTTCTTCTTTGGATAAGGAATTCCGATATAAAGATGGAAATTTTGCAGTCAGATTGATAGGATAAAGAATTCGCAAACCGCTCAAGACGGGGCTAAATTCGGGAGAAGCGGTTTGTTATGAAGAAGGCAAAGCCCATTCGCGTATTGTGCGTTGACGACCACCCCGTTGTTCGAGATGGGCTGGCGGCAAGCATTGGGACACAGCCCGACATGACGTCGGTCGGCGAGGCCAGCGATGGGCAAACGGCAATCGCCATGTTTCGCCAGCTCAAGCCTGACGTTGTGGTGATGGATTTGAGAATGCCGGGGATGGGTGGGGTGGAAGCCACCATTCAGATTCGCAAGGAGTTTCCTGCGGCCCGGATCATTGTTCTGACCACGTACGAGGGTGACGAGGACATCCACCGAGCATTGGAAGCGGGGGCACAGGGTTATTTGCTTAAGGATTCGGTTCGGAAAGAATTGCTGCAAACCATACGGGAGGTTCATAGCGGCCAACGCCACATTACCCCAGCCATGGCCGCGCGAGTGGCCGAGCACACGCCCCACGTCGCTTTGACCCCTCGCGAGTTGCAAGTATTGCAATTGATCGCCAAGGGTTTGCGAAACAAGGAAATTGGGGCCGCATTGGATATCGCTGAAGACACGGTGAAAATCCATATCAAGAACATTTTCGGCAAACTTGAAGTGGTTGATCGAACCCATGCCGTGGTGGTGGGCTCGCAACGCGGGTTTATTCAACTCCCATCATCGCCATAACCCGAAAGTGTTAGTCGGCCGTAACGGAGTCGGGCGATTCACAGCAAAGCATTTGGCGTTTAACGTCGTATGTGCTTACAAAAACACACAAAATTCGGATTTTCGTCGTCGACGATCATGCGGGGATGCGGGAGGGAATCAATGCCGTGGTGAACGCCCAGCCAGACATGATGGTCGTGGGCGAGGCCAGTGATGGCCGGGAGGCCATTCTGCGATTCAAAGCCCTCCATCCAGATGTGTCGCTGGTGGACTGGAATTTGCCGATTATTTGCGGAGAAGAACTGCTCGCCACACTAGGCGCAGAATTTCCCGAAGCGCGGTTCATCGTCGTCACGGCCCTGAATGATGACGATAGCATCCGACGGGCTTTGCAACTTGGCGCCAAGGCGTATCTCCACAAGGACATGTTGCGCCGCGAACTGCTTCCCGCGATTCGCGCGGTTCACGGCGGGCAACAATATATTCCCCAAGAAATCGCCGCCCGACTTAACAGAAAACCGTGACATTCCAGAAACAATTTCTGAATCCGGTTCAATCCTGTCTGCGTCCACGAAAGCCCATTTTTCGGACGCTTATTGACTATGCTTTGACCCGACAACGAAATACACTGACGAGGCGATCGCAGACGACAGAATCATGAGACGCAGTGCTCTTAGCATTCGAGTTTTGCCCGCACTCACAAGTGCGGCTGTGGTTTGCGTACTCCTGGCCACTCGATCATTCGCCCTCGATCCACAAAAAGCCATCACGCAATTTACCCATCGGAGTTGGGGGTCGACATACGGCATCGGCATGGTGGGCTCGATTACCCAGACAACAGACGGTTACCTATGGATTTCCTCCGTCAGTGGAATCTTCAAGTTTGACGGAATCGATTTTACCCGACTGGACTTGGACAAGGCCGGATTCGGTTCAATGGACCCGGACCCGTCGGACAGCCGGACGGCACTGCCTCCCATTCTGCTCGGCGCTCGTGATGGCAGCCTGTGGATCACTAGCCTCCAAAGCGTCATGCGCCTGAAGAATGGGAGCTGGAAGAAGTACGGACCGCAGGATGGGTTGCCCGGCGGAAATCTCTACGCAATTTGTGAAGGAAACGATGGCAGCGTTTGGGCGGGAGGCCGAAAGGGATTGTCTAGATTTCAGGACGGAAAATGGCGGCGCTATGATGCGGAGAGCCAAATTCCAAGTGGGGCACTAACGGCGGTCATGGTGGATAGAGAAAATGTGCTTTGGGTGGCCATTGAAAGAGACCCGCGCTTTCCTTCTTCTTCCGCGGTTGCTTTTCTTCGGCTAGGCGAAAGACTTTTCCAAACAGCGTGCGAGGGCGAGCTTATCATTTCCGGGATGTCCGAGGCGCCCGATGGTAAAATTTGGGTTGCCCAGGTTGGCCGCGCCGCGCGGGCGTTCGTGCGCGACTCAGCGAAAATACGATTCGTACATCCGGAAATTCGCGTGGGAACACAGGATCTTCATGTAGACAGAGATGGCAGCCTGTGGGTTGACAGTTGGGGCGATGGGATGCGCAGGGCAAGGAACACCACCGTGCTGGACACCAATGACATCGCGCAAATGAGCGATGAGGTCGATAAATTCACCCAGAAGGACAGTCTTTCCAGCGACATGGTGTACTGCACCTTTGAGGATAGGGAAGGAAACATCTGGGTGGGTACTCTGGCAGGACTGGATTGTTTCTCTGAAAATAAGGTCGCTTCGTTCTCCAGGCGCGAAGGATTGCCGTTCGATCAGGGCCTCATGCTCCAGGCAAGCGCTGATGGCAGCGTTTGGGCCGGTTCGACACCTCAAGGCTTTGCGCGGCTAAAAAAAGGTGACGCCCAATTCAAGGACCTTGGCTGGTCCTTTTTTAATCCGAAAGCCGCGCATATGGTTGTTGTTTCTTCCATGTATGCGGATCCTGCCGGCCCGCTGTTTCTCGGCACGGGTTGTGGCGTTGTCGTCGTCGAAAACGGCGCCACGAATGGCAGTCTTCTGGCCGGCGGTCCGAACCTGTTGAACGTGCTATCCATCACGCGTGATCGTAGTGGAGCGTTATGGCTTTGTGACATTCAGAGTGGCATCTTTCGTTTTCGGGACAACATATACGAAAAGGTGCCGTACCGGCAACACAGGACGGCCGATATCGTCACCGCAGCCCAAGCCGATATTGCTGGTCGTATGTGGCTGGGTTCTGTTGGCGGATTCGTCACTTGTTATGACAAAAACCAGCCACCGCACTGGTATTCATCGCAGGACGGCCTTTTCTCCGGACCAGTTCGGTCCATCATGAGCGACAGCAATGGCCAGATGTGGTTCGTCGGCAAGGGCGGCATCAGCAAGTTTGACCACGGCCACTTTCTAACACTCAACCGCGATAACGGCCTGCCGGAGGATGACTTGTCTGCCTTGCTCCAGGATGACATGGGTTTTTTTTGGCTGGTGGGATCGACGACTCTTTTTCGAGTCTCGCCGGCCTCTCTCAATGACGCTCTCTCATCGCCCTCTCGAAAGGTAAGCGGTGAACTCATCGATGCCAACGATGGACTTCGTGGTTTCGTCCACGGACAATTAGGTTGGGGAATGGCCTGGCCGACAAAAGGCGCCGATGGCCGCCTTTGGTTTCCAACGACTGCGGGAGTGGCAGTGGTAGATCCGCGTCACATTCCCCGGAATCCATTGCCGCCGCCAGTCCATATTCAACAAATTGTAGCCGCCGGAAAGGCTTTCCGGACACCCGGACACCTGGATTTTCCAATTGGAACCCGGAATTGTGAAATGGACTACGTCGGACTAAGTTTCGTCAATCCGGCAAAGGTGCGCTACCGGTACAAATTGGAGGGTTACGATCAGGACTGGGTGGACGCAGGACCGATTCATCAAGCTCACTATTCGAGTCTCAAGCCAAAAAAATATAAATTTCAAGTCATCGCTTGTAACAATGACGGGGTTTGGAACAAAAATGGTGACAGCGTGGAATTTTCGATCCTGCCGGCCTTTTACGAGACGGCCTGGTTCCCTCCCCTTTGTGCGCTGCCGGTGGCGTTGGCCGCTTGGGGATTATACCGGCTCCGGATTGCGCGAATTACCGCCCGGATGAAACAGCAACTGGAAGGACAAATCAAAGAACGCAAACGGATTGCCCAGGAATTGCACGACACGTTGTTGCAAGGATTCACGGGCCTCGGACTGAAGTTAGATGCATTGGCCAACAGCCTGCCGCCTGCGATGGAAGGCGTCAAAAAGCAGATTCAAAAGCTTCTCGACCAATCCGATCAATACTTGACTGAAGCACGACGCTCGGTGTGGGAATTGCGCTCGGCGACGTTGGAGAGCCATGAGGATTTTTCGAAAGCACTTGTCGGGGCGGGCGAGCGCGCGCTGGCGGGCACCGGGGTCGAATTAAGTTTTTCCGTTGCCGGCACAGCGCGCAAACTTGACAAAACGGTTGAGAACAACCTGCTGCGCATTTGTGAGGAAGCGGCGGCCAACGCCGTCAAACACGGGCATCCCACGCACATCGAAGTCGTTCTTGAATTCAAGCCCGAAGAACTCGGGCTGCTCATCCGCGACAACGGCAGCGGGTTCGACTCGAAGAACCTGAAACAGGCGAAAGACGGACACTTCGGTCTCGTCGGCATGAAGGAAAGGGCCGAATCCATGTCAGGCAAATTTATTCTGAACAGCCAGCCAGGAAAAGGGACTGAACTGGTTGTGACCGCCCGCGCCTAACGGAGATTGGGAAAAGCAAGGTGCCGGCAAAGCTATACTTAGTGTTCCTTTGCCGTCTTATTCCTGGTATTGAAATAAGAATCTCACCCTAAACTTCGGCAAGTTACTAGTAACACTGTAACACGGAAGGGTTATATCCTACTCACCTAGTCGAGGAATTTACGTGACCAAGCGGAGGCTGTAGTCTGCATACATGGAACTTCTATCAGACGAAGTGCATGATGGAACCCAAGGCGCGTTATATAATCGTGCCACTTTCTGACTAGGTAGTCACGAGAATCAGAAATACAGGAAAACGAAATATGAATTCAATGAACGCAATCAGAATGTCCAAGAGAATCACCGTGCGAGTCGCTATTATGATGCTTCCATTCGCATTGAGCATCACACCAGCACTAGCCGGCGACGGAGCCGCAGCAACAAACACATCGGAGGATTGCAGCGCTATCCGTCCCTTCCACATCAACATTCCGGAGGAGGTGCTCGTTGACCTCCGCCAACGCATCGCGGCCACACGGTGGCCCGACCGGGAGACCGTCGCTGATCAATCCCAGGGCGTGCAGTTGGCGAACATCCAAGAACTCGTCCGCTACTGGGGGACGGGCTATGACTGGCGCAAGGTGGAGGCAAAGCTGAATTCTTTGCCCGAGTTTGTGACCACAATCGACGGTGTGGATATCCAGTTCATCCACGTGCGTTCGCGTGAACCGAATGCACTACCGCTGATCCTTACCCACGGCTGGCCCGGCTCGCCGCTGGAGTTCCTGAAGGTGATAGGCCCGCTCACCGCCCCCGTCGCCTACGGCGGGCGCGCTCAAGACGCCTTCGACGTCGTGATCCCCGCCATCCCCGGCTATGGCTTCTCGGGCAAGCCGGCCGATCTCGGCTGGAATCCTG
>PLIU01000437.1 GCA_003140095.1 Verrucomicrobiales bacterium | reverse complement strand
CGCCGCATTCCCAAACGCGGCTTTAACAACGCCCAGTTTGCCGTGCGCTACATCCCGGTCAATTTGGAGGTGCTGAACAAATTCGAGGAAGGCGCCACAGTCAATGAGGCCGCCTTGCGCGGCTTGGGCCTGGCTAATGGCCGGCTAAAACGCGTGAAAATTCTGGGCGATGGCGAATTGACCCGCAAACTGACCGTCCACGCGCACGCTTTCAGCGCCTCGGCCCGGGCTAAGATCGAGAAACTCGGCGGCGCCTGTCAATTGATTGAATCCAAAGCGCCGGCCAAGCCCGAAAGCAAGGAAGAACCGGCCAAACNNGGCCAAACCGACCGAATCGGCCAAGCCGGCCGAAAAACCGGCCCAGTGAGTTTACGATGTTTTCATCCATCATCAACACCCTTAATAACTGCTTCAAGATACCGGAGTTGAAGTCGCGGATCGGCTTCACCGTTCTGGTTTTGGCAATCTGCCGGCTGGCCTCCCTGGTTCCCGTGCCAGGGCTGGATGGGGCGGCGCTGGCCCAGTATTTTGATTCGGCTGCCGGCAAGAATAGCGCGGGCGGTCTGCTGAACATGTACAGCATGTTCACTGGCGGCGGTTTCGAACGTTGCGCCGTCGGCGCCCTGGGCATCATGCCCTACANNTCATCCTGCAATTGTTGCAGGCGGTCGTTCCGTTTTTGAGCAAGCTGGCCCGCGAAGAAGGCGGCCGCACCAAGCTGGTTCAATATGGCCGCGTCCTGACCTTGTTCCTCTGCTTGGGCCAGGGCTTATTCATGGCCTTCGGCTGGGAACATGCCAGCTCCGTTTTCACCAATTTTCCCTCCAACCAAAGCCTGGTGTTGATTCATCCCATTTGGTGGTATCGCATTCAAACCACCGTCATCCTGACCACTGGCACGATCCTGCTCATGTGGTTAGGTGAACAGATCACCGATCGCGGCATCGGCAACGGCATCTCGCTCATCATCACCGTGGGCATTCTGGCCCGTTTGCCCCAGGGGGGGCAGGGGTTGGTCGATATGTTTTTGACCAGAGGGGCGATGGGTGAGCATCGTTTTAATATCTTCCATTTCATCGCCCTGCTGCTTCTTCTCTTCGCCGTGATCGCCGGCGTGGTGGCCGTGACGCAAGCCGAGCGCAAGATCCCGGTGCAGTACGCCCAGCGCGTGGTAGGGCGCAAGATGTACTCGGGCGGCAGTTCGTTCATGCCTTTGCGCGTCAATTACTCGGGCGTGATGCCGGTCATTTTTGCCTCCGCCATTCTCATGGTCCCGGGGATGATGCTCAAAGTCCTGGGCGGCAGGTTCCGTTGGAAGGTGTTCGACGAGATGGCCATCCAATTGCAGCCAGGCACGTTGGTCTATCTTACTCTTTACGGGTTAATGATCCTTTTCTTCTCCTACTTCTGGGTCGCCACCCAGTTCAACGAGTTGCAGATTTCCGACGACATGAAGAAATCCGGCGGTTACATCCCGGGCGTGCGCCCCGGGCAGGCCACCAGCAATTATCTGCATCGGACCATGAGCCGCATCACGCTTGCGGGCGCGATCTTTTTGACGATTATTGCAGTCATCCCCATAATTTTGAGCCACGCCATGATGATTCCGCAGACGGTGGCGCAGTTCTTTGGCGGCACCAGTCTGTTGATCATGGTCGGCGTCATGCTGGACACGATGCGGCAAATGGAGTCGCATCTGCTCATGCGCCACTACGACGGTTTCTTGAAGAAAGGCCGGATCAAGGGCCGGTTCTAGCCGGGCGCTTTGGCGCCCGACCATCCTCGCGTGGCCGGAAAAATGATCATTTTGAAGTCGGGGCGTGACCTGGAAGCGATGCGTCCGGCTTGCGAAGTGGCCAGCACGGTCCTGGAGGAAGTGGGGGCGTTCATCCAGCCCGGCGTGACCACGCGGGAAGTCGATGACTTTGCTGCGGCGCGGATGCGGGAATACGGCGCCAAGAGCGCTTTTTTGGGTTACCGCAAGTTCCCGCGCCAGATTTGCATTTCGGTCAACGAGGAAGTGGTGCATGGTCTGGGGGGGCCGCGTCCGCTGGGGTTCGGGGATATTGTCAGCTTGGACATCGGCGTGACGTATCATGGTTATATCGGCGATACGGCCAAAACGGTGGCGGTGGGGGGATGCGACGTACGCGCACAGCGATTGATGGATGTGACGGAACAAGCTCTCTACGAAGGCATTGCGCAGGCTCTGCCGGGCAACCGGGTGGTGGATATCTCGCGCGCCGTGCAGAAATATGTGGAGTCCAACGGCTTCAGCGTCGTGCGCGAGTTTGTCGGCCATGGGGTCGGCCGCACGGTGCATGAAGAGCCGCAAGTGCCTAATTTCGTTGAAAATGAGAAACAATCGCCTAAATTAAGGCCTGGCATGACTTTGGCCATCGAACCGATGGTCAATGCGGGAACCGCCCAAGTGGTCATTCGCAAGGATGGCTGGACAGTGGCGACCAAAGATGGTCAACTATCGGCTCATTTTGAGCATACAGTGTTGATCACTGAGGCTGAACCGGAAATTTTAACTTGGCCCGCAAAGACGCCATTGAAGCTGAAGGCCGGATAGTAGAAATTCTGGCCACGACTTTGTTTCGCATCGAGTTGGCCAACGGCCACCGGTTGCTGGCCCATGCTTCGGGCAAGCGGCGTCTGGCCTTTGAGCGCATGTCGCTTGGCGACAGAGTGAAGGTGGAAATATCGCCTTACGACCTGTCCAAGGGCAGCATTATGGCCGCCGACGAATGAATTTATGAAAGTCAGAGCATCAGTCAAGAAGCTTTGCGAGAATTGCAAAGTGATTAAACGCAAGGGCGTTGTTCGTGTCATTTGCACGAACCCGCGCCACAAACAGAAACAAGGCTAAAGCGATTTTATGGCTCGAATTGTTGGAGTGGAAATCCCGGGCGAAAAGCGAATCGACATCGCTTTGCGCTACATCTATGGCATCGGCCCGTCCAATGCCAAAGTCATCCTGGCCAAGGCCCAGATCGATCCTGCCCTGCGCGCCAAGGACCTCAATGAACAGCAGTTATCGCAAATCGTTCACGCGATCCAGGACGGCAAATACATCATCGAAGGCGACCTCCGCCGCGAGTTGGGCATGAATCTCAAGCGCCTCCAAGGCATCAAGTGTTATCGCGGCATCCGCCATTTGCGCGGCTTACCCGTTCGCGGCCAGCGCACTTCCACCAATGCCCGCACCCGCAAAGGCCCGCGCAAGACCGTCGGCGTCCAGCGCAATCCCAACGCCAAGACCGGCATCCACTAATTTTCCTTTATGGCTGAAGACACCAAAGTCAATAAACCCGCGCCTAAAAAGGAGGGCAAATCCGAACCCGCCGACGCGGCCAAAAAACCGGCCGCCGCGGCCGACTCAAAAAAGCCCGCCGCTGAACCGGGCTCCCTGGCCGCCGCCGCGGCCGCCGGCCCGATGGCCGCCCCCGCCGCGCCGACCGCCGCGGAGTTGCTCGCGGACGACGCCAACGCCAAGAAAATCATCAAGGCCAAAGGCGCCAAAAATATCGCCGTGGGCATCGCCAATATTTTGGCCACCTTCAACAACACCAACGTCACTATCACCGATATGCACGGCAACGTGCTCGGCTGGTCCAGCGCCGGACGGGTCGGTTTCAAAGGCTCGCGCAAGAGCACCGCCTTCGCCGCCCAGCAGGTCGCCCAGGATGCCGCCCGCCAGGCGATGTCGCACGGGATGCGTGAAGTCGAAGTCCGCGTCAAAGGCCCTGGCTCCGGGCGCGAATCGGCCATCCGTGCTTTGCAGGCCATCGGTCTGGAAATCACGACCATCAAGGACGTCACGCCCATTCCGCACAACGGCTGCCGCCCGCGCAAAAAACGCCGCGTTTAATCCCAACCCAAATTTATATGGCTCGTTACACTGGTCCTCGCACACGCCTTAGCCGCCGCTTCGGCATCCCGCTTTTCGGCCCGGATAAATACCTGGAACGCCGCAATTATGGCCCCGGCGTCCACGGGCCCAAGTCGCGCCGCAAGCATACCGATTACGGACTGGGACTCATTGAGAAGCAAAAGCTCCGCTATTTCTACGGCCTGATGGAACGCCAATTCCGCGGCGTCTATGAACGCGCGCTCCGCCGCCGCGGCGTCACCGGCGAACAAATGCTCCAAATCCTGGAAACCCGCCTGGATAACGTGGTCTATCATCTGGGCTTTGCCATCACCCGCGCCGCCGCCCGGCAGATGGTCAGTCACGGCCATGTCAAGGTCAACGCCCGCAAGGTCAACGTGCCTTCCTACGCATTGAAGGTCAACGATGTCGTCGAGGTGCGCGAATCCAATGTCTCGCGCCAGTTGGCCACCAAGAATCTCGAATTGTCCACCAGCAAGGTTGTGCCCGATTGGATGACCCTGAACAAGGAAGCTTTCAAGGGCGTGGTTATGCGGATTCCGAACCGCGAAGATATCCAGCCCATCGCCAACGAACAGGCGGTGGTGGAATTTTATTCCCGCTAATGTCTGAAACCGTCCCGCTTCGGCGGGACAAAACAATTACACGGGCTGCTTCGCCGGCGGGAACGGCGGAAAAGCCAGATTACAATTGTTGAAAGGAAAGTTATGCCAGTACGTCTAGGACGTTTTGAAATGCCCAAGCGGTTGATCAAAGAAGATACCACCGCCACCGAAACCTACGCCAAATTCGTTGCCGAACCTTTTGAAACCGGTTACGGCCACACCATCGGCAACTCGCTGCGCCGCGTCCTGCTCTCCTCCCTGGAGGGCGCCGCTATCAGCTCCATCAAAGTCGATGGCGCCGTCCATGAATTCGCCACCATCGACGGGGTGGTCGAGGACATGACCGACGTGGTCTTGAATCTCAAGAAGGTCCTTTTGCGTTCCCATACGCGCGACCCGCAGACCCTTCTTTTGTCCGTCAACAAGGAAGGCGCCGTCACCGCCGGCGACATCGAATTGGTCCAAAACCTGGAAATCGTCAACCCCAAGCAGATCATCTGCACTCTCGACAAGAAGAAAAAGTTTGAAATGGAACTGGAGATCAAGGTCGGGCGCGGTTTCTGCCCCGGCGATGAAAACAAAAAGCCCGATCAGGCCATCGGCGTCATCGCCATTGACTCCCTTTTTTCTCCCGTCACCCGTGTTCGGTATGCGGTCGAGAACGCACGCGTCGGCCAGCGCACCGATTACGACCGGCTCCTGCTGGAAATTTGGACCGACGGCCGCATCTCTCCCGATGACGCGCTGACCCAGGCTTCCGCCATCCTCCAGCACCACCTGGATGTGTTCGTCGGCTACGACAAGAACGCGGTGGAATTCGAGGAAACCGAGGCCAAGCAGGACGACGAAAAGGCCAAGATGAAGAAGTTGCTCAACATGAGCGTCAACGAAATCGAGTTGAGCGTGCGCGCGGCCAACTGCTTGAACAACGCCAACATCACCACCGTCGGCCAGTTGGCCATGAAGACCGAGGCGGAGATGCTCAAGTACCGCAACTTCGGCAAGAAATCGCTCAACGAAATCAAAGAGAAGCTGGCCAGCCTTGGCCTCTCTTTGGGCATGAATATTGATGCCGCCCTCCTGGAACTGCCCAAGGAGGAGAACAAAATCGAATAACGGGACTCCTATGCGCCACCTCAAACGCACCGCCAAACTGGGCCGCACCGGCCAGCACCGCAACCGCATGCTGGCCAGCCTGGTTTGCAGCCTGATCAAACATCGCCGCGTCATCACGACCTTGGCCAAGGCCAAGGCCGCCCGCTCCGTCGCCGAAAAGATGATCACCCTGGGCAAGGGCGGCTCACTGCACCAACGCCGCCTGGCCTCCGCCCGGCTGCATCAGGACGAGGCCGCCATCAAAATTCTCTTCAACGACATCGCCCCGACGCAGAAGGAGCGCCGTGGAGGATACACCCGCATTATCCGGCTGGGTCAGCGTCAGGGAGACGCTGCCCAGCAGGCCATCCTCGAATTCGTCGATGTGCCAGTTCCTGAAGCCCCCGCTGAAACAGCCCAGCCCGGCGCTACCCAGGCCAAAAAACCGGAGACAACGGAGAAGCCGGAAGAGAAGAAGGAAGAGCAGCAAGCCGCCGCCGCTCCCGCTTGAGGTGCATCCCAAATCCCAAAGTTGCAGGATTGTCTCGCAGTACGGCATGGCGCCTCGAACATGACTGACTTCTTCGTGACCGTGGTCGTCCTTGCCGCGCCGAAGCATAGCGGAGACGGATGATTCACTTTTTGCCGGCATCGCCGGCATAGATTGTCATGCTGGCTCTCTTCCGAAATTCATCGAGATTGACCTTCCCTTTGGCGAAATCATCCACATCGGCTTTCTTCACGCGGATTGTCATGATCGTTCCGTGCGCCGCCGCGCCGTCACGGCTGATCCTCTTGCCGGTCAGGGACATGTCACCCTGAGCGGCAATTTGATATCGGGCTTGCTCCTTGAATCTTCCCGAATGCGCGCTGGCGCCACCAAAAACGCAGACGGTGATTGAGTCGTCCGGCTTCAAATTGCGGATGTTGGTCCCATCTTTCAGCGCCTCCAGCAAAGCGTTTTTCAAGTTGTTGACTTTTTCCGCGGAGTATTCCTCCCCGGCGGATGGGGGCGGGTTGCCGTCGGCAGCTTGGCCATAAAGTTCCCGGCGTGCTTCCTGCCAGGCCGAATCGCCCGAGGGTTTTTCCTTTTCCTCCTGGCTCTTCGCAGGAGGGGCGAGCAATGGATAATTCACATTCATCATGAACAATGCGCCGTAACCATCCAAATACACGTTGCGTAGCGGACTCGTGTCAGACGGGAAATACACGTTTATACCCATCGCTGTGCGCGTTTGTAGTTCATCACCCGGTTTCCCTGCGATTGCCTTCTCGAAAATGCGGGACATCACGGCCAAATCCTCTTCGAGATTCGCTTGCTCTTTCGGATCGTGCTCGGAGGAACGAACAATCAAAGTCCTGCTTGGATTGCCAGGCTGGCCGCTGAAAACCTGTGCCAGCCTGAAGCCGTTTTGATCATACGCCGAGCCCTGCTGCCACGGCCCGGAATCCTGTTCGGCTTGTGCTTGGGCCTGCGCAGTTTGGCTTTGCACTTCCGCAAGTTGTTGCTGCCCTTCAACTTGGGCCTTTTGCGCTTCGGTTTGGGCTTTTGCCAGTTCGACCTGATCTTCAGGAGGGGCGACCGACTGCCCGTGCAAGGCGATGTTTCCAAACAGCGAAAGAGCAGCGGCGACGGTGACGATGGGAATGAATGTTTTCATACTTGTCCTTTTTCAAACTTCATTATTTTGGATGTGAATAGGGAAGGCCGCCCGGCGTGTAATCGGCCAGTTGAATCAATTGTTGCTCCGTGCTCCGGAAGCCCGCGTCTGCATTCACGGCCACGGTGTCCAGGTCCTTTTTGAGCGAGAGATAATCGGCGAAACGCTGCTGACCGAGTTTGTCCAGGGCGGAAGCAATGGCGGTGTTCTCTGCAATGCGTTTCCTCTCGAAGACCGTGGCATAATCCGCCAGCAAGGTCCTTGCCTGCTCTCCAGCAACGGCGAGCGTGGCGGTGGCAGTCCTGTCCAGTGCCTCGTGAAACTCCTGGGCCAACTCTTGGCGCAGTTGTTTGCGAAGCTGCGGCTCAATCGCCACGCGCACTTTTTCAACATTGGCCGGCGCGGAAGCCACTCGGCCCGCCCAAAATCCGGCGCATAGAAAAATGGCGGCGGCGGCGGCCCATTTGAACGCAGGCGCGGCGAAAGCCACGCGCGCTCGTTCCGCGGCGCGCGGCAACCGCCACGCATCCAGATTTTTTCGCGCCGCCTGCCATTCGCCCAAATCGGCGGCGCAATCGGGGCAAGTCTGCAAATGCGCTTTGAGGCTGGCGCGTTCTTGCGAGTTAATTTCGTCGTAAAGATACGACATCCATTCTTCGGGATTTGGATGGTTCATATAGTCAGATGTCCTTTCGGTTCATTCTGTGTTTTCAAATTTTTCAACAGCTCATGGCCCAGCATCGGCTTCAACAATTGGCTCATCTTCGTCAGCGCGTCAGCCATGCGCGATTTCACCGTTCCTTCCGGCACGTCGAGCACGGCGGCAATTTCCCGGAACTTCAAATTTTCATAATGGCGCAGCACCAGCACCGCGCGATGCGTTTCCGGCAATTGCAGCAGCGCGCCGCGCACCAGCGCGCCGCGCTCCTGGCCATCCAGAGATTCGTCCGGCGCAGGTTCCCGCGCGGTCAATTGGTCCAGCACGCTGGCCGCTGCTTCCCGGCCTGTGTCGTCCAGCGACAACTCGTGCCGGCGTTGTCGGCGACGCCATTCGTCGCAGCACAAATTCAACGCAATCCGCCAAAGCCAGGTCGAGAATTTGCCGTTCGGCTGGTAATCTTTCCGTTTGGCGAACACGCGCGCAAATGTTTCCTGTGTCAAATCCTCGGCACGATGCGCATCGCCGGTCATGCGCGTGCAGAGGCGCTGAATCGGACCTTCCCAGCGCCGGACCAGTTGGGCGAACGCAGCCTCGTCCTCCTGCATCTGGACGCGCCACATCGCCTGCTCATCGCTGATGGCAAAGAGCGAACGAAGCGCAGCAAAGCGAGCGGGCCGCATACCATTATCCCAGTCCGGAACCATGTAAAGTTTGACTGATGGCGTGTCCAATAGTCATGCCTTTTGATCTTTGATCGCTCGCCTTTGCCTTCGTTTCAATGGTAAAACGTCCGCAATGCGACTTTAGTTCGGGAAAATTTCAGATATTTGATGGAGCGACCGCAAACGCACCCAGCGCGAGCGTCCAGGATTTTGCCGCTCGCGTGGACTTGAGTTTGTTCGGCGCCTGGCTAGAATGGCGGTCATGCGCCGGTTTTTCATCGCGCTTGCGATTTTGCTTTGGCTCGCGCCCGCTGTGGAGGCGGGGGAGGGAAGCGTCGTCAAGGTGCTGCCCCAGCTTCTGGACCAGCACGGTCGCCAAACGCTTTCACCCAGCCTCTACGAGCGGGACGCCTACCAACTTCTCCTGCGCAAAGAGCCAAAGCTACGCGGCGGCGCGCGTCTGGCCGTGCAGTGGAAGGCCAAGAACGTGGACTTCGCCAAACTCAAATTGCGGGCCGAAATGCGCTGCCTGCTGGCGGACAACCTTCACTTCGTCACCAAGGAGGAACCCGTCAAGAAGGGGCATTTCAGCAATTGGTCCGAATTTCGGATCGAAGGGGCGGACTACAAAACATTTGGCCAGATTGTCGCCTGGCGCGTCACACTTCTGGAAGGCGACCATGAACTGGGCCAATTGCAATCCTTCCTCTGGTCCGGCGTCGTGCCGGATGCTAAAGCTTCAACCTCTCCAGCACCTTCTCCAACGCCTCCTCCACCTTGACCGGCGTCAGCGCGCCGCCCCGGACTTTCAGTTCCACTTCGCCTTTGGCCAGGGATTTTTCCCCGAGCCCGACGCGGATCGGGAAGCCGATTAACTCTGAATCCTTGAATTTGAAGCCGGGGCGCTCGTCGCGGTCGTCCAAAATGACCTCCACACCGCGCGCGCTCAATGCGGCGTAGAGATCTTCGGCCAGCTTCATCACCGCGCTGTCGGGCGCAACGTTCAAGGGCGTCAAACATACGGCGTAGGGCGCCACGTTGAGAGGCCAGATGATGCCGTCCTTGTCGTTGGATTGTTCGATGACGGCTTGGAGCGTTCGCGTCACGCCGATGCCGTAGCAACCCATGATGGCGGGATGCTTCTGGCCGGCTTCGTCCAGGAAACAGGCGTTAAAAGCCTCGGTGTATTTGGTGCCAAGTTTGAAAACGTGGCCGACTTCGATCGCGCGCTGGAGGCGCAGGGGATGGCCGCATTTTGAGCACGGTTCGCCGGCCCGCGCCAGCCGCAAATCGCTCCATTTGGTGACTGTGATGTCGCGCCCGATATCGACCTGGCGCAGATGAAAGCCGTCCTCGTTCGCGCCGGTGGTCATGTTGGCGGCGCCGTGCAGCGTCTCGTCCGCATGCACGGGCAATTCCTTCACGTCCACTGCGCCGAGGCTGCCTGGTCGAGCCTTCAACGCCGACACAATTTCCTCCGCCTCGGCGGGCCGGAACGTGGCCGTACCCAACGTCCCCGTCAGCTTCGCTTCGTTCAACTGATGATCGCCGCGCATCAAGATCAAGACCGGTTTGTTCTCCACGATGTAAACCAGCGTCTTGATCTGGCGGCAGGCCGGCACGCCGAAGGGCGGGCGTGTCAAATCATCAATGGTCGCCACGCCCGGCGTCGCGAATTTCTCCGGGTTGCCGCCGGAAGCCGTTTCGGTGGGAGTCGCGCGGCTGGAGGCTTTTTCGACGTTGGCGGCGTAATGGCACTGTTCGCACCAGGCCACTTCATTTTCACCCGTCTCTGCCGGCACCATGAATTCGTGCGAAAATTTTCCCGCCATCACCCCGGTATCCGCCTCGACCGCCATCGTTTTGAGGCCGCAGCGTTGGAAAATGCGCGCATAGGCGTCATACATTTTTTGGTAGCTGATTTGCGCCGCCTCGTCCGTCGTGTCGAAGCTGTAGGCGTCCTTCATCACGAATTCCTTGGCCCGCATCAAGCCGAAGCGGGGGCGGATTTCATCGCGGAACTTGGTCTGGATTTGGTAAAAGTTCTTGGGCAATTGCCGGTAGGAACTCAACTCGCCCGCCAGCAAAGTCGTGATGACTTCCTCGTGCGTCGGCCCCAGGACCCATTCTTTTTTGGCGTGGTCGCGCGCCTTGAAAAGGACGCCCTGCGCCGTTTGGTAGCGTCCGCTTTGCTGCCAGATTTCCGGCGGTTGCAGGGCAGGCATGAGGACTTCCAACGCGCCGGCCCGGTTCATTTCCTCGCGCACGATCTGTTCGATTTTGCGCAAGACGCGCAGTCCAAGCGGCAGGAGAATGTAGAGGCCGCCGGTGAGCTTGCGCACCAAGCCGGCCCGCAAGAGCAGCTTGTGCGAAAGAATTTCTGCTTCCGCGGGAGTTTCTTTGAGAGTCGGGATGAAGGCCTGGCTCCAACGCATAAAATAGAGTTACTTGACCGAGTTGACCAAGGGCGTCAGGCCCTGAATCCGCACCTCCAGCCGGTCGCCCGAGGCGATCGGTCCCACGCCGCTGGGGGTGCCGGTGATGATGACGTCTCCGGGCAAGAGGGTGATGTTGGCGGAGACGAAACTGACCAACTGCGCGCAGTTGAAAATGAGCTGGCTGGTGTTGGAATTCTGCCGGAGCTGCCCGTTTTGAAACAACTGGATGGTCAAATCCTGCGGCTCCAGTTTGGTCTCGATGTAAGGCCCCAGCGGTGTGAACGTGTCAAATGATTTGGCACGCGCCCATTGGCTCTCGGCATTCTGAATGGTCCGGTCGCTGATGTCCTGCGCCGCCGTGTAGCCAAGAATATAACGCGAGGCCGACGAGGGCGTGACATGGCGCACCCGCCGGCCAATCACAATGGCCAATTCCGCCTCATAATCGGTCCGGTGTTGCGGGTAGGGGATTTCTATTTTGCCGCCGTCGGCAAGGAGCGAGGTGGGCGCTTTGAGCCAGAACAGAGGCTCTTTGGGCAAGGCTTTGTTTTGTTCGCGCGCGTGGTCGGCGTAATTAAGTCCAATGGCGATGATTTTGGAAGGCGCCACCGGGGTCAGTGTCTTGACGCCTTTGAAGGGCATCGGCTTCTTGTCGAAGGACGGCGAACCAAAGACGTCTCCGCGCAAACGGAAATGCTCGCCATCCACCACACTTGCGTAAAAGATTTCTGCGCCTTTTTGAAAGCGGCCAATCGCTGCCATAATCAGACAGATGAATAACAAAGCCGCCCCGCGCTTCGCAAGGCGAAACTGCCCGGCTCTCGCCGCTCATGCTCCATGCCGCCTCACGTTGACATCAAACCAACTCCGGCTCCGCAATCTCCCTCGGCGGCGCTGTCAACGGCGTCCCGTCCGCCGCTTCTGGATATTCAAAAATCCGGCCCTCAAAGTTGCGGATGATCACGCGGTTCTTGTTTCGGCTCAGAACGTAATCGGGGTTGATCGGCACTTTCCCGCCGCCGCCCGGAGCGTCAATCACATATTGCGGCACCGCGTAGCCGGTGGTGTGGCCACGCATATTTTCCATGATCTCCAGCCCCTTGCGCACACTGGAGCGCAAGTGGGCCGAGCCTGAAATCAAATCACATTGGTAGATGTAGTACGGCTTGACGCGGCACATCAGCAATTTTTGCACCAGCGCCCGCATGACCACCAAGTCGTCGTTGACATGACGCAGCAACACCGTCTGATTGCCCAGCGGCACGCCCGCGTCGGCCAGCCGTCCGAGGGCGTCGCGCACTTCCGAGGTCAACTCGCGCGGATGGTTGGAATGGATGCTGATGAACAGCGGGTGATACCGGCGCAACATTGCGCACAACGCCGGCGTGACGCGTTGGGGCAGGAAAATGGGGATGCGCGTGCCAAGGCGCAGAAACTCGACGTGCGGGATCGCGCGCAAGCGGCTCAGGAGAAACTCCAGCTTATCATCGTTCAACAAAAGCGGGTCGCCCCCGCTCAAGAGCACATCGCGAATCTCCGGGTGCCGGCTGACGTACTCGATCTGGCGGTCGAAATCCGAGTGGAAATCATAGCCGGTGGCGTTGCTGACCATGCGCGAACGTGTGCAATAGCGGCAATAGGCCGCGCAACGGTCTGTGACCAGAAAGAGCACGCGGTCGGGATAGCGATGCACCAAGCCCGGCACGGGCGAATGGGAGTCCTCCCCGCACGGATCGCTCATTTCCCAAGGCGCGGTGTAAGTTTCTTCCACGCGCGGCACGACCTGGCGGCGGATGGGGCAATTTTCGTCGCCCGCTTCGATGAGGTTGAAGAAATAAGGGGTGATGGCCAGGGCCAGTTTGTGATTGGCCAGGATCGTGCCTTCGAACTCTTCCGGCGTGAGCGTGGGCAGGAAGCGCTGCAACTTTTCCAGCGTCGTAATGCGGTGCTTGAGCTGCCATTTCCAATCATTCCAATCGGCCTCGGAGACATCGTTCCAGAAGCCTCTGCCGGCAGGATGGAATTCTTTCAAGGAATGGAAACGTTTGGAGTCGGCTTCCTCCGTCTCCGTCTGCCCGTCGGGTAAATGACTTTGCATTTTCAGGCAATATAAGATTGATCGAACCTCTGTCAAGGCGCGGCCAACCGGCAGAAAAGGATTATGACGATGTAGGGGTTTCCCTTAATACCGCATGATTTTATCCTTCATCGCACCCCGAATTGGCAAAATATCCGGCGATTAATCCGCCCATCAAAGCCGGCCTTAAAACCAATTGCTGGCAAGCTGAAGGTTAGCGGAGATTTATTGGGCCAAGACGCTTTTGCAAAACAGAGGTGCCTTGCTCGAAGAATTGCCGGAACCGCGGTCCGTATTCGGCCAGGAAGAGCGCGTTTCTCCGCCGCATCACTTTGTATTCCAGCCAATGCGTCAGAAAAAATGCGACGGTCAGCGAACAAAAAGCGGCGAACAACAGCAAAATGAAGCCGCCCATGTCCAAACCGAATTCGAAGACGTAGGGAGGTGTGGTGATGAAATAGCCCAGCACGATGAGAAAGCCGACGGTTCCCACGACCGTGGCGGCCGGCTGCGCGAGAAAAGCCAGCAACCCGCGCGCACGGTTGGCATTGTCCAGGCCTTCTGCCGGCACGATCTCGCCCGTGTTGTGATTGTAAGCCACGAGAAATTCGGAAAAGTCATCCCTCATCGGTCGCGCGACGGCGCTGATCATTTGTCCGGCAAAAATATTCACTCCGTTCTGTCCGGTAAAAGTCCATGAAGCCTCGCGCAGTTCGGGTGTGCGGACGCGCAGCACGTCCGTGCGGTGAGTGGTGCGGTGAGTGGTGGTCTGGCCGGGAGTGACCGTAGCCACGTTGCCCACGACGTTGACCGGGCCGGGAGTAGTCGTGGTCACGGAGGTGGTGGTGAAGATGGTCTGCTTGTCAAGCACGAGACCGGAGAAAGTTTTCACCGCGTAACGCACGCCCGGCAGATGAATGACGTGCAAAGATTCCGGCAACGACGGCAAGCCGGCCACGGGCGGATTCTGCGAAACGGCCAGCAAACTTTTTGTTCCGGAACGACGGAGCAACAGCCACGGCAACGCATACATGGCAATCCAACTTACGGCCGCCAACGGCATCGCCGAGGCGAACAGCCGATGTCGCGCTTCGCCCGGCGACATCCGCGCGCCGCCTTCGGCAAATTGGCGAGATGATATTTTTCCAGAACGGACCGCGCGAAGGCGGAGTCGTTCACCAATTTATCCCGTCGCGCCGCCCAATCCTTGTAAGCCTGCGAGCGCATTCCTTGCTGCATGTGCAGCGTTTAAAGGCCATTGTAAGATCCCTCGTAAACAAAGCTTTTGACGTAAGCGGCATGTGACAGCGGCCTGGGCGCAGTGGCGTTCAACGAGGTGGACAGGGCCAGAAACGCCGCGTAACGCTCTGCGTCATCGGGAAAATCCGCCTTCACTTGATTCGGTTCTGGAAATAGTGTGGAGACATCGCGAGTCTGACCGGGTGATTGCGCCACGAAACCAACCGCGAGCGCAAACATGGCCGACAGCCACAGCACCGTCCGCGCACATGAACGGCCGGTAAAATTTGACGGCGTTTTGCCTCGTTTGAAAATGTTCATTGTCAGACGCAGCCATTTATGCACCGGTTTCGGACCGTGGCAAGTTCTTACGATTCGGATGGAGCCAAGGCTGGAGGATGATGAAGCGCGCGGCGGAAACCTCTCCGCCGCGCGCTTGAGAGCCAACTATAAGGACAAAGACCGGGACTGTCCGAGCCTATAAGTGGACGCGATAAAACGTCGTGCCGGAACTGACATTCGTTTGATAGGGAGACGCCGCGCTGGGCAAATCCGACCAAGGCCCGGTCACGCCGCCAGCCGACTGCAAAGTGCCGACCGGCCACGTGACGATGACGTTGGTGCTGATGCTGGAGATAGTCAAGGAAACGGTGTTCGACTGCGCCACGTAGTAGTGCGCACCGATCGTCGCCGGACTCAACGCCGCGCCGTAGATGGCGACGTCGTCAATGGAGCCGTTGAAGTAATCCGCCCAGCCCTGGCCTGTGGAACCGATGCCCCATTCTGAACCTGGCACCGGCAGGGCGGCGACGGGGTCAGTCGAGTTGGTCACGTCAATGCCGTTGCGGAAGAGACGCCACGTTGTGCCGTCGAAGGTGCCGGCAAGATACACCCAGTTGGAGCTAGTCAGATCGCTCCCCACAGGATAGCTGACGCCGTGAAAGTTGGTTCCATCAAAGAAGCTAAAGGCGTATTCGGTCCCGTTGGTAATGGCGAGAAAGAGTTCGTTGCTGCTCAAGTCGATGCCAGTAAGCGGGACAGGGTCCGGGGTACCGCTGTAGCCGTTCGCCAAGGTGTCGGTCGGCGTTGGCGGTCCATAAGAGATGATGCGATTGGTCCCATCATCTTGGATAGAGTCGGGCAATATCCAGGCCTCCAGAGTCAGCTGATTCAAATTGCTCAACCCAGCCGGGTTGCCCAAGGCGACCCAGCCAGTGGGATTGCCAACCGGGACGGCCAAGTTTGCCAATTCAAACCCGGACGTGAGAACGCCGGGGACGTCATTGGTGGTGTCCACGAGGCTGCCGATGGCGGCCGCACCCAAACTGCCGCTGTTGGCCGCGGGAAAAAAGGCCGGCTCGTTCAGCCGGAAGAAGCTGGATGGTTGAAGCCCCTGCGTGCCGGAGCCATCGTATTCCGCCGTCAGCACCAACGTGGCGTAATTTGTGGCGGGATGAGCATTGGTCCGAGCGGCATAGTGCGCCAGGATTTGGTTGGTGGTCAGAATGTAGTTGCTGTAGAAGGCGACATCGGCAATTTCGCCCTCGAAGGGATTGCTACCCAGGCCTGAGGCCAGATTGTAGGAACCGATCGCAAAATCAGCGGGAGGAGTTAAATCTTCGGTCGGATTGGTGTTCGCGCAGAAGTATCCGGCCGGGTTGGTGGCCACAGGAAGGCCATCCACGTAGGCCGTCTCTATTCCTTGCCAATAATCGTCGCCGTTGGCGGCAGCCCCTTGGTTGGTTTGAGGTTGCCAAGTGAAGACCAAGTACTGCCAATCGCCCACGTTGTAAGGCACGCCGGTAAGAACGTCCTGTCCAGTGCTGCTGGTGCCGTCATACATACGGAAGGTCCAGCCGACTCCTGAGGAGCCGGGTTCCGCATCGTAATTGGTAGTGGGGTCGCGCTGGTAAATGACCCATCCGGTACGGTTGCCAGAGCTCTCGTAACGATTATTAATCGGAGCTTCACCGGTATCGACCTGGTCCCATGTCGGGCGCACCCAGAGTTCGACCGTGAAAGGGACACTGGTAGGAGGGTTATTGGCTGGCATGTACTGAAGATCGGTCGTGGAGCTACCATCGCGGAAGTGATAAACAAAGGAGGTGCTGTTGCCGGTGGCCAGCGGGGCGGACCCCGGATGCCGCACCTGCGCAGTATTGGTCGCCTCGCCGGTGTTCTGGAGAGTTCCCTGGTTAACCGCCACGTCGTTGGTGGTTGGGGAACGGTCGTCCAATTTCCAATAGCCGACAGCTCCATCGGAGGCCACCAAAGAGTCATAAGACTGCGTGCGGTTGGCATTGGTGGCGTTCTGATAATGCGCCAGAAGCTGCGCCTGCCTGAGTTGACTGGCATAGAACGCGACATTAGCCACCGAGCCGAAAAACGGATCGTCCCCCGGATCAGTATTATTGTAGGCGCCAATGGAAAAGCCCGCCGGGCCGTTGGGCGCGTTCGTGGCCGGGTCAAGGATGCCGTTGGTGTCTGTGTTGGGGACATAAGCAAGCGGATCGCCGGACGAGTTTGTGGCGCTGGCCACATTGGTGCCGTCGATATACATCGTCGCCATTTGGGCGGCGCCGCTCCATACGACGGCGACGTATTGCCATGCGCCCAGGCGATAGGGTGCCTGGCTGGTGACAGTCACACCGACATCGTGGCCGATACCAGTATAGGTCCTAAAGTTCCAGCCGACGCCGTCCGGATTTGCGTAAGATGAATCCGGACTGCGTTGGAAAAAGACCCAACCCTGGCGATCCGTGGCCGCGCCGGAGAGCCGATTCATGATCGGGGAGGGCCCCGCATAAGTCCCGAAGGTCCCATCGGTGGCGGGATCAAACCAGCCCTCAATCGTAAAGTCGTTGCTTGCATCAGGATTCAACGCCGCCGTCCAAGGGGTGATGGTGCGCGCCGATGAGTCGAAGAAAGTGGACGATTGAAGGCTTCCGCGGATCGGGGTTTCGTTGACGGCGTGCGTGTTCAAATTGGTGGCATTGCCGGCCGAGCCGAGGCTGCCGGTGTTGGCATTGATGGCGGGGCGGTTGGTCGAGTCGTTGAACTGATAGAAGGCCAAAGCCCCATCCCCGACGACCACGGACGGGTAGAGCGGGCTGGCGCATTGTCCGCTCAATGCGAACAGCGACACGGTTGCAGCGGCCAGCGACAGGACGCGCAGGCCTTTGAAGGAGGAGGGTGAATTCGATGAAGAGCGTGTTCTTATTTTCATTTTTTGCGTGATTTTAAGAGCGGCGTGGCGGAATTCTTCCTCTCAACCACTTTTCCCGCCGCGCGGTAACGTTTATAAGCCATTGTCCCGGATTGCGCCAGTTACGTTCGCGTGAATACGCCCTGTAACTAAGCACATGTTTCCGTCTGGCTGGCAAGCATTATGAGGGACGCCGGGGATTGGAGGCAAGCGAAAAAATCAAAAATTTGCCGTGACGTTGTTGGGCTGGCGATGGCGGATGCGTTCGCTCGGGTAATGGTTCGCCTCACAATTCTGTCCTCTGGTTACTGCGGATGCCCCCGGTTGCAAGCCGGCGCATATGGCCGCGCGGCCAGTTGCCGCAAAACAAAAGGCAGGATGCCGCCGTACAGTTGTCACTCAATAGGAAATTGGCAAACAAAATGAACGAACGCCAATTTCCTAGACTGACTCACTTCACAATTATGGAGCGCATGCGGACGCTGAGGCGCCGCGCCAATTGCGGCATTGTTATCTTTACGGCCTCGGCGAAGCGATTAAACTTGAGTGCTGCCGGTTTCCGGGCAAACCTTCTACGCGGTGCCAGAAGAAATCGATGATATGCGATTATGTGGGGCTGACCCGTTTCATACCCAAGTCGAAGCAAGCAATACCGATTACACTTATGCAAATCGGCGTTGACAGCTTCGCGGCGTTATTTCCAGACCCCGCTACAGGTGTCGCCCTCAGCCCTGCCACCCGCATGCGCAATCTGCTCGAAGAGGTCGAACACGCCGACCAAGTCGGTCTCGACGTCTTCGGAATCGGCGAACACCACCGGCGTGAGTTTCTCGACTCCGCCCCCGCCATAATCCTGGCGGCAGCGGCATCACGGACCCGCCACATTCGCCTGTCGAGCGCCGTCACCGTGCTCGGTTCTGATGATCCCGTGCGTGTCTTCCAGAACTTTGCCACCCTCGACCTCCTATCGCTGGGCCGGGCGGAGATTGTCGTCGGCCGCGGTTCCTTTATCGAGGCCTTTCCGCTCTTCGGTCTAGACGTCAACAACTACGATGATCTCTTTGCGGAGAAGTTGGACCTTCTGCTCAAGATTCGCGACAGTGTGCAGGTTCACTGGTCCGGCACGTATCGTGCCCCGCTGACCGGGCAGGGGGTTTATCCTCGACCGATGCAGAAACGTCTGCCCATCTGGCTGGGCGTCGGCGGTACCCCGGAATCCTTCGCCCGTGCCGGCACGCTTGGGCTTCCCTTGATGGTCGCGATCATCGGCGGCGAACCGCACCGCTTCCGACCGCTGATCGACCTTTACCGAGAGGAAGGGCACCGCGCCGGGCACCCCACCGCCCAGCTCACCGTTGGCATCCATTCCATCGGTTTCCTGGCAGACATCACGGAGCTGGCCGCGGACGACTTCTATCCGGGCTATGCCCAAACCATGACCCAAATCGGCAAGGAGCGCGGCTGGCCACCCACCACCCGGGCGCAGTTTGATGCCACGCGCGGACCAAAGGGGGCGCTGCTGATCGGGGACGCCGAAACCGTCGCCAAAAAAATTCTTTACCTGAACGAAGCTCTTGGCGGCATTTCCCGCATCACTTTCCAGATGAGCGTCTCCACGCTGGCGCATCGGAAGCTCATGCACGCCATCGAAATTCTCGGCACGCAAGTCGCTCCAATCCTGCGGAAGGAACTTACTCCCATCCATAAAACATATGAGCAAAAAACTATCTGACGAGGGACTTGATCTCTTGTTCCGAAACGCGCACAGCCAAAACGGCTGGCTCCCCGAGCCAGTGAGCGATGCCGTGCTGAAAGAATTATACGCACTCCTGAAATTGGGGCCGACGAGCTCCAACTCATGCCCGGCGCGTTTTGTTTTTGTGACATCGACCGAAGCCAAGGAAAAGCTTTTGCCTTGCGTGGCGCCGGGGAATCAGGAAAAAACCAGGAACGCTCCCGTGGTGACCATCATCGCGCAGGATATGGAGTTCTATGAACAATTGCCAAAGTTGGCACCGCACCGCGACGCCCGGTCCGGTTTCGTGGGCCAGAAAGATCTGATTGAAGCAACAGCCTTTCGCAATGGCAGCTTGCAAGGAGCCTACCTGATTATGGCCGCGCGAGCATTGGGTCTCGACTGTGGGCCCATGTCAGGATTCGACAACAAAAAGGTGGATGACGTGTTTTTTTCTGGCACCACATGGAAGTCAAATTTCATCTGTGGTCTCGGTATCGGCGATCAGGCAAAACTTTATCCTCGCGCACCACGCCTCGATTTTAGCGAAGCGTGCAAGATCATTTAGGCAACTGGCAGTGGATGACACTATGAATGCTAGAAAAATCAAAGAACCCGCAAGCGACTTGAGTAAAAAACCGCGGCGCAGCCCTCACGATAAAGTTGACGGGATCGTTATTGCGGCCCGCAGCCTGGAGGCACTCCGCATCGCATTGCTGAATCTCCACAAGGCGCTGGTTGACTCGGAGCGCGCGAATTACGAGAAAACTGTCGGCGCGATCCAATCGCCAAACCATTTTCTGCAACTGCTCATTCGCGATCCGTGGTTCGCCTGGCTGCACCCGTTATCGCAACTCATTGTTGCGATGGATGAAACACTGGACGAGAAAGAGCCTCTGACCATTGCCGGCGTTAACAACCTGATGAATCAAACGCGTCTCTTGCTCATTGTGTCTGAAAGCGGTGAAGGGTTTGCCAAACATTACTTCGATGCGTTGCAACGCGACCCCGACGTGGTTCTCGCACACGCAACTGCCGCAAAACTCTTCGGCTCGCGGAAATCGATGCAAAACAACAGGGAATAGCCCGCCAGGAGTCATCCATCAGCGCGTCTGGCCAACATAATAGTTGATGTCAGAAAGACTGCCTAGAGGGGTGAACACCCCCATAGCGCCCAGCCAGAATTTCGGTTTTATTGACATGTCATGAACAGCAGGCCATTCATAGATGAAAAGGCAATAGGGGTCATCCGCACTTCGAAAGAGTCAAGTGGAATTATGAGCAAAATAAAAATTATACTCGTTGCAGCCGTCATCGTAGTCGCAGGGTGTTCCCAGCCTGGGATTAGAGGTGATGGAGAAATCAAGACCGAGGACCGCCCCATTTCTGATTTTTCCAAGGTGGTGGTCAAGGGTGGTTACGAGATCAAATGGTCCAGCGGCAAGGCCGCGCTCAAGCTTTCCGCCGACGAAAACCTTCTTCCGCTTATCAAAACGGTGGTCAGCGGCCACACGCTGTGGATTGACTCGAAGGAACAACTGGCTCCGAGCAAAACCATCACGATCATTCTTTGCAGCGCCTCTCTGGCGGACATGCAATTGAGTGGCGGCAAAAGTTTCAAGGCCAGCCAGATCTCCGGCCATGAACTGAAGATCGAATCCAGCGGTGCGTGGGACATCAGCGTCGATGGTTCCATCACCAAACTGGAAGCAAGGCTGGCCGGAGCAAGCAAACTCAATGCGAAATCTCTGCAGACTCAAACCGCCAAGTTGTCACTTCTCGGCGCTTCCGACGCCCATGTCACTGTCACCGACGCGCTCAAGGTTTCCGTGATAGGCGCGTGCTCAGTCATCTATTCCGGCAACCCAGAATCGGTGGAAACGAATGTTATTGGCGCGGGAAGCATTCGGCATCTGCCATGACAAGGATGAAGGATGAACATGTCAAAACACCGGAAACTAAGGAGGTGTCTTCGTATCCGGGAGAAAAATGCCTTGGGAGCCAAAAAAGGCATCGGAACACCCCCTCTGCCAGAGAAGAAACGATGGGCGGACTGGAAAAAGGATTTGCAAATTTGTGGAGAAGCAAGAGAATCACGAAAAAGGCCCGCGCTGGTCGTGGGCAAGAATCCAAATGGGAAAACACGGCCAAATATGTCCCTTGTTCTTGATTTTGCTGCCATTGGCCGCACCGATAGCGGCGCAGGCACAGTTCAGTTACGCGACAAATGCAGAAGCAATCACCCTGAGCGGGTACTCCGGACCTGGCGGCGCCGTCACCATTCCTTCCGCCATAAAGGGCTTGCGCGTCACTGACATCGGGCGAAATGCGTTCTATAACTGCACCAAGCTGACGAGCGTGAGCATTCCCAGCAGCGTCACAAACATAGGAGCGTTTGCGTTCAAAAACTGCACCTCTCTGACCAACGCCACCATCCCCGACAGCGTCACCAGCATCAGGGAGGCGGCGTTCGAATCCTGCACCGGCCTGGCCAGCATCACGATTCCCGGCAGTGTCACCAGCATGGGCGAGTTGACCTTTTCCGGCTGTACCGGTTTGACCAATGCCACGATGGCCGATGGCCTCACCACCATCGGAGTGGATGCGTTCCTGGGTTGTTCCAGCTTAACCAGCATCACCATTCCCGGCAGCATCACCAAGTTCGGCCCGTACGCGTTCAAGGACTGCTCCAAGCTGACAAACCTCGCCCTCGCCAACGGGCTTGCCGCCGTCGGAGACGCTGCCTTTGAATCTTGCGGCAACCTGGCCCGCGTAACGATTCCCGGCAGCGTCACCAACCTCGGGGATGGTGCGTTTTCCGGTTGCACCAACCTGGCCGCCCTAGCGGTGGATCCACAAAATACAGTTTATAGCAGCAAGGATGGCGTGTTGTTCAACAAGAGCCAGACCACGCTCATTGAACACCCTGCGGGAGGCGCGGGAAAAAGTTACGCTATTCCGGGCGGCGTCACCAGCATTGGAGAAGAAGCCTTCGCGGATTGCGTCAGCCTGACCAGTGTAACCATTCCAGGGAGCGTCACCAATATCGGAGATGGTGCGTTTGCCGGCTGCTCCAACCTGACCAGCGCCAGCGTGCCCAACAGCGTCACCAGTATCGGCGGTGCCGCATTTTTCCACTGCGCCCGCCTCGCCCGCGTCACGATTCCCGGCGGCGTCCACAACATCGAGAGTTATTTGTTCAGTAGCTGCTCGACCCTGACCAACGTGAGGATCCCTGATGGTGTCACCAATATCGCCCATGATGCGTTCAGTGAATGCACCAGCCTGACCAACGTTGCGATCCCTGAAAGCGTGACCCGCATCGGGCAGGATGCGTTCTATGGTTGCACCAACCTCACGAGCGTCACGATACCGGGCAGTGTCACCAACATTGAGCCGTTTGCCTTCGAAGGCTGCACGAGCCTGACGAGCGTCCATTTTGGAGGCAACGCTCCGACTGTCAGTCAGTCTCTGTTTTTTTCTGACACCAACGCGACTGTGTATTACTTGCCTGACACGACCGGATGGAGTTCAACGTTTGGCGGCCGTCCGGCCCGCTCTCGCTGACGTCATCCTCTTTCGCTGCTGGCTTATAAATGGGTGCCATAGAAGCGCAAAAAACTTTCTGCCGCAGCGCCTTTGGATTGGTCGGGGCATAGACTTTTTGGACTCACCACGGCGAATCGTAAAACAGATCGCCAGTGTTTGTGGGATTGTTTTGATCGTGCTGCAATATGCGTCCATTCCGTTTGCCGCCGTCGTCCCCTCGCTCAGGACCAACGCTGTACAGGAGCCAATTGGTGCTTTGAGGACGGTAAACCAGCGGATGCGCGCTGAAAGGGTCGGACGGCACCTGCTGGAGATATTTGGGGACAAGCTGGTCGAGTCGCAGTGGT
>PLIU01000170.1 GCA_003140095.1 Verrucomicrobiales bacterium | reverse complement strand
AACACATATACTCCGGCAACAAAAAAAAGAAGCGAAAATTGGATTTTGAAGAATTAAGTCTTACGCCCGTCGTGTTGCATTCAAAAGTCCGCCTCGTCTGCATGGATACCACTTGCCTTCCGCGCACTACTCAACACCTTTGCGAAGAAAAGACTTGAATCGGGCCACGTCAGGTGGGAATTTCCCCGGATGAAGACATTGACCGTGGATGATCGGCAGCGGATTCGGCTCCCGAAGGCGAAGCCGGGAGAGGTTTTCGCCTACCAACCGAACTCGGACGGGACGATCAAACTGGTCCCGGTGGTCCCAAAGCCCGGAGCGAGGCGAGTTGTGGCCAAACTGATCAAACGGGGGGGCAAATTGTTTTTCCAGGTTCCCAATGGGTACACCCTTGACCCTGAAGCCATCGGCAAGGCGGTGGCCGAAGAGCGGGAAAGCCGTTCTTGGGGACTTATTGGGACACGTCGGCGGCGATCAACGCCGCCCTCTCGCCTGAAGTGTTTCGGCGGCTGGAAAGTGGAGAGCACGTGGCCCGCTTGCATCTTCTGGCGGAGTTCTTCGCCACCATGACAGGACGCGGCGTGGAGATCACCGACCAAACCGGAAAAACCGACCGCATGGTGTTCAGTCAAAACGAATGCGCGGCGTGGCTGAGAAAATTCGCGGGCAAATGAATTTGAGGAGTTGACTAAGGAGGAAGCGTTGAACGGCATGGACAAGGCCCAACGTCTGGGCGTTCAAGGCGCGCGGGTGTACGATTATTGGCACGCCTTGGTGTCGGATAAGGCAAAATCCAACGAACTTATCACGCGCAACACGCGCCACTTCCAGGGTTTGGCAGGAAATGTTGCGTGACCCTAAAACGGCAGAGTTTCACCCTGACCCCGGCGGGTGGCTGTGTGGCCACCCAGCCGCCATTGCGCGCACATGGGCGATCTCGCCGCTGCGGGTGGCGCGTACTTGATTGGCCATCAGGGTGACGACCGCAATCGTATCGCCGTCTGGAGATGTTTGACGACTTCGTTTTTCGCGGGCGTGTGCGCGCAAGGCCTCGGCCAACGCCTGCCAACGTTTGCCGGCATAGCCATAACCGGCGAAGAAGCGAGCCTTGCTTTTGCCGGAACGATGATTCAGATCAAGCAGAAAGAGCATTTGGAGCGGCCACAAAAGAGGAAAGAGCACGAAGAAAAGATGCGCAGGAAGGAAAATGTGATCGAAGTTTGCCTCACACCTTCCACCCTTCTCTGTGTTCATAACTTAGGTAATGGTTGGCATCGGCGTCGTTGGTGATTTTCAAATTCTCACTGTCCCACACCAGCTTGCCGCCGCCGTTGCGGATGCAAATGCTGCCCAGCAGCACCGCTTCGGTCAGTGAGCCCGCGAAATCGAAATTCGAGCGAGTGGGGGAACCGGTCTTGCAGGCAT
Organism: Verrucomicrobiales bacterium; assembly: GCA_003140095.1. Taxonomy (GTDB): domain Bacteria; phylum Verrucomicrobiota; class Verrucomicrobiia; order Limisphaerales; family Palsa-1400; genus Palsa-1400. Next base: position 4,275 of record PLIU01000170.1, on the reverse strand, counting down.
CGATCCATTCCTGGTGGTGGCCGACTGAGCGGGGCAAGGTTTTGGGGGGACGCGTGTATTCCCGGTCCCGGCGTTCCGGCAGCAAATGGGGCTGCTCACCGCCCCAGCCTGTCACCAGCATCTTGCCTTTATCCCCGACGAACAAGATGCCGTCCTCGGCATTCAACTCGCCACTTTCCCCCAATTCCGCGGGGCGTTCCGGCAGGAGTCCGCCATCGTACCAGTGCAGGCGGACCGGTGGCATATCGCCTCGAGCCGGGAATTGGTAATGCACCGTGCAGGCCGCAGGCACGCTGTCGGGAAAAACCGGCGTAGAACAGCCCTGAATGGTCTCGGGCGCACCAAGCTTCAGGGCCGAGAAAATAGGTGCGATGTTGTGGATGCCCATGTCGCCGATGCCGCCGGACCCAAAGTCCCACCAACCGCGCCAGCGGAAGGGCACGTAAGCCGGATGATAAGGCCGCGCCGGCGCCGGCCCAAGCCACAAGTCCCAGTCCAGCGTGGACGGCACCGGGGGAGTGTCCTTGGGTCGTTCGATGCCTTGCGGCCACCACAGGGGCAATTTGCCCGAATGAGTGGGGCGATCGGACCAGACATGCACTTCGCGCACCGGGCCGACGGCGCCGTCCCAAATCCATTCGCTGATGAGCCGGTTGCCCTCGAAGGCCATGCCTTGGTTGCCCATCTGCGTGGCCACCTTGGCCTCGCGCGCCACCTTGGCCACGGTGCGGGCTTCATGGACGGTGCGGGTGAGCGGTTTTTCGCAATAGACGTGTTTGCCGGCCTGCATGGCGGTCACCGAAACGATCGCATGCAAATGATCCGGCGTGGCGACCACCACGGCGTCGATGCTCTTCTCCTTCTCCAGCATCTCGCGGAAATTCTTGTAGCGTTTAGCCTTGGGGTACTGGGCAAAAGTCTTGGCGGCGTAGTCCCAATCAACGTCGCAGAGTGCGACAATGTTTTGGCTGCTGACCTCCTTCAAATCCTCGGCGCCCCGTCCTCCAATGCCGATGCAGGCGATATTGAGTTTGCTGTTGGGGGAGACTTGGCCCGGGCCGCCAAGCACTTGGCGGGGCAGGACCATGAACGCGCTGGCCGCCGCCGAGGAGGCGAGGAACGCCCTTCGGTTAAGGCGGGGTTTGGCAAAAGTAGATCTGTTCGGAGTTTGCATAATGTGTGATGTATTTGTCGTTCGTGCCGCTAATGTTAACATCCCGGGTCATTTCTTCCTCCATAAATCGTGCGGTTTGACGGCCCGGTTGCGGAAGGGGAGCGGCACTTTTTTTCCGGTGCGGGCCGACTCGTAAGCGGCGAAAACGGCTTCCAAAACGGTGCGGCCATCCTCACCGGTGACAAGCGGCTGGAGATCCAGCCGGACACAATCGACAAAATGAGCCATCTCTTGGGGAAAACCATAATTCCAGGATTCCTCGTAGATCGTAAAGCTCCAGCCTTTGGTGGAACCGGCTTTTTCCACCGCGTAGTTATAGCCAGTGGCGCTATAGGTTTCAATGGAATTGCCGTGCAGCAGGTCGGCGTAAGCCACGCCCTTGGAGCCATGCACCTCCGCGCGGTCGTCCATGCCGCCAAGCTTGGTCCAGCTTACCTCGGCCAGACCGACGGCCCCGTTCTCAAATTCCAGAATCAGAATCGCATTGTCCTCACCGCTGGTTTTGCCGCCATGGACCTGTGTGCTCATCTGTGCATATACCGATTTGATCTTAGGACGGCCCAGCATCCAGCGGAAAAACTCAATCGCGTGGCAGCCCATGTCCATCGTTACGCCTCCACCAGCGCGCTTGACGTCCCAGAAATGCGCTGCATGTGGTCCATCATGCTTCTCGGACTGCTTAAGGAGAGTGGGTTGGCCCAGCGCGCCGCAATCCAGGAGTTGTTTGAGACGAACGTACTTGGGTGCGAAACAAAGCTCTTCGGCATACATGAGCTTGACCTTAGCGTTCTTGCAGGCTGCGATCATTCTGTCTGCCTCCGCCATATTCAGGCACAGAGGTTTCTCCATCACGATGTGCTTTCCGGCGGCGGCCGCATCCAGAGCGACTTGGCAGTGCAGGTCGTTGGGCACCCCGACCACAACCAGATCAATCCCGGGCAGGGCCAGGAGTTGCCGATAATCGGTGAACGCCTTCGGAATTTTGAATTGGGCGGCGAATTGGGCCACATGTTGCCGCTGTGGCGAAGCCGCGGCGACGATCTCCGCATGGGCGCACCGGTGCAAAGCATCCGCATGAATGGCGGATATGAATTGTGAACCGATAATTCCAACGCGAACGGGCTGTTTCATGGTTAAGGCGCGAGTTGCGCGTTAAAGGTTGGCTTCTTTTGCGACATTCATGTCATTTGCGCCGGCGCCTGCATCGCTGCCTCGCGGTCGCACAGAAGCGTTGTTCGGGGATGGAGGCAGAGCAGCGAAGCCGGAAATTGGGTTGAGATTTCTTCGCGCAAAAGGCGTTTAAGCGCTCTCCGTTTATGCGCGCCGCTGACCAGCAGCAGAATCTGCGTGGCTTGGAGAATCTCCGCCATCCCCAAAGTCAGGCCGTAACGTGGTTTGACGGTGGTGTGGGATAACATGGGATGCGCCCGCGTCTGCTGCGCAAGCAGGGCACGGTGGGCGACCGGGCAAAGCGTGCTGGCCGGCTCGTTGAAACCGAGATGGCCGTTGGAGCCTAATCCGAGCACGCAGAGGTCAATCGGGCCGTTGCGGGCGAGCCATTTCTGGATGCGTTGGCATTCCAATTTCGACTGCTTCGCATCGCTGACAAATCCCACCAGAGAGCTTTGGGAAACTCCCCAGGGCCGGATTACGCGCTGCTGCAGGTAGGCCTCGCTCGAGCCGCGATCGCTCATGGGCAGTCCCGCCCACTCGTCCAACTTCAACACCCGCACATGATTGAAAAGGGCCGGCGATTGTCGTGCCCGGCAGCCCAGCAATTCGTAAGTGCGAGCTGGGGTCGAGCCTGTGGCCAGACAAACGAGCAGTCGCGGACACCGCAGGACCTCGCGCGCGATACAGCCCGCCGCCGCCACGCTCATGGCCTCATGATTGCCCCATACCTTGACCTTCATTCGGCAGGGGCCATGAACCGTCGAAGGAGTGTTTCTCATCAGGTTCCTTTATCGCGTTACGAAACATAGCCTCTAATCCACCGCGGCCACATCCATGTCCGGCGTATAATAAAGAATGCGGCCGCAATTGGGGCAGGTGACCAGTTCCTTGGCCGCCTGACAGGAAACCATCAGTTGGACGGGGAATCTCATGTGGCAGCCGCCGCAGACGCCATGCACAATGCCCACCACGACGTTGTCGCCCTTGTTGCGCAATAGACGTTCGTAGTGACGCAAAGCCCGCTCGTCAATATCGGCCGTCAGTTGGTTGCGGTTGCTCTCCAGTGCTGTCAATTCATCGCTCAGGCTTTGTTCGCGGGTGGCCAGTTCCCGCAACTGTCCGTCTGCCAATTTGCGCGTCTCCTCGGTCTGGCGGGTGGCGGTGCCGGCTTCCTTTTGCAATGTTTCAGCCTGTTCCATCAACTCCAATTGCCGGTCTTCAAGCTGGGCGATGCTTTCCTTGCACGTGTCGATCTCGTGGGCCAGTGCGCGGTATTCCTCGTTCTTTTTGGTTTGAAATTGTTGCAGGGAGTAGCGCTCGATTTGCAGCTTCTTGGATTCAGCCTCCAATTCCAGCTTTTTGCGGTCCATTTCGACTAGTTTGACCTTGGCCTTGACGGCCTCCAGACCGGCCTGGGTGGCGGCGGCCCTGCTCTGAAACGACTGGCGTTCGGGTTGCATGCGCGCCAGTTGGTCGCGGATGTGCAAAATCCGGCGATCCCTGTCTTGCAAAATAAGCAGTTTTTCGATTATTTGTTGCATTGGGCCATTTCCGTTGCGTCGTTGCAAGAGACGGTAACGGCCCTGGCGCGGCAAGTCAATGCGGATACCGCCCGCGCGCTGGTTGAACATTTTATGAAAAAAGAACTCGAACATCCGGTTCTGGGCACGCCATTATGAAGCCCATCAAGCCCAGGGCGGTTTGTTGGCTCGCCGCTGCCGCCGTCATGGCCTCCGGCCCGCGCGCCCTCGCCAAGGATTCCCCCGCGCTGGAGTTGGCCCGCCAACTCAATGATGCCTTCGTGGAGGTGGCGGATAAAGTTTCGCCCGCCGTCGTGGTCATCGACATCCGGCAAAAAGTCAACGATAAGGATTCCGACGAGGGGGGTTCATTCTGGAACATTTTGCCGCCTGAATTGCGGCGTCATT
>PLIU01000157.1 GCA_003140095.1 Verrucomicrobiales bacterium | reverse complement strand
CGTGCTCTTCGCGCCCTTCGTTGTTAATTCAGTGTTCCTTCATAATGGCCTTGGTGACTTTCTCCGCCAGCGCCCAAATCCAGCAGGCCTGGGTGGCCCGGTACAACAACGGCATCACCAATGGAACAAACCAAGCCGTAAAAATGGCACTAGATCCCCAAGGAAATATATATGTTACCGGTTTTTCCCAGAACGCCAACACAAACCTCGGCTATGTCACGATAAAGTATGCTCCTAACGGCACCCAACTGTGGGCGGCGCGATACGATTCAACCAATTCCCCCACAGCTACGCCGGCCGGACTCGTGTTGGACAACAGCAACAATGTCATTGTCACTGGCAGCGCATTAACGGTGAAATACGATTCGAACGGGAATGAGATGTGGACGGCGCAGTTTGCGGGGACGTCGTTGGCGGTGGATGCGAACCTCAATGTTTACGTGGTCGGCTTCTCTACTGATTTTGCCACGGCCAAAATCAGCGCGGCCGGTAGCAACGTATGGCAGACCTCATATCCATCCAGTTTAAGGCCGAACGTGTCGCAAGTAGTAGCGGTTGACAACGAAGGGAATGTGGACGTTGCAGGCAGTCAAGCGTTTTATTGTAACGAATATTCTTGCTCTCAACAAATGCTCTTAGTCCAGTACAGTTCCGATGGCAATCAGAATTGGAGTGACGCCGCTCTTGGCTACGCCATTCCTGCTGTGCAAGTGGCAGGAATCGCGCTCGACAATGCGGCCAATATCTATTTAGTCGCAAATGCTTATGTCGAGCCCTACTCCACTTTCGAATATGCATCGAAGGGCAGCGCAATCTGGTCGGCTTTTGATCCTAGTGAGTATTTTGGAAGCGACGCACTCGGGCTCGCAATAGATGCGCTTGGAAATACGTTTGTGACCGGAGGACTTGGGACTTGTGAAATAGCAACAAACGGTGCTTACATATGGACAAATTGTTATTACTTATTTCCCGTCACAGGAAGCCAGGGAATGTCAATTACCGTTGACCAAGGTGATAATGCCTATGTGACCGGCTTTTCGCCAGGCACCAACTCGACCAACGACATTGTCACGATCAAGTACGATCACAAGGGCAATCAAATCTGGCTGCAACGCTACGCCAGCCCAGGAAACGGCAACGCCGCCGGCAACGCCATCGCCGTCGATAACAACGGTAACGTCTATGTCACCGGCTATGACACCACGGCGGCGGGCGGGACGGAAATCGTCACCATCAAATACTCGCCCGTCACCCTGCAACGCCGCCCGGACGGCACCGTGATCTTGCAGGCGCAAGGCTCCCCCGGCGAAAGCTTCGACATCGAGGCCAGTGAGAACCTGCTCAATTGGCTGGACCTGGGCATCGCCACCGCCGACACCAACGGGCTGATGCAATTCGAGGACACCAACGCCCCCAACTACCCGGCCCGCTTCTACTACACCTCCCCGCAATGATTTGAAGTGGCCACAAAAGAGCGCAAAGAGCTTAGCGCGGCGAAGCAGCAACCAAAGGATGGACCACGGATTTCACTGATTTCACGGATGGGTGCAGGGATGGTTTTGAACAGAAACGAACCCAACAAAGGGGTGCCAGAGAGCATAGGGTGGATGCCATGCACGAAGTCGCGCAGGAATGGAATGAGGTTTCTCGCGCGGAGCCGCGGAGGGCGCGGAGAAATTGAGAACAATGCCAGCCAAGTTGCCGTTCGCGATCCCATGGCGGACGGGAGCCATCCAGGCGCATGAAACAGGGGAACTGTAAGCGGGTCAAAATACTTTGCGAAATATGTTGCAATATCTGAATATGTGAGCATATTACATTCAGAATGTTAAATAGACATACAAAATGAGTGATGAAAAGGGTGATGAAAAAGGGCATGAAGCCTCTGGCGGCAGTTCTCCGCGAGACCAGACGTCTGACATTTTTTTTTGAACCGCCAATGGACGCGAATGGCGCATGCCAGCGACAGTTCTCCGCCCCACCCAGGCATGACAATCCACCCCAATTCCAGCCCCGCCGTGCAATTATTTCAATATCTCATCGCCACAGACGATAAAGCGACCGCGCCTTCCCCACCGCCGTCGCAAGAGCCACGGCGCACCATTACTCAGGAAGAGGCGCCGCGTGAGGCACGCGGCCTACAATGCTTGCCGGCTCGTTGCCGCCACGAGCAAGAAGCGGCCGGAAGCCTTCGCCGGAGGCAAGGACACGCGGTAAAATTACAGCTTGCTCCAGAAAATTCGAGAATAAAAATTCGACCCCCGCCCACAGATGATCGTCATGGCCAGGATAATTTAACGAGTCTTCGAAATGAGTGGGCCGGCTCAGTTTGAAAATTGTGAAATTGTGAATAACTTTTTGTTGCGGTTTTTTGGCCGCAGGCGTATAAAAAGAATCGGCGAAGCATTGAGCACGGGTCCAAATACCGGTTCAGAGATCATTGTCCGGGGCGTCAGGACTTATTCGCTAGTCGAATTCCAATCTCGCTTGCGAGAGCGCCAATTCTCATTGTGACCTTGCTTCGCCCTTTTTGTCCCCAAATCCCTTGCCGTTTCCTCATATTTTCGCCTAATGGCGAACATCCGCGCCGCGGCGCCGTTTCCGCCGGGGAAACGCCGACGGCCGCGGGCGAGTCGGTCGCGCAACCCAAGAGCCGCCTTTTGGGGTCAAGGCACCCGGCGTCGCGCCGATAATACATCGTTGTGGCGCAACTTTTTGTATCGCGCCTTGTTTCATTGTCTGGAATACTGAGGTATGGCAATCGCATCAATTAAGACGCTGCTGGAAACGCATAACCTGGCCACCCCGCGCCAGTTCGCTGATTGGAACAAGGCCTGGCGCCTAACGGCCGAGGGCGGTTCGCAGGAGACGTTGCTGGCCTTTATCGCCCGCGAGAAGGGCTGCACTGAGGAGCTTTTCCTCCAGGAACTGGCCGGCGCCCTGGGCTGGCCGTTCATTGATCTGGCCAAAACGGAGGTCTCCCACGAAGCCCGCAAACGCCTCTCCACCAAGGTCGCCTTCCAGTACTTCGTGCTGCCTATCCAGTTCGAGCAGGGCCAATTGCAGGTCGTCGTCAGCAACCCTTTCGATGCCGCCATGCTCAGCGCCGTGCAGTTCGACGCCCGCGTGCCGGTCAACTTCGCCCTGACCACGCGCACGGAAATCGAAAAGTCGCTCAAGAAATTCTATGGGGTCGGCGCCGAGACGCTGGACGAAATCGCCAAGGAAGACGAGCCGCTGGACCTTCTGGTGGACGACAAGGAAATTACCGAAGGGGACCAGGAGGCCAGCGTCATCAAATTCGTCAATCAGATCATTTGGGAGGCTTTCAAAGACCGGGCCACGGATATTCACTTCGAGCCGGCCGAGGACGAGTTGCGCATCCGTTACCGGATTGACGGCATTCTGCACCAGACGCCCATGCCGCCGCAGTTGAAACGTTACCAGGCCTCGTTGATCTCGCGCATCAAGGTCATGTCCGGCATGAACATCGCCGAAAAACGCCTGCCCCAGGACGGACGCATCAATGTGCGCATCAAAGGGGAGGAAATCGACATCCGCGTTTCCACCGTGCCGACGGTCTATGGCGAAAGCGTCTCCCTGCGCTTGCTCACGCGCGGCAAGATATTTCTGAGCCTGGACAAGCTGGGTTTCGACCCCGCGGAGGAATCGCGCATCCGCGAGATCATCGTCAAACCGCACGGCATTTTCCTGGTCACAGGGCCGACGGGATCGGGCAAATCGACTTCCTTGTACGCATTTCTGAGTACGATCAATTCAGTGACCAAGCGAATCATCACCATTGAGGAGCCGGTCGAGTATGAGCTTAAGGGCATCAACCAGATCGCGGTGCGCTCCGACATCGGCCTGACCTTTGCCATGGGCCTGCGCCACATTTTACGCCAGGACCCCAACGTGATCATGGTGGGGGAAATCCGCGACTTGGAAACGGCGGAGATCGCCATTCGCGCCGCGCTGACGGGGCACCTTGTTTTCAGCACGTTGCACACCAACGACGCGCCCAGCGCCTTCACCCGTTTGATCGACATGGGCATTGAGCCATTCCTGGTCGCCTCTTCGGTCGAGGCCGTGCTGGCCCAACGGTTGGTACGCACCATCTGTCCCAAGTGCATGACCGATCAAAAGGTCGAGCGCGCCTATTTGAAACGGATCGGTTTCCCCGAAAATGAGATCGACACCACCAAATTCCGCAAAGGCGCCGGCTGCGAGGAATGCCGGCAATTGGGCTACCAGGGGCGCATGGGCATCTACGAACTGCTCTTCATGGATGAAGATATCCGTTCGCTCATCATGACGCGCGCCAACTCCTCGGTCATTGCGGCCAAGTCGATGGAAAACGGCATGAGAACCTTGCGCAACGACGGCTGGAAAAAGGTCAAAGCGGCCAAGACCACCATCGAAGAGGTGCTGCGCGTCACGCAGACAGAGGAACACCTCAAATCGCTGGTGGAAGACTCCAAACAACCCGGTTGGGTGAAAGGTTCCTGATGCCCCGCTGGCAATCCGTCAATCTCCTCCACACCAGCGTCGCGGGCCGGCGCTTCTGGCAGCTCTCCGCCAGTGGCGACCGCTTTACGGTCCAGGAGGAAAAGGCGCTGCTGGCCAATGATCCGCTCCCCGCAGGCGTGGCGGCCAAGGATTGGCAGACTCTCTTCCGTCCCAAGCTCAATATCGCCTGGCTGCCGCCGGAGAAAGTCTTTTTGCGCGCCGTCCAACTGCCGGCCGGCGAGGCGGCCGAAATTTCGCAGATGGTGGAGTTGCAGATGGAAAAGCTCTCGCCGCTGCCTGTCACGCATGTGGTTTGGAGCGTGTACTCGATGCCGCTCCCGCACAAGAAGCCTGATGCGCTGCAGACCGTCATCGTCATTATCGCGGCGCGCAGCGCGGCGGAGGAGTATTTGGGGCAATTGGAGAAGCAAGGCTTCCTGGCTGACCGCCTTGAAGCCCCCGGACTGGATCAATTGCTGGCGTTGGACATTAATGAGGAAGGCGTTTGGCTTGTTCCCGGCGACCCCGGCGAACCGGCGCTGGTGGCGTGGTGCTACGGAGGCTCGGTGCAAAACGTCACTTTGGTGGCGCTGCCCAGCGGCCAGGAACGCGGCCCGCAACTGAGAACACAAATCCAGCAGATCGCCTGGGCCGGCGAATTGGAAGGCTGGCTGCCCGGACCGCCGAAGATTCATCTGGTGGCCAATTCGACGGATGCCGCGTTCTGGTCGCCAATATTCGAGCAGGCCGGCGATGAGATCCACGTGAGCGCCCCACCCCCCGAGGCGCAATTGGTGGCCCAGAGCGCCCAACGTTGCGCCAACAGCGTCGACACCAATCTCTTGCCGCCGGATTTCGCCACGCGCTATCGCCAGCAATTCGTGGATGGCCTCTGGCTGCGCGGCGTCTTTACCGTGTTGAGCCTCTACATCGTCGGCGTGCTGATGTATTTTGGCGCCCTCTACGCTCTGAAATCCAAATACAATCGCGTCAAATCGGACTTGGCCCACAACTCCCTGAGCTACACCAACGCCGTCAAAGACCGCGAACAACTGAATATCCGCGAACTCCGCCAATCGCTTAAATTCGCCGCTTTGGATTGCTATAAAGCCGTGGCCGAACGACTGCCCGAAGGCGTGACGATTGAGACCATGCATTTTGACCGTGAAAAATTTGAACTCCGAGGCACCGCCTCCTCCGACGAATTAGACGCTTTGGAGAACTTCAACGAGGAGCTGCGCCACATCCCCAACCCCAACAAGCCCGAAGAGACATTATTTGCCGAGGTCAGCCCCTTGACCTTCCCCAAAATCGGCAACAATGTGACGGATTGGCGGTTCGTCTGCAAACTCAAGGAGACCGGCGATGAATAATTTCCTTAGCCAGCTCAATTTGACCGCGCAGGAGCGGCGCATTGTCGCGGCCATCTTCCTGGTGGTCATTGTCGTGCTCAATTACTTGTTCGTCTGGCCGCGTTTCGGCGATTGGGGCAGCATCAACAAACAGCTCGACGATATGTACCGCAAGATTGAAACGGAAAACAGAGTCATCAAGCAGGATTGGAACCCCACCAACGGCTGGAAGAAGCAATTGGATGCATTAACTAAAGAAGAAGGCGGCACCGTGATGGAGCACCCCGTTGACCCCCAGGTTCAATTCCAAAATACCATCCGCGCGCAGGAACGCAAAACCGGTGTCTATGTCGGTAGTATCAACCCCGGCTCCGTCAAAACGACCGAATTCTTCGAAGAGCAATCCTCCTCCATCAACTTGGAATGCCAGGAGCAGCAACTGGTCGGCTTTCTTTACCACATGGGCATGGATTCGGCCATGATCCGCGTCGCCCGCCTCGACCTCCAGCCGGCCGATCCCAACCGATATCGCCTCAAGGCCACGCTTATCTTGACGGCCAATTACGCCAAAAAACAGCCGTCGGCCGTAAGTGCATCTGCGGACAAACGCGCCGCCGCAGCCAAACCCGCCCCAGGCGCCCCCAAGCCCGCTGCCGCCTCCGTTGCCAAACCGCACGGCGTTCCCGCTCCCATGCAGGGGCCAGCCAACAAACGACTACCGGGCGGCCCCTCCCCGCCCGGGACCGCCAAACAGCCGCCCGCGGGAAAGAATCTTCCCATGCCTGCCAGAACCCCGCCTGTGCCTAAATCCGCTCAGAGCCAATAAGCTAGTCAATAGAATCTATGAACCTAAAAATCCTCATGCCTTTGCCTCTGCTCGCGTTGATGGCGACCGGGGCGGGCGCTCAATCCGATTCCGGTCTGGATCGCGGCTGGCAGGTCGCCCAGGTTCCGATACCGCCGCGTCCCAGCGCCGCGCAACGCCGGTCAGCCGCAGCCGCTGCATCCACCGCCCCCGCGGCGGATGCCAATACTCCGGCCGTCGTGCCCGTTCCCGCCACGGCGCCCCCTTTGCCTAATGTTCCGGCCATGCCGGGAGGTGCGTCCACCAATGCGGCCGGAAAGTCCAACGAGGTAGCTATCATCAATTATAACTTTCCCGGCATGCCGGTGGACCAATTGTTGGACGAATACGCGGAGTTGGTCGGTCGAACTCTTTTGCGCTCCAGTGGCCAGGGGGGCGTGCCAAAGGATGCCACCATCTATCTCAAAACTCAAAGCCCCCTGACTCGCTCGGAGGCCATTGCCGCCTTGGAAATGGTCCTGGGCATGAATGGCATCACCATCGTCCCCATTGGAGACAAGTTTGACAAGGTGGTCGTGGAGGCCCAGGCCGGCATGGAGGGCGGCCTTATTTCCACCAATACCAACAACCTGGCCCAAGCCGGCAAGATGGTGACTCAAATCATCCAAATCAAATACACTGACATCAAAGACCTGTCCGATGTGCTCCAGCCCTTTTCCAAGATGCCCAAGAGCATCATCGCCCTGCCCAGCACCCAGACTCTCATCCTGCGGGATTACGCCGAAAACGTCAACCGCATGGTGGAAATGGTCAAAAGAATTGACGTGCAAACGACGTTGACCATTAAGCCGGAGGTGATCAAGATCAAATACGCGTTGGCCAGCGATATTGCCTCGGCCCTTAGCCAGTTGGGCGCCAGTGGCGGCGGCAGCGTCGGGAGACCCTCCTCAGGAACCCAGTTCGGTGGCCCTAGCCGCAACGGCCTCACCACCGGCGGCATGAACGGCGGCATCGGCGGCACGGGCGGCTACGGCGGCACGGGCGGCTACGGCGGCGCGGGCGGCATCGGCGGCGCGGGCGGCTTCGGCAATACCGGCGGCGTCTATGGCCAAGCCAACTCGACCAGCCCCCTGGCCTCCGGTGCCACCAGCGCGCGCAGTTCCTTCCAAAACAACCTCAGTAAGATCGTGCAGAACGCGGCCGGCGCCGGGAGTTTCCAAATGTTAAGCAATACCAAGATCATCGCTGACGAACGCACCAATTCCCTCCTGGTCTTCGCCAATGACGAGGATATGAAGATGATCACCAACATCATCGGCAAACTGGATGTCGTCTTGCAGCAGGTGCTCATTGACGCCATCATCATGGAAATCAACCTCAGTGGCACCGAGAGCACCGGCGTGAGCTACCTGGCCCAGCGCCAGGGCGGCAGTTCGTTCACCGGCGCCGGCGGCCTCAACAATCTCAGTTCCGCCGCCGCTGGCTTTCTGACCGGTTCCGGCAGCTCCACCACCAATGCCAGCGGCAGCGTTTCCTCCGCCATCGGCAGCTCCACTCTGGCCAATCTTCCCGGCGGGTTCAGTTATTTCGCCAAATTCGGGGACGATCTTAATGTCGTCATGGAAGCCGCGGCCAGCGACAGTCATTCCATTATTCTTTCCCGTCCCCGCATCCAGACCTCGCACGCCGTGCCGGCCGACATGTTCATTGGCAAGACCGTCCCCTACATCACCGGCTCCTACAATTACGGCTACTCTTCCGGCCCCAGTTCGCAATACAGCCAGTTGGAGGTTGGCATCCACCTGCAAATCCTCCCGCTGATTAATCCCGACGGCCTGGTCGTCATGGACATTGCAGCCGATGTCGAACAACTCGGCCCCTCCGTGAACATCACCGGCGTGGGTGCCGTTCCCACCACCACCAAGCGCACGGCCGGCGCCAAAGTCGCGGTGCTCAACGGCGAGACCATCATTCTGGGCGGCTTCATCAGCGACAGCCGCAGCACTTCCGATACCGGCATCCCTGTATTGAAAGACATTCCCGTGCTCGGCAACCTCTTCAAGAGCACAGCCATTCAAAACCTTCGCACCGAGTTGATCATGCTCATGCGCCCGACCGTTTTGGCGGACCCCGAAATGGCCGCCATCGTGGCGACGAGGGAAAGGAACAAGCTCACGGGCGTCAAGGCCGCCGAGTTGGAAATCGAACACGAGCAGGAAGACAGCAGCGCCATCCTCGAAAAGGCAATGCTCAAAGATGCCGAAAAGCGGGCGGAAAAGGCCAAGAAAGAGGCCAAGAAAGAAGCCAAAGAAAAAGCCAAACACGATGCCGGCACCAACGCCCCGACCATCGAATCCATTCCGCCCTTGGAAAAATAGAAATATAACCCATCACCACGAAGCGAAATCGCCGTGCGCGACGACAATAAATCTTCGCCAACCGATGTCGGCAAGTCATGGCAAGTCATGACTTGAGCATTCAGGAACGCAGCCCGTTGTTGCCTCTCGGCGGCACGCCGTTCACCGTCATCGCCGGATAAAAACAGCACTCTTTGCCGCCGGCTGCGATGGCGATTTTGCCATGACGGCCACTTGCACTTCGGGTTGCGTATGACTCGCCTTTGGCTGAACTTTCGCCACAGTTGGCGCCACGGGCTGAGTCCTCCACTTGTGGTACGTATCGGAATGGGTAATCTTGATCAGACCGCCTCCAGCTTGGGCCGGCAACGCAGCCAGCATTCCGACTACCGCCGCGACCGCCATACCAGATCCGATGGTGCATCTAAAACTCTTCGTTTTCATATTTGACCATTCTCTCTAAGGCGAAATTGATTGTCGCCATCAAGATTTTAATACTTTTTTAAGTATAATCTTTTGACGGCAGACTGTCAAAAACCCTTCAAAATCCTTCATTTCTTCTTGGATGAACTCTCGCTTAACGGCAGATGAACAATCTGTGAATCAAATGAGCCAGCGTGGTCATAAAGGAACAGCAATTCCTCACATCATTTTGCAGACAAAAATTACTTAAGATATTATGGCATAATATGTTACGACTAATATGCGATGGCGGCATAAGTTGTGCTTAATGCTTTCCAGTGCCGCGTGCGCCGATATCGTTTTGTTGCTTTTTTAGCAGCTTTGCAGTGTCCTTTTACTACAAGAGAGAGGGTGCCAAGGGCAATTTATTGCCGTGAAAAGGCAGGTTGTATCCCTATTTACACGCAGGTTCATCTGCGTTGCTGTGTGCCTTTTGCTGTGCAAGGGGGTTTCTGCATGGTGCGGCCCATTGTCCGAATCCCCGTTCAAGCTGCGCGCCGGATTGATCTGGGTCCAGGTTGACAGCCCGTGCGGCGGCAATCCATTGCAATTCATTCTTGATTCCGGAGCTGAGGCGAGTGTGATGGATCTTCAAACCGCGCGCCGCCTCCACTTGGAATTAGGCCAGCCGGTCACGGTTCGCGGGATCACCTCCACCACTTTGGGATTTCGGAGCCAGTCTTTGCCGCCCCGAATGGGGGGCGTTGATCTGCCCACCAACTTCCTGGCTATGGATCTCTCGGCGCTTAGCGCCGCTTGCCACCGCCAGGTGGACGGTCTCGTCGGAGCCGATTTTTTCGCCGGGCGCGTCGTGCAGATTGATTTCGCAAGAGATAAGATTCGCTTGTTGGCAAAAAGCAAACCGGGGGTGAAGGCCGAGGTTCTGCCTTTACGGATACAGGCTTTGAGGCTGCGAGTGCCAGTGGAGGTGGTGGGTCTCGGAAAGGCCTGGGCGCGATTGGACACCGGTTGCGCTTCCGCTTTGCACTGGGCCGTTTCAACACAAGTTCTCGCCAGCCAGGACTCGTCCCAGGAACTCGGCGTGGGCGTCACCAGTGTGCAAATCCGGCAAAACAACCAATCCGTGCGTCTTGGCCGTCTGACCTTGGACCACGTTTCCACGGGGCTGCATACGGAAAAACTGCTGGCGGAAGAAGACGGGCTCTTGGGAGCCGGCTTGCTTTCGCATTTCGCCCTCGTCACCATCGACGAGCCGGCCGGGCAACTGATCCTCGAAGACTTTGCCAACCCCAAACCGCACAGCCGGCGATAGACCCGTTACAACGCGCCGGTGGCTCAATCCGTCCTCGAGCCGATACGCAGAATCAACAGCGCTCCAGCCATGAACAAAACCGCGCTGTAGCCAAATGCCGCCTTTGTCCCCACCGCCGTCCAGAGCGCGCCCACGACCACGCTCGAGAGAAAATCTCCGGCGCCGTTGACCGTCGCCAGGACGCCGAAGGCCATCCCGTGCTGGGCTTCGCTCACCAGGGCGGCGCAAAACGAATCTTCCAGCGTTTCTTCCAAGGCCACATAAACGCCGCCCAGCGAAAAGATCAGAGCAAGTGACCACAAGCTCAACGGCAACACCATCAGGGCCACCGCCATCAGCGCCGCCAGAAAATAGCCCGCAGCCAGCAGAAGGTTCTTCTTCATTCGATCCGCGAGCCAGCCCGCCACAAATGAAAACGCCGCGTAAAACACGTTGTGCAACACGTAGAGCGCGGCGGCCATGCTAGCGGCCGTGGACGCGCCATGCGCGGGGGTGAGCTTTTGCGTGGCCAGCAGGATGAGCAGGGTATGCGCAAAATCTCCCGCGCCAAACAACCCGGCGGCCAGGAGAAACTGGCGGTAAGCCGGCGGCAGCAGGCGCAACCGCTCACCAAACGAAATATGCGGCACCGGTGTCCGCGACTTCTCCTTCACGGCCCAGGCCATCAGCGCAGCCGCAGTGAGGCTGGGGACAAGCGTGACGGCAAACAGCGCCGGGTAATGATGGTGAAAGGCCTGCAGCAGAAAAAACGCCGAAGCCGGGCCGGCAATGGCGCCGATGGTATCCATCATTCGTTCAAAGCCAAAGGCGCGGCCGTAAGTTTCTCTCGTGACCGAGGCTGCCAGCAGCGCCTTGCGCACGGGTGTGCGCACACCGCGTCCAAACCAGGCCAGCGAGCGGGCCAGCAAAACATGCCACGCCGCCGTCGCCAAGCTCAAAGCGGCCGTGCCCAGCGCCGTAACCAAATAACCAATGACGGCGATGGGCTTGCGGCGTTGCAGCCGGTCCGTGAAGTAACCCGAACCCATTTTGGCGAAGCTGGACAATCCGTCCGAGATGCCTTCAATCAACCCCAACCACGCCGCCGCCACGCCCATCGTCGCCAAAAAGCCGGGCAGAACGGTCGTGGCCATTTCATGCGACCAATCGCTGAAGAGCGAGGCCAGGCCGATGCCCAGCACAGTGCGGTTAAGCCAGCGGGACGAAGAGCGGCCCGCCCCATTACGTTCTGCTTCGTTCAAGTCAGGCAATTTTTATACTTCCATTCCGCCGGGAGCAAGGGCGTAACGTGAGACGATCGAACGCCAAAAAAACGCCACCTCTTCCGGCCCTACCTTGCCCCAGCCAGGGTCCCCAAAAAACTACGTTTAAATGCTCTTGTCATTGTCACCTGTTTCATTCACCTTTGGGATGAATGAAACATTGACAACTGTTCAAACTTGTGGAACTTTCTTTCAAGAATAACAGGATGGCAAAGGTTATGAACTCCGAACGGGAGCTGATACGGACATACGGTCCAGATAACGGCCGCCGCATCGGCCTGCGCTTACAGAATATTCGCGATGCGGCGACGCTTGAAGATCTTTCAAAGTTGCCCCAAACGCGGGTCCATGAATTGAAGGCAGACAGGAATGAGCAAATTTCTGTCGATGCCAAGCACCCGTGGCGTCTCATTTTGATCTGCAATCATGAGGAGGCGCCCAGAAAGCCTGATGGCGGCCTGGACTGGGGACGCATCACGAAAGTGCAATTAATTGAAATTGCCGACACACATTGATAAATGAACACGAGCACCTTTTTTCAACCCGATTACGCAATTCACCCTGGGGAAACGCTCGCTGAGACTCTTGCAGAGTTGGGCATGCCCCAGGCGGAACTCGCTCAGCGTATGGGCCGGCCTTTGCAAATGATCAGCGAAATTATTCAAGGGAAAAAGGCTATAACGGCCGGAACCGCCCTACAGCTCGAGCGCGCTACCGGTGTTCCTGCTAATTTCTGGAACTCCTCTCAGCGCAATTATGAAGCCACACTCGCCAGGCTTGAGGAGGATCGCGGCCTTGCGCCCGGCTCTTCCTGGCTAAAACAATTCCCGCTGACGCCGCTCACGAAAATCGGATGGCTTCCCGAATGCGACTCGCCGGCTGCGCAAATGCGCGCCTTGCTAAACTTCTTTGGCGTCGCCGGTGTCAAGGAATGGGAATGCATCTGGACGTCTCCTCAGGTGGCATTTCGCAAATCCACCGCCTTTAAGGCCAACCCAATGGCCGCGGCCGCGTGGCTTCGGCAGGGGGAACTTGTCGCTCAACAGATTCGCGCGGAAGCTTACAACCAAGAGATGTTCATGAAAG
Source organism: Verrucomicrobiales bacterium (assembly GCA_003140095.1). Classification (GTDB taxonomy): domain Bacteria; phylum Verrucomicrobiota; class Verrucomicrobiia; order Limisphaerales; family Palsa-1400; genus Palsa-1400. The sequence continues at coordinate 51,880 of PLIU01000157.1, read as the reverse complement.
CACTCTACGAGATTCGCAAGCTGACGACCGCTAAACCCGATGTATTCGTTCCAAAGGCTGGAGAACTCTGCCGCTCTACTGGAATCGCTCTGGTCTTTGTTCCTGAACTTCCCGGTACTGGCGCGTATGGGGCAACTCGTTGGTTGACGCCCAAGAAAGCCATTCTTCAACTCAGCTTGAGAGGTAAAGCCGACGATTTCCTCTGGTTCACCTTTTTCCATGAGGCAGCTCACATTCTTAAGCATGGCAAACGGGACATATTTATCGAAGCACCAAACGGCGCTTTTGATCCCGAAACACGCCGTAAGGAGGAAGAGGCCGACACTTTCGCTTCCGATTTCCTGATTCCAAAACACGATCTTGCGGAATTTCGCCGCCAAGGACGATTTACTACTGAAACTATCCAACGTTTCGCAGACCAACTCGGCATCTCTCCGGGCATCGTCGTCGGATGTCTTCAGCATGAAAAGTTGTTGCCCTTCACACATTTGAATGCGCTCAAACGGCGCTTTAGCTTTAAATGATTCAGACGAATAGCACCAAACAATCAAAACCTATGAAAGCAAGCAATGTATTGATCCCGCCACCAACGCCGAAATCACCCGCGTCCAGGGCGGGCGGAAGGAGAGTCCGCCTTAACTCCAAACACGCGACACAGATCAATCTTGCGGTTGGAAAAGGTCCGTAACAAGCAAGGGGAGTTTGAGCGCCAAGAGTGGCACGGTCAACTGTTTGGCTCATATATTTCGTTTGCATAATGAAGCGTCTTACGCTACGCTACGTAAATGAAAAATAAGCCTAAATACGCTCAAAAGCCTCGTCAAATTGGTGCGGCAGAAGCCTTTATAGACGCGCGTTTGGCTTTGGGTCGCGTTGCATTTTCTCTGGCTGAATTGACGGCAGAATCGGGGCTGTCGGCTGTTGCCGCGAAATTCCAGTTGTTGAGGCTTCGGGGCAAAGTGGTCAGGGTTTCGCGAAGGCAGGCGTTCTTTTTGATCGTCGGGCCGGAGCATCGCGCAATGGGCGCTCCACCGGCGATCTGGTGGCTACAAGATTACTTTACCTGGCTTGGGCACCCATATTATCTGGCGCTCCAATCTGCGGCAAGTTCGTTTGGCTCAAATCCACAAGCGTTGCAGATGACACAGGTGATGACCGACCGTCCATGCCGGGCAATCAATGTGGGGCGGATTCAAGTCAGGTTTTTCGTCAAACGCGGGATTGAACGAACACCGACGCAGCAACTGGCGCAGGCAATGTCTCCGCTTTGTATCAGCACACCGGAGGCAACGGCATTTGACCTGATCCGGTATGCGACCAGCATTGGTGGAATCGAGAGCGCGGCTGAAACCATCGGCCCGCTATTTCCAGTCTTGCGCGCCCGCGAACTTAAACGAGTGTTGGAGGCGGAAAATGAGCCAGCCATCGCCCAACGGCTGGGTTTTGTCATCGAAGCTGGCGGAGCGAAAAAGCTGGCTCAAGTCATTTACGATTGGCTTCCCGACAAATTGGTGACAGTTCCTCTGTCTCCGTTAAAAGGTGAACGCAAATACCTTCCCGTCGTTGAACGCTGGCAGGTTCTCAATAATTCCGGCGAATTGAAATTATGACACCGATCACGCGCCAGGATATTTTGGCCCATCAAGCCGTCGTGCCGTGGTCAACGCAGCATCAAGTTGAGCAGGACCTTCTGTTGTGCCGGACAATGGTGGCGCTTTTCGATGATGCCTTTTTGAGGAGTCAAATTGCGATGCGTGGCGGCACGCTCCTGCATAAAGTTCATCTGGCGCCGCCATCCCGCTACAGTGAAGACATTGATTTGGTGGTGGTGGGAACTCGCCCGGAAGAGCATATCCGCCGGGCTGTCCGGCGGGTTTTGAAGGAGGTGTTGGGAACGCCGAAGGCATCCGTGTGGGGCACCATCAAATTGGCATTGCGAAACACCGTCAAGCCATCGCGGGTTTTGCGAATGACCTATTCAATTCCTTCGATCATCGAATCTGGCCGGATGCTAAACATCGTGGTCGAGGCGAATGTGACCGAGCGCAAGCCGCATCTTGCCGTGGTTGAAATCCCGTTTAGTTTTCCGTTCCGGGATAAATCCATCCAAACGCAAATCAAGGGCTACGACATTCATGAGATGCTGGGCACCAAGATGCGGGCCATGTTCCAGCGCAAGCGCGGGCGGGATTTGTTCGATTTGTATTGGGCGCTGACCAAGTCCACCAGCCCCGTTAATCCACCCGCCGTTATTGAATCGTTTCAGCATTATATGAAACAAGAAGGTACCAAAGCTGGCCGCGCGGAGTTCGTTGGAATTCTTGAAGCGCATCTCAAGGACCGTGGGTTTTGTTCGGATATGGAGCCATTGCTGCGTAGCGGAATCAGTTGCGACCCGCAGTTCGCTGGCAGTTATATCAAAACCAATCTGTTAAGCCTGTTGCCAGAATGATTTCACGGTTTCCGCAGTTCCTTCCGGCTCAAATCTTTCTCTTTCCGCATTCGCTTTTCCGTGGCGAGTTTCGCCCCGGGATTCCGCGATGTTCCTGCGGCCGCGCTGGGCGGAGCAATCAGGGAGTGGATCTGTAAAGTTCTAATAATGTTGGCTGAAGCCGCTACGCCGTTCTAACGAGCGTTCTCTCCATCACGATTGTTCGGCTTTTGCGTATGGCAATTGATCAATTGGAACACCGACGAAATCAGGCTCTGGCATGGCCGACAATTTGACGGCTTTGATGGTCTTCAGGCCGCCGATCAACGCCTTGCATACTCGATGCATGCCGTCCATAACGCGCCCTTCGGGATCGATGATTATTGGGTGATCCAAACTCGTTTCACTAATCAACTTGGCGTGTTTCGCGACTAGACGGCATGTTGGGGGCTCGCCATCGCTGGAGAACCAGAAAGTCTCGTCGAGTTCTCGAATCCTCTCTAGAGGCAAATCAACCGACTCTTGCTCCGACGTGAGACGGAGCAACCGGTCCACGTCCCAAGCCAGCAACCCATGCTCTGAATCCCGAATGTGATATTGCTTTCTCATTCCGTCGCCGAAGATATCAGAGGCTCATCAAAGAGTGCCATCTCCTCTCGGGTGTCGGTGCCTGGAACATCTCGAACCATCGGGATACTGCATCTCGTTCCAAGGGTGGAATCTCCCTGCCCCGGCGTTGAATCCTCTCGAAGAGGACATCCGGATGCGCAGAAATGATTCTGGCCTGCTGATCGCCGGTGAGATCAAGTTTCTCGGTCAGCACCTTGACCATCTGTCCGACTATCGGCACATCGCCTTGTGTGGCGCGCTGGCCGTGTTCGTCTTTGTCATTAGCACCCGGTCGCCTAACGGTCTGTTGCGCGGGAGCGGTCGGTGCGACAATGAACATGGCCCCAATCGTAAGTAAACGGAATGAATAGCGGTTTGTCATATAATTTGCTTTGTAGCGGTTATCCGTCCCCCGCGTCAATGACAGCTAGCGGGTTCTTGAACAAAGAGGCGGTCGATGTCCAGAAAAGAGCGCTTCAGATGGTGTTTTCACTCGGAATCGCCGCTTTGATCTTGGAACTGACAGACTGTTATCGTAGAAAGGAACAGGATGAGATTACCGGAACAGACTGGGCACACGAAACAAAAACAGCCGCGAAAGCCCGATGAGCGCATTCGGCGGACGCACGGGCGGCTTGGGATCGCCCTTGTGCAGTTGATCCAAGAAAAGCCGATGGATGACGTGACGGTGCAGGAAGTGCTGGATCGCGCCTCGGTCGGTCGTTCCACCTTTTATTTTCACTTCCGCGACAAGAATGACCTGCTTCTCAGCCAGTTTGAGAAGTTCCTGAAAATGATGAGCACGGCGCTGAGCGTTCGCAAGGAAGAGTCGCGTCGAGTTGTCCCTGTGGCGGAGTTGTTTGCGCACATCGGCAGCCAGAGGAAGGTGTATCGCGCGCTGGCCGACTCTGGCCGTCTCAACGATTTCTTCGATCTTGCGCAAGGCTACTTTTCCCGGGGGATTGAGCAGCGCCTCCGGGAATCCAAGCGACTTCCGAAGCTTCCGCAACGCGAGTTGGCTGCTCGCGGCTCTGCCTTGGCCGGGAGTTTGCTATCGCTGCTGCGCTGGTGGCTTGATCGTGGCGCGAAAGAACCAGCCCGCGACATGGACGAATTGTTCCACCGGATGGCGTGGACCGGGCTCCAGTCGTCGCTATCATGCGACCTGCGCGGAAGCGATACCACGCCAAGACATCTCGCGCCGTGACCAGCACGCGATTCTGCTTCGCTCCACGGGCTGCCGGTCGCCCCTCTCCCCCTGTTGCCAGAGTGATCCGCTTACTCCTTCGGTTCTTGCGGTTGCTTGTCTGACGATTTCATTTCAGTCACGACAATTTCAAGAATCACCGGCTGCCCATCCGCGATCAACGAGCGTTGGCTGCTTGGCAATTTTGTCAGGAGTGATAATTCCATTTGCTGCATTGACGCCTCAATGCGGCGCAATGACTGACCGCTGACCAGGATTTCGTGCGTCACGAAAACCAGTCGGAGAGTGTGGTCCGCGCCGTCGCGTTTGAGTTCGGCGAAAACGAATTCGTCATGGGGCGGCAGCATCGAATGATTTATTCTGTAACTCGTTGAAAATGAACTGGTGCCAGCGAGTGGAGTCGAACCACTGACCTCGGGCTTATGAGTCCCACGCTCTAACCAACTGAGCTACGCTGGCGCACCGCCTTATCTTTCGCGGACTTTGCCCTCGTGTCAAATTGGATTTTCCATTTCGTCAGAGGGACCGAGTTGTTGGCGAGATGGCGAAGGGGATTGTTACCGGCAGCGTGGATCAGACGGCCAAGGTGCGGGACGGCCAGCCGCCGGGAGTTGCTCACGCTCAAGGGGCATGCCGATGAGATTTGGTCTGTGGCCTTTTCTCCGGACTGCCAGCGGCTCAAGGGGCACAACGCTCTCATTATTTCTGTAGCCTTTTCCCCGGACGGCCAACGGATTCTCACGGGTAGTTGGGATCAGACCAGTATGGGAGGCGGCGACCGCCAAACAGGGTGGCCGCTTGGCAGGGAGAAGAACGAGCGACCGCTCAGTTTCTTTCCGCCGAGCGCGAACAGCAAAAAATCGACGACCAACTCAAGCAACACTCCACCAACTCCACCAGTTTTACACTCTACTATCCACGACGAACTGGCAGCGCCCGCGGGCTGGGCCACGAATTCTCCCGCACCGGTTGTCGTCAACGGGCAGTTCACAGTGACCAATCCTATCACCGGCACACCGAAGTTCTACCGTTTAAGACAGTAATGCCGCAATGGAGACACTCTCGACCATAAAAACGAAAAACGAAACGATTCCACCAATGAAAATCCAGATCACAACACTCCAGAACGAAAGTAAGACCGACCTTGTCCCTCGTTCGTTGTCTTCTGTTAAAAATCCGTCTTACCTTTCGCTCTTTTGTGGCCGCTGGAATCTTTCCTCAAGCATTAGGTAATCTTATCATCTGCCATATCGCTCCTGATTCGGGCGGAATCCCTCCCCGCGTCGCGGAACCATTTCACGAAAAGCGGAATGCCTTCTTCCATGCTCACTTTCGGCGCATACCCTAAACTCGGGCCTGATTTGCCAAGATCTGCCCACGTCCGCGGTACATCTCCCGGCTGGTCGGGCTTTCTCTCCACCAGGGCCTTCTTGCCCAAGGCCCCCTCCAGCAATTCGACCAAACGCGACAACTTCGTCGGGATCGACCCGCCCAAATTGAAGATTTCATAGCCAAAGGTCTCTCGCACGCAAGCCATGATTCCATCGACGATATCGCTGATGTAGGTGTAATCGCGCGCGCTCGACCCGTCGCCAAACAGCTCGATTGCCTCTCCGGCCTCGATGCGCCGGGCGAATTTGTGGATGGCCAGGTCCGGGCGCTGGCGCGGGCCATACACGGTGAAAAACCGCAGCATGACAATATCCAGGCCATAAACATGATGATAGACATGGCCCAGCGCCTCGCACGCCAGCTTGCTGGCGGCGTAGGGCGAGATTGGGCAAAAGACCGGATCGCTCTCCGCGAACGGAACCTTCGCATTGATGCCATAGACGGAGGAGGAAGAGGCGAGAGTAATTTTGGCCACGCCGCTCACGCGCGCGGCTTCCAGAATGTTGGCCGTGCCCTCGACGTTGACGCGCTGATAAAGCGCCGGTTCCTCCAGGCTCGGCCGGACGCCGGCGCGGGCCGCCAGGTGAATGATCTGGTCGAACTTGACCTCCCGCATCAAACGCTCGACGCATGCCCGGTCCGCCACGTCGCCTTGGGTGAAGACAAACGGCTTTTGCAGCGCCTGAATCTCCGCTAGGTTGCGCCGCTTGAGGACGGGATTATAAAAGCCGTTCAGATCGTCCAGCGCCCAAACCTCATGGCCCGCGCCGAGCAGCCGCTGGCACACATGGGAACCGATGAAGCCTGCCCCGCCTGTGACAAGAAAGTTCATGCTTATCCATCAACATGCTTCGAGCCTTGTCCCACCAAAAGTGAAACAAGGCTCGAAAGATAAAACCCCCGCCAACTTCTTTTCAACATGGAGAGAGCGCGGATTTGTTCTGAGCGCCGGTCAAAACGCTGAGAATTTTTCCGGCACGTAAATCTTGTCCATCGACTTGAGGATGAATGGTGTCGTCGGGTTGCCGTGCATCACGTCGTAGAGGTTCAATTTGAAGGTCTCGGATTTCCCGTTCTCACTTTCGCGGATGACGCGGACTTTCTTCAAGTTGGATTTGGTGTTGTCGATGCCCGCTTCGATGACCGCCTCCAGCGGCGTCATCACGCGGGCTGAAATAAGCTTGCCCGGCCTGAGCACCGCGCCGGTCACGTAAACCTCGAAGGCCGATGTTTGCACCGTCACCGTGACTTCTTTGACAACTAATTGGTCGCCGTAAGCCTTCAACAATGCCTCCTCCAATTCCTTCGGCGTCAGGCCCGTCGCCTTCATTTCTCCCACCATACTCAGGGTAATCTTGCCATCCCGCCGGATGACCTGTACGGTGTCCAGCGTCGGCGCGCCCGGAAAGGTAATTTTCACACTATCGCCCTCACGCAACGCCTGCGAAGGAGATTTATCCGTCGTAGGAGTCTCTGCCGCAATGTGGGCCGGGGTTTGGGCGGGGGCGGCGGCGCTCGCGTCGGGGCTTGCGCTTGGCGAGGATTGGGAAGCCGCAGGCTGGCTTTGACAACCGCAAAGGGCCGCCCAGCCGGCCACGAGTCCCGACACCCAGACCGCACGTTTGATTTTCTGACCTAAACATTTCAACATGTGTTTCTCCTTCCAGCGCCGCTTGCGGCGCCACTGAACGTTTCGCTCTTAATGACTCAAGTCAAGAACACTCACCCTTCCGGTTCAAGTCTTTTTTTACGCTTAAACAGGGGGTGCCGGAAGCCTTGCCGGCTTCCGAGGTGCCGTTGCGTCGATCTCACTGCAATTTCTTATTCAAGTCCTTGAGAATGCCCTCGGCATGGCCTTTCAAACTTTCGGAACTGTGGAGGGCCAGCGCGTTGGTCAAAGCCTGCTTGCATAGGTTTGTCTGCTTGAGGTTATAGTAATCCATGCCCAGATAATAAAACGCATCGCCGTCGCCGCCGGATTTCTCGGCATATTCCTTGAGATAGAGCATCGATCTGTTGTAATCCTTGCGGCCGTAGGCCAGAAGTCCCACCGTCTTGGCCAATTCCAGATCGTTGGGCAAGGAGGCTCTGGCCTTTTCGGCCATATCGTAAGCCTTGTCCAGGTCGCCTTGATTCTGGCTCTGGCTATACAGGATGGCCAATTGGCGCGTGGCCGGGACAAAAAGCGGATAGATGGTCAGCACTTTCTTGTATGTCTGCACGGCTTCGTCGCGCGCGGGCTTGCGCTCCGCCTGCAGCGCCGACACCATCAAGGCTGGCACATAATTTGGGTCCTTTGCCAGAATCTGCTCCACCTGCGCGCTGGAGGCTTGGGCTTTAGCAGGATCCTTGACTGCCGCGCGCATGGCCTGGAACTGTTTGGCTTGAACGAGGTTGGACGGGGAATCACCCTGCTGCACCGCCTTTTGCATGGCCTCATCCGCGTCGGTGGTCTTGCCCATGGCGTAGTAGGCCAAGGCCAAGTGATAGAACAACGACGGTTGATCGGAGACCCGATGGGCCGCATCCTCCAACAGGTGCATGGCCCAGGGATAATCGTTGCTCAGATACGCCAACTCCCCCAGCAGTGCGGAGGCACGGCCATCGTCGGGCGCCAGACTGTGCGCTGATTTGGCCAGATCAAACGCCTTGTGGGGTTCTTTGAGCTGATCGGCGTACAAGCGGGACAATCGAATCATGGCCGACGCATCCTTGGGATTGATCAAGAGAAGTTTTTGGAGCGAATCGGCGGCTTTTCGCGCATCTCCGCGTTGCTCCTCAATGGCAGCCAGATGGCTCCACGGCACAGGGTCCAGCGGGTCCTCCTGTACCATGGCTTGCAATTTCTGCACCACCTCCGGAGTGGCCGTGGTGGGATCGATGTCCAGGACCTCCAGGTGGCGCCGCGCCGCGTCTTTGCCGGGGAAATCAGCGTGGCTGGCCACAGCCTGCTGCAACCAAAGGTGCGCGGGCTTTTCCTCTCCCAACATGTAGTGAGCCATGCCTAAATGCATTTGCACCTCAGGATCGCCGGGCTGTTTGTCCGCGCTCTCCTGGATCGCGCTGCGGGCTTGGGCATACTCGCGTTTCTTAAACAGAATCCATCCCAGCGTATCGGCTGCGCGCGGGTCATCGGGGCGAAGCGCCCTAGCCCTCGTGGCCAGTTGGAGGGCCTCATCGACTTTGCTCAAGTGCTCGGAATCCACATAGGCTAAATTGTTCAAGGCGACGAATGAGTTCGAATCGACCGCCAGCACTTTTTTATAGGCGTCAGCAGCCTTATCATAGCGGCCCGCCGTTTGCTCGATGCCCCCGATCATCATCAAGGCTGTGATGTCGTTGGTGTGTTTGGCCGCCAAGGCGACCAGCCGATCCAGCGCTCGCTGTTCCTGATTGGAGTGCAAGTAAATCTCTGCCAGACTCAGGTATGCGGCGGACAGTTCGGGATTGATTTCAATGGCCTTGGCATAAGCGGACTCTGCCAGGTTGGTTTGCCCCTCGTTCCGGTAGATATCCCCCTGCAAGATCAAAGGTGACGCTACTTTTGGATTCTGCTCTATGATCCGGTCTATGCGCCGGTGGGCTTCGGCATAACGCTTTTCGGAAATGTCCAGACTGTTGATTTGTTGCAGGCTGGGCATGTAATCAGGCGCCTGCTCCAGGGATTTCTCGAAAGCTGCGCGCGCCTTCGCGCTGTCGCCCAGTTTATAATAAACCACCCCCATCGTGCGCAGGATTTCGGGGTTCTTGGGATACATTTGCGCCAGCTTCTGATACACTTCCAAGGCGCGCTTCGGCTGGTCCTGCGCCAGATAGGTCTCCGCCAGCGTCATCTGCGCTTGCGCATCCTCAGGATGGTTCTTAATCGATTTCGAGAGGAGGGTTTCCGACTCGTTGAAATTGCCCGAGCCAAAGTCCAATTGCGCCAGCAGGAGCGTCGCCGGCTCATAATCGCGGTTCAAGCTCAGAGCTTCCTTCAGATTGGCCACGGCCTTCTGTTTGTCGTTGTTCAACAAATAAGCCTTGGCCAAATCGTATTTGGCTTGAGGCACGGTTTTATACACCTCATTCAATTGCAGGAGAACGGCCAGCGCCCTCGGGCCGTCACGCTGGGTCAGAGCCAGGGTGCCCGACTCCATCATCGCATCGAAGTTCAAACTGTCCCGGGCCAGAATCGTGTCAATGTTGGTCTTGCACTCGTCGTACTTGTGTTCCGCGAAGGCGATTTTCATCAGAGAGAGCCACGCCGGTATGTAATCCGGCGCCTGCCTGGTGATATCGCGCAACATTTCTTTGGCTTCCTCCCCGGCCCCGGTTTGCACTTTAAATTCCACGTATCTTAACCGAATGGAAGAGCGAACGGGCGACCGTTCGGCCGCGGCCTTAATGGACTTTTCGAGTCCCGTGGCGTCTTTGCGCAGGGAGTAGAGGGCTGCCCAGCCGATGTAAGGGGAAGCCAGCTTTGGGTCCAGCGCCGAACCCTTATTAAATTCGATTTCCGCGTCGCTCAGTTTCTGCATCCGCAGATAGATCCAACCCAGGGCCGAGTGGCAGGCCGCCTCCCCTTGGCCCCCTTCCAGTATTTGTGTTTTCAGCCTCTCGCCCACGCTGGCGATTTCATTGGTGGGGCACGTTTCCACCAGCAGAGCCAAGGCACGTTCATTGCCGGGATCCGCATTCAGCACCGACCCCAACAACTCTTCGGCCTTTTTCGAGTCTCCGCCGGTCCCGTAAAGCTCCGCCATTCTTACTTGAACCTCCGTGTTCTTTGGATCCTGCTTCAAGGATTCTTGCAAGAACCGGAACGCCAGCGCAGAACGGCCTTCCTCAAAATAGATGAGGCCCAATTGGCGAATGGCCACCGGATTGCGCAGCGACAAGCGCAGAACCGATCGGTACTCTTTTTCCGCCTCGTCGTACTTCTTCTTTTGAAAGTCGCTATTGGCCGACTCCAAAACACGCCGGGCTTCGGATGCCTTGGAGCACCCCGCGCTCAAGACCAGGCACAGGGCCAAGGCCACGAGGACGGAGCAGTGAGAGCAGAATGTTTTCTTCATCGTCTCAGTTCTCCGGCTGGGGGTGTGGTACCTTGCTCGCTTGAACTTCCCGCTTGCGCAGAAAGACCAGCAGCAAAAAAAAGGGAATCAACGACAAAGCGAAGAAGATCGGCCCGCCATGATGATGAAAGGGTGAATCGAGTATGGTCGGAAAGAGATGTTCGCCCAGCCAGCCCAGCGTGAAAACACGGAATCCGTTTCGGAGAATGGCCAGGGGAACCACGATCAATACCAACACAGCCCGCGTCCAATACTGCCTCAGGAACAAATAGCCCGCCAGAAAGCTGGTGATTAACAGCACCAAGGTCGAATGAATCCCGCTGCATTCGGGCGCCACCCTCATTCGCAGAGTCGTTAGTTGCAGGTCCAACCCGTTCCGCCAGACCGGCTCGCCAGTCACCTTTAAAAACGCCTCGGCCATCGCGGCGGACGTATATTGAAAAAACGTGTCGATGTGAAGGAGCCAACTCGCAGGCATGGGCACGGCGAAGACAAGGAACGCCAGCGGAAATAGGATCTGCCCCACCAGCTTGGACCCCAGCATCGCCAGGCAAACGCCCCAGAAGCAGCATAGAAAGGCCAAAGTCATCAGCGTCAAGTAATCCTGCGTCTGAGGCGCCCACCCGTCGCGCCGGCCCATCCAATACGCGGCGATGATGGCCCCTCCCGCCATCCATCCCAGCATCGCCCCCGGCCAGCATGGACGTACGTCCTGGAGGTTCAAAGTTTTTCGGATGGTCCAGATCAAGTACCCGCTAATGAAGGGCACCAACAGGATGCAAGAGAACAAATCGCTATGGGCGGCAAAGGTGATCAACTGCAGCAGCGGCCATCCGAAGCAGACCGCCAATAGCGCCGCCACCACCGCCAACCGTCGGAGTTGCCGCCGCACCGTTGCCCCTTCGGGGTCGGCAGCATAAGGAATTTCAGCATTCATGTTTGTTTTGAGGTGCTCGTTGTGGGCGTGTTCCATCCGCAATGGCGGCCGATCAGGCCGCCTCATAAATTGATCATGCCTTTTTCTTGACACGTTTGACCCAATCTTGATTCTTCAAATACCACTGAATCGTCTCGCGCAAGCCGGATTGGAAAGTATGGGCTGGCGTCCAGCCCAGTTCCCTCTCCATCTTGCCGGCATCAATCGCATAACGCCGGTCATGGCCGGCCCGGTCCTTGACGAAAGTAATCAGACGCCGCGAGGACCCGCCCAACTCCGGCGCCAACTCGTCCATGATATCGCAGATCAACTCGACCATGCGAAGGTTGGCCCACTCGTTGTGTCCGCCGATATTGTAAGTTTCCCCATCCCGGCCCCGCGTCAAGACCTGCCACAGGGCCTCGGCATGATCGCGCACATAGAGCCAGTCGCGCACATTCATGCCGTCGCCATAAACCGGAATGGCCCGCCGCGCACAGATGCTTTCGATGGTCACGGGAATGAGCTTTTCCGGAAATTGGCGGGGTCCGTAGTTATTGGAACAATTGGTCGTCACCACCGGCAGCCCGTAGGTGTGATGGTACGAGCGCACCAGAAAATCACTGGCGGCCTTGCTGGCCGAATACGGGGAATTGGGTGCGTACGGCGTCGTCTCCGTAAAATATCCCGCCGGCCCCAGGCTGCCATAAACTTCATCCGTCGAGACGTGGTGGAAACGCCGGCCGACCCAGTTGCCCCCCCACGTCGCCCGCAACGCCTCCAACAAGTTGAACGTTCCCACAATGTTCGTATGGATGAAATCCCCTGGACCGCTAATGGACCTGTCCACGTGCGACTCCGCCGCCAGGTGCAACACATGGGTGACGGCATGCCGGGCCACGACGTCAAAGACCGCGTCTTTGTCGCGCAAGTCGGCCTTTTCAAAGCGGTAGTTCGGATGCCGCTCCAGGCCTTCCAGATTTTCCAACCGGCCGGCATAGGTCAGGCAATCGAGATTGACCAGAAGGCGGATTTCCGGATGGTCAATGATATGGTAAATCAGGTTGGAGCCGATGAAGCCGGCGCCACCCGTCAAGAGCAAATTCATGACCGGGGACTCCATTTTTGCAAAGCATCCGCCAGCGCCTCCTCCACCGGGCGCATGGGCACGCCGGTGGCCAGCAGTTTGGATACGTCCAGGATGCAGTTGGAGCGCGGCGTCTTGGCGGCCACGCGGTAGAACTCCTCGTCGCTGGCCCAAAAACCGAAGGCGCGGCGCGGCTTGAGTATTTTTTGAATCATCTCCACAACTTGGCTGGAGCTAACAAACCCCGGATTGGTCACATTGTAAACGCCAAAGGGCGCCCGCCGCCGCCACAACTCCAGGCAAGCCGTCACAAAATCCCCGCGGTGCGAGAGCGAGTTGACGTTCTCATAGACCTTGGGGTACTGCTGCAGCTTGCTCAGATAATTGCGCGGATCGTCGAATTGATCGAACGGAATGCGCAAGCGCCAAATATAATGCTGGCCAAACCCTTGGATCGCCTCCTCGCCCAGTGCCTTGGACCCGCTGTAAAAACTGCACGGGGGCCGGCGAAAACTGAAATTCGGCTCGTCCTCTTCGGTGAACCCTTGAAAAGCGCCGCGATTCTGCCGCAGCATCAGCGCCATCGAGGGTTGCGTTAAATCGCGTTCCACGCGGCCACGCCCCAGGACAGCCACTTTGGCGCCAGAAAAAATGCAACCGGAGGAAACGTGTCCCCAAGGAATGTTCAAGCTGGCGCAGACGTGGGCCACCGTCGCCGGAAAGAGCGCGTTGCCTTGCAAGGTGTCGGCCCGGTTTTGCTCGCAGGCATCCACATTGGGTTTGCCGGTGTAGCCGGCCGCGTTGATCAGAAAATCCGGCTTGGTCCGGCCTAAATACGCCCGCAACACGCCGAACCGCGTATAATCGACTTCTGCGCGCGAGGGCGCGACAAAGGGCCAGCCTTGCGCCTCCAGCGCTGCGGCAAATTGCCGCCCGATGTAACCTGTGGCGCCTAAAAGAACAATCATATCAACGAGCTGCCTCCGCCAGGACGCGATGTAGGTAATCGCGGTATTCGCAGTTGGGCATCTGCGCGGTTTGCTTTTCCAATTCGTCCCGGCTCATAAACCCGCGCCGGAACGCCGCCTCCTCCGGGCAGCCAATCTTGATGCCCTGCCGCTTCTCAATCGTTTGGACGTAAGCTGAAGCCTCATGCAGGCTGCTGCTGGTGCCGGCATCCAGCCACGCGAAACCCCGGCTCAACTGGTGAACCCGCAATTGGCCGCGCCGCAAGTAAGCGACGTTTACATCGGTGATTTCCAATTCACCGCGTTCCGACGGACGAAGGTTTTTGGTGATCTCCACCACTTGGTTGTCATACAGATAGAGTCCCGGCACCGCGTGGTTGCTGCGCGGCTGGCTGGGCTTTTCTTGGATGGAAAGGGCGCGCCCCTCAGAGTCGAATTCCACTACGCCATAGCGTTCGGGATCGTGGACGCGATAGCCAAAGATGGAAGCGCCATCCTGGAAATCCGCAAACGCCCGCTTGAAACCGTCGGCCCCATAGAAAATGTTATCGCCCAATATCAGCGTGACCGGGTCGGAGCCGATGAACGAAGCGGCGATCAAAAAGGCCTGGGCAATGCCGGCTGGCTTGGCCTGGGCAAGGTATTCGATCGACAAGCCCCAGGCTGCTCCGTCTCCCAATAGTTGACGGAAACGCGGCAGATCGGCCGGCGTGGCGATCAGGCACAACTCCCGCACCCCGTTCTCGATTAGCGTGGTCAACGGATAATACACCATCGGCTTGTCATAGACCGGCTGCAACTGTTTGCTGGCCACCAGGGTGAGCGGGTATAGACGCGAACCTGCGCCACCAGCGAGAATGATGCCTTTAACCATAGGGATGGAAACTTACCGGGCCAGGACGGCTGTTTGTGCCTGGCGCCCAGCGCTGCTGCGCCTGGCGGAGAAATCCCGCACGTACCAATCCAGGGCTTCATCCAGGCCTTCTTCAAGGTTGTGGGTGGGCCGGTACCCAAGGAGGCGGCGCGCCTGGCCGATATCGGCTCGCGAATGAAGAATGTCTCCAGGCCGGAATTCGCCGTAGCGCGGCCGGAATCCGCGCAGATGGCCGTGCGCCAGCAACAGACGGCCACGGAGCAGTTCGAACAATTCATTCAACGTTGTTTGCGCGCCGAGGGCGATATTAAATATTTGGTTCACCGCCCGGCGGTTTTGCGTCGTCGCCGCCAGGAGGTTGGCCTGCACGACGTTGGCGATGTAGCAAAAGTCGCGGCTGGTCGAACCGTCTCCGTTGATACAGACGGGTTCATTTTGAATCATCGCGGCAATCCATTTTGGAATCACGGCCGCATAAGCGCCGTTGGGGTCCTGGCGCGGGCCAAAGACATTGAAGTAGCGCAAGGCCATCGTCTCCAGACCATAACACCCGGCAAACACGTCGGCGTAGAGTTCATTGATCCGTTTGGACGCGGCGTAAGGAGACAGGCATCGGCCGATTTTCCGTTCCCTTTGCGGCAGGGTTGTCTCGTCGCCATAGACGGCGCTGCTGGAGGCGAAAACAAATCGTTTGACTCCATTCTCCTTGGCGGCCCACAACAGTTTCACAAAGCCGTTGACGTTGCTGTCATTGGTCTGGACGGGGTCCTCCAACGAGTGGGGGACCGAACCCAGCGCGGCTTGGTGCAGGATGTAGTCCTGCCCTCGGGTGACGCGCCGGCAGAGCGCCGCGTCTCGAATGTCGCCTTCGGTCCAGCGGAAATTCTTCCACAAACCCGGTCCAACGGCGGCGCGGACTTGGTTCAGGTTCTCCTTGCGGCCCGTGGAGAGGTTGTCGAACCCGGTCACGGTTTGCCCCAGGCGCAAGAGCGCCTCCAGGAGGTTGGAGCCAATGAAACCGGCCACCCCGGTTACCAGCCAAGTCGCGCGGGCGGCGGAGAGACTCTGTTTCAATTTCTGCAATTCACTCATTCAAATCGAGAACTCTTTGCTTTCTCAATGCAACCGGGTGATTCTGCTTGAAAAAATCACCATGCCTGCACACGGCCAAGCCAGCAGCAGGCCAACCCCTAACCCCAACACCAAGCTGAACGCCGATGGCACCTTCCGTTAAAACTGGTAATTCAGTTGGAGGCCAACCTGGTTGCCAGTGTACGAGTAATCGATCTGGCTGGAGGAATTGTCGCTTCGACTGTAAAAAATGGACCCGGTCAGGTGACTGCGGAAGGCCGTGGACAGGGTTACCCTGATGTTGGTAAACGTGTCGGACCGAGTTTGCGCCACGCTTGTGCTCGGCGGGACGCCGAAATAATATGGCGAGGCTGCCACTATGCTCGTAAAGGGCTCCGAGACATAACTGCCGTTGATCGAGAGAAATGTTTTCCCGACAATGTGCTGGCGGATACCCCCACTGACGCTTGTGACAACTTGGATCTCATTTCCGTAGAAGGTTGGAGTTACCGTCCGGCCGCCGGAAACGGTGAGTGTAGTCCCCGCGCTCGCTTGATACTGCGCTGTAGCATTAAAAATAGGAGTCACCAAGGCCGGCGCGGACGGATGGATAAACTGCCTGTCCTCAATCCCTCCAGTCGCGCTGAGGGACAGCTTGGGTCCCGGTTGAAAACTCACCCTTCCCTGGGCCTCTTCGAACGGCATGTCCGAGCCAAGGCTCACTTCGTCATACCCGCCGGTCACCCCGATCGCGACCCCAAGCTGCCGCTCGAATTGGTAGTTTAGCCAGTCGGACGTTGTCCATTCGTGCAAATCGATGTACGCCTGGGCAAAGCGAAAGTTCTGATTCAATCCCAGTTGCAACGACAGATGGCCGTTCATCTGCCAAGCCGCATTGAGGGCCGTCGCATACACCTCTTGCTCGACTTGCGTTCCCGTCTCCACCAGCGGATCGGTGGTGTCGATATAACTTTGCGATAAATTCAGCGTCCAGTTGCCATAGGTCGTGCCGCCTGCGAGCACCACGCGTTGGTCCGTTGTATTGTGAAAAAGCGGATTCGAATAATAGGCCAGGCTCGGAGCGTAATCAAGCGTCCATGCTTGGCCTATTTTAATCAGCATGTCAGGGGTCACCGTATTGATGGCCGTGGTCGAGTTTATGCCGGGCTCGGCTTCCAGGCCGTTGCCGTAAGTAAACAAGTAACTGATCTGCGGATAAACACGGAACGGCCCCCATTCCACAAGGCTCGGTCTCGTCGAAAGAGAATTTCCCACGTTCAGCGGCGAGCCAGCCAGGCTGCTGGTCCCCATAAAGGGTGTGCCGGACTGGGCCGAGCCGGGCGACGTCGTACCAACCACTTGGGACTGGAAATTGTACGGCACCGGACCTTGGTAAATTTCCTCTTGCGCCACCGCAGAGATGTGGCACGCCCAAATGGAGGGCACGACCAGCCACCAGAGCCTGCTTGAGCTTGTATTGTTCATTCGTTCGCCGATGCTACGTGAAAAAAGCCGAGGCGCATGCCCAACAGGCCTCGGTGTCTTCTTTCTCATCCAGCCTTTCGTGCCTCTCATGATGCCGCTGGATGAAATAAAAGTCTAGCATACAGGTAAGCAATCGTCTCCCCGACCACCTCACGCACGCCTTCGCTCGAGCGCCACCAATGGTCGGGATCGAACTGCGGGTCCGCGACGGCAATGATGCCCACTTTTACTTCCGGCCCGAACGCTTTTTGAAACAGCAACCGACTGCGACGGGCGTGCGCTCCATCCGTGACAACATTGATTTGCTGGGGATGAATGCCATGCTCGCCCATCCACTGCTTCACAGCCAACGCCGAACAATAGGTGCGATCCTTTTTCTGGATCAAACACGGAACTGGCTGAATAAGATCCTCGGGTATACCCAGCCGGCGGAGCTTGTAAGCGCCCCAGTCGGCGTAAGTGACGCTAGGCTTGTCGGTCCATTCGTCGTGAACGACACACCCGCTGACCACAATTTTCCGATAGCCGCCGGCCTTAAACTCCTCACACGCCCCCCTCAGAACGTCCACCGGCGCCCACCCTTCGGCGATGAGATAGTCCGAGAGCGGTTGGCGCTCCGTGACGGCTAAGAATGGGTAAACCCGGAATATGAACAAAACGCTCAGCAGTGCGGCCAATCCACTGGCGGCGAACCAACCCCGCCAGGACAATCCCCAGCGTTCCCGGCGATGGAGCAACCCAAAGCATGGCCGCGCCTGAAGCGCTGATTTGGTCCGACGAGACAAGTCGGGAACCGCTTCCGTAGCCTGCGGCGCACCAAGGTCATTTGAGTTCATCAAGTAGAGACAATCGTCTGGGGGGAATGCGATGGCAAATAAGTGATATTGTTTTCGAATTCCTGCTCCAGCGTGCCCATAGGTAGGGCGATGACAGGCTCGTTTTAAGCGGCGCGCGCCATCACCTGCTCCAAGAGCGCACGGAGCGATTTTGCCACCGCCTCCGGCCCGTAGGTGCCACAGATATATTCGGCGGCGTTATTCTCCCACATCCGCCCCTGAATTGCCAAGTCCAGCGCCGCCGCAATTGTCTCAGGTTCATTATCCGGCATGTAAGAAACGCCCCGTTCAATCTCCTTTTCCACCCCTCCCAACGGCGTGCTGACCACATGCGCTCCGGCGGCGAGATACTCAATGATTTTGAACGGGAACACGTTCCCAGGAATCTGGCTCGATCGTTGGGGATTGACGCAAAACCGGGCCGAGCGCAAGAGCGACACCAACTCCTTCCTGCTGACCAGTCCGTGAAACACTATGCCTGAAATAGGTTCTGCCAGTTTTTTGAACTCCTCCGTCTTTTCGCCATGGCCTGTGATGTGCAATTCCCATCCAGCCTTGCGCAGGCGGCCGTAACCCTGGATTAACTGCGCAATACCGTTGGTCTCGGTATGGGTGCCCGAATAGAGAATCCAGTTCTTCCGTCCTTCCCCCATCGGGCCGTTGGTGCCGGAAATATCCCCGCCGACCACGCCTCGCAGCAACAACCTCGGCAGTTCGGGGCGAAACTGCGACAATAAGTGGGGAGAAACAGCGATGCCCCCGGAGATGAGCTGCAAGGTCCGCAGGCAGGCTTTGCGATGATGCCTGGCCTTGAATCCGCCAGCACTGCGCCCGAGAATGTCCACGAACGAATCATCCTCATACTCCAGGATGACCGGCACGCGCAGCCGCCGCGCCGCGTGGCAGGCGCAGCCGATGTGTCCCGATTTCATGTTGAATATAATCACCAAATCAAACGGCGAACGTCGATGCAGGGCTTGGAATAGACGGACGGTCCGCCACTTCGACCAAATCCCGTTGACAAAACGGATCGGCAACGAAGATGCGTAGTGAATCGGAATTTCCGGATGAAAACCCTTCGGCTCCTGAAAACCCCGATAATACTTGTATTCATACCGGTCCACCTCCCCTTGCGAGATTATTTCCACGTCATGCCCGCCCGCGCGCAGTGCGTGGGAAACCAGTTCAATCTTCACCTTGTTCGACAGGCTCAGATTTCTCAGGCTGGGGCGCCGCTCCATCAAAACAGGCCCCTTGTAAGGAGTGATATAGGCTATTCTCATAGGCGGCCGGGCTTGCATCCCGACAGCTCGTTTTCCACCAACTCGCACAGCAAATGTCCGATGGTGATGTGGCACTCCTGCACGCGCGCCGTGTTCGGTGAGGCCACGATCAATGGAATATCGCAGAACTGACGGAGCAGCCCGCCATCTTTGCCGGCCAAACCTATCGTCTTGAGATGCTGACTCTTAGCCTGCTTGAGCGCGGCGACGACGTTGGGAGAGTTGCCGCTGGTGCTGATGCCAACGGCCACGTCCCCGGCCTGGCCTAAAGCCTCGATCTGCCGGGAAAAAACCCTGTCGAATCCGTAATCATTTCCCAGCGCCGTCAGAATGGAGGAATCGGACGTCAAGGCCATCGCCGGCAAGCCCCTGCGTTCCAGCACGAATCGGCCGACAAATTCCGCCGCCAAATGCTGGGCGTCCGCCGCGCTGCCGCCGTTGCCGAAAAAGAGCAACTTGCCGCCGGCCCGGAGGCATTTGGTCATCGCGCAAGCCGCCTGCACAATAGCGGGGCCGCACTCTTGTGCCACTTTCATCCGCAGTTCGGCGCCCTCCTTCAAGGAGGCCGTCACTTGTGCCAATGCGTTATCAACGGTCATGATTTTAGGGCCTAACTGTTTGGAATGGAGTCCTGCCACGATTGGAGTTCCATTCTCAAGATTTGCAAGCTTGCTTCATGCTGTGGTAGCCGCCGATCTTGCGCAGGCCGCGCTTGGAATAATTTCTAGGCCGCTGGCGTTCGATCAGGAACTGCCGATTTTTCTCCATTTCTGCCACGTAGCTCATTTCCCAAGGAGCGATCCCTTCCACATCAAGCGCTGGCGGCGGTTCAAGCAACCGGCGCAGGCGTAATTTGAGCCCGACGTAGCAGTATCGCAGGCGAGGGAACGGCACTTTCTCATGCTGCCAATGGTGAAGAACATAGGCCTTGCTGATGCCGAACGTCCGGCCGGCCGACAGACAATGGCGCCGCAATAGGCGCGTTGGGTCTGGATAATGAATCACCGACGCCTCCGGAATATAGCGTAATCGGAAACCGGCCTCGGCCAATTGCCAGGAGAACAGCGTGTCGTCAAAAAGACCCAAAGCCCCAGGGCCGATTTCAGGGTCAAAGGCGGGGACACGCTCGATCACAGACCGATGGAACCCCATATTAGCGCCAATGAGTTCCAACGGCCCGTCTCCGGGTCCATCATAAAACGCCAATCCAGCCTTTTGCCCTTCGGTCATCCATGGCCGGCACACCTCCTTGGCCAATTCGATGTGTCCCACAGCCCCATCGCACTCCCTTTCCAGCAACGGACGGCACATACGTTCCAGCCAATCCTTAGCCGGCACCACGTCATCGTCGGTAAACAGTATGATCTCACCTTCCGAAGCCGCCACGCCAGTATTTCGCGCTCTTGATTGTCCAGGCTCCGATTCCAAAAGGTACCGAGGCGGGATCCTGGCAGCCGAATGCTTCCGAACAACCTGCGGTGTTTGGTCGGTCGATCCGTTGTCCACAACTACAACTTCACAACTCAGGCCGGCAGGAATCGTGAGTGCTTCCAGCGAGGAAAGCGTTTGATCCAAACGGGCCGCGCGGTCCCGTGTGCAAATAATGACCGAAACGTTCATTTCCATGGCTTGATCAGCATGATCATCTGAAAAGGCTTTTTGCCATTTTGCCGGCGAACTTGTGCAAGCGCAGTGATACTGGAGCATTCCTCCTCCAATAGGCCAGATTTGCTTCGGCCGCTTCAGCATCGCCATTCTCCCAAAAGCGCTCGGCGTGGCTTAATGCCGCAAGGCAAATCTCCCGCGCTGCCTTGTTGCAGTCAAACCCTGGATGTCTCTCTAAGAAAAGTTGGTTTAACCTGTCGAACTCGCGCACGTCTTCCGCAAAGCGCGCCAGGCGCGAGGTTTCGCTTCCTTTGGATAGGCGATAGCAGGAGAGCGGCTCTGGAGTGACAAGACCGCCAGCCATGCTAATTACGCGCGTCCACATTTCCAAATCCAAGGTGTACACCAACTCCGGGTTGTAACCCCCGTTGGCTTCAAAGAAAGTTCTCCGGACCGCGACCCCGGCGCATTGCAGGGGATTCCCGTAAAGAAAAGCCTTCACATCACGTCCTCCATTTTCCAAATCGCGCAACCTCTCTGTGACACGCAGAATGACGCCGTCTTCATCGACGAAAAATGACCGCGTCGCAATCAAACTAACTTCAGGATGAAGTCGGGCGCCTTGTTGGAGCCGACGGTAAAATTCCGGCAGCACGAAATCATCCTGGTGCAAAATATGCACCCACTGGCCGCGCGAACGCTCTACGCAAGCATTCCAGCAGCCCGCCAAACCCAGATTTTTTGAGGTTCGAGAGAATGCGATTCGCTCTCCCGCGATGGACTTGAGCATCGCTTCAACGTCAACATCTGGGGAGCAATCATCCACCACTTCAATCTGCATCTCCTTGGAGCCTCTATCCTGCTGGAGCACAGACTCGATGGTTTTGCGGAGATAGTCCTCCCTCGGCCGATAAGTCGGTATCATGACCGACCAAAAGGTCGCTCCATTTTCCGAAACCGGTGCTAGAGCAGGTGGTGGTTGAGATTCCATGTCCAATGTGATTTCGGAAATGTCAGGCATGCCATTCAAAGGGAAGCTACCGCGATCAAGTAAACGGGCACCTCCTTGGATGCGGCACTTTTGGGCCGGATGGCAAAGGGATTTGCCAAATGAGAAAGGGCGCCGATAGGCGAGAGTATCGTTTGAACTGGATCTTTTCGGGCTTCGGTCAAAGTCTTGAGCCGGACAACCTCCGGACAAAATAAGTGCTGCATCAGCAGGCGCGCCCGCCCAAAGCCGCGCCATTTCCACCAAATCGAGTGCGCACTCGACAGAATCCGCGGCGACCACCACGCGGCCGAATTCGGTCGCTGGGTGTACATTTGGAACTTGGCAAAGCGAGCGCGGAGCAAGGCCACAAATTCCTCCTCGTTTAACTCCTTTAAATGGTAGGGGTTGTGAGGGGCGCATTCGCGGTAGGAATCGCGGTTGGGTGTCGAAATGATGACTTGCCCGCCCGGTGCAAGGATCCGGACGCACTCATCCAAGAACAAATCAGGCCGGGCAACGTGTTCGATGGTTTCGAATGAAACCACGATATCGACGCAAGCGTCCTCCAAAGGAATCTTGGTCGCGTCACCCACCCTGGTTTCAATTCCGTAACGAAGGGCTGCATGCTCGCATGCCTCGCGGGACACATCTACTCCTATCAAAGTGGCTGCGCCTGCTCGCAACAAAGCGGCCGAGCCGTATCCTTCGCCGCAAGCAATATCCAACACCTTCTCACCCTCTACATAGGGGGCGGCAAAACGGTAGCGATAAATGTGCTCCCAAAAAGTGTAAGAGTCCGCCTTACCTGGCACCATGCGCTCACCAGTGTAGTTCATCTCCATAAATAACTGATCACGTTCCATCGCCGAAGCCCCCTGCGTTGATAGGAGTCATGTGGTTCCGGCTGCTCTTCGTGCGGCGAGCATCCCTCTGACGGCGCCAACAAGATGCGCCGCAACCTCCCTTTGCGGTTTGATGGCAAGGATTGTGCCGACGCCGGCCGCCAAGCCAATTGGCCCGCAGAGCAGCAACTGAATGAATGGCGAAAAATCAGCCACCCGCGCGCGCGCCAGAGCCGTGACGCCCGCCACAACCGCCCACAACGGCAGGTGGCGAAAGAATCCAGCCCACAAGTCTCTTGTTCTCACCGAGCCTCTTCTTCCGGCCAGATAAAAAGTCACCGGCACTGAAACTAGCAAGCCCGCGATCGAAAATGCAAACGCCACCCCGACAGGCCCAAACGGCAAGCCGGCCACAAACGCAGAAATCGTGATCACCGACGTGATCAGGTTTATCCGCAAAAACTCCTTGCCGCGGCCCTGGCTAACCACGGCCCAGACCACCGCTGTCCCAATGGGGAAATAGAGCGCGGCTAAGGCGAAGGCCTTGAATATGACCGCCGCCGCCTCCCATTTCGGGCCGAGCAACCACAGCGTGATCGGGCGCGACAAGGCAAAAAAAATCCCGGAGAAACCAAAACTAACCAGGGCCATCGCCTCGTAAAGCCGGAGGAAAGCCCGGCGGTAGCGCTCCGGATCATTCTGCAGCCGTGAAAGCGTGGGGATAAAAACGGCGCCAACCGGAGCCATAAGTTGATCCAGGGGACGCATCAGCAGTGCCAAAGCGCGCGAGTAAAGCCCCGTGGCGTCGGCTCCATAACGCCAGCCTATTAGCATCGTATCCGCGCCCCGCGAAAAAATGTAAACCGCCGAACCTGCCGTCATATTGATGCCAAAATTGAGCAACGACCATGTCCCGCTCCCGCGCCTTGGCCGTTGCGGCCGCCACCGCGACACCCACCACGTCAGCGCAAACCCAGAGGCTTCCAAAGCCAGATTCATTCCGACCAGTGCCCAGTAACCGCAGCCCAACCACGCCATCAACACACCGACGATCAAACTCACCGTCATGGATCCGACTTCAATCACTGCCATCGCCTTAAACCGCATCTGCCTGCGCAAAAGCGCCTGATGTTGCACCGTGGAACCGCTGATCAAAAATGTGACCGAAAGCCAAAGCGTGATCCCGACCAATTTGGGCTCCCGGTAAAACCAAGCGATCGCCGGAGCCGATGCGGCCATGATCAAAGCCAGCAGCCCTGCCACCCCGACATTGATCCAAAACAAATTGGACACCTGGGCGTGCGTAATGTCATCCCGCTGGACCGTGGCCGAGGATAGGCCCGCATCCTTGAACACGCGCAAGAGACCCATTATGGTCGTCACCATGGCCAGGAGTCCGAAGTCAGGTATCTCCAGCAACCGCGACAGGACGTACGTGGAAGCGATAGTGAGCGCAAACTTCGCGCCTTGGGCCGTCAAGGTCACAAAACCACTCGACACCGTGCGATTTTTCAGGTTGGTTCGGAGATGATCGGTATTGAAATGCCGTTCGTTCGGATCGCCATTTTCTTCCGACAGCCCTCCCTCTGGCGAGTGGGCTAAATCAACACCTGCGGCGATGAGACGACTTTCGTTGGTGTCTTCTACTTTCATTTCATGTTTATCGTCATCCAAACCTTTCAGGAACGCCCTCGCGCCGACGCGGGTTCAACCTGCTCCTGCCGGAAGTTTTCGATCAACTCTTCCGGCTGCACGGCCGCCGTGCCCAGTTTCCCCACCACCACACCGGCGGCGTGATTGGAGAAAATCGCCGCTTCGACAGGCGAAGCTCCGGCCACGATGGCCAGTGTAAAAGAGGCAATAGTCGTATCCCCGGCCCCGGAAACATCAAATACTTCACGCGCCACCGTCGGGATATGAAAGGGATCGTGGCCGCGGCGACACAAGAGCAGGCCGTGTTCGCCCAATGTGATCAGCAGAACCGCAGGTGCAAGTTGCGAGAGCAGTTTATCGGCGACGGTCAGGAGCAACCTGTCCTGCAACGGCGCCGCAGCGTGGGTATCCTCAGCTATCCCGGCCAGTTCAAAGGCCTCTTTTCGATTGGGCGTGAGCAAGGAAACACCGGTCAGATCGAGGTGGTGCGCCGGCTTGGGATCGACGCTCAGCCATATGCCGCGATCGCGACAAAGCCGCCGGACGCCTTCGATCAAGGGTTGTGTGACAACGCCCTTGGCATAATCTCCGATGACCACCGCGTCCGTGCCGTCCAGCTTCTTTTCCAGCGCGCGCAGCAGCCGCCGCGTCACGTCCATCCCCAGTTCAGAGTGGCTTTCCCGATCCACGCGCACGACCTGCTGGCGGTGGGCCACGATCCGCGTCTTCAAGCTCGTGATGCGTCCTTCAATGGTCATCAGGCCGGAACATTTGATGCGATCGCGCTTCAAGAGATCCTTGAGCATGTCCGCCGAGTGGTCTGGGCCAACCACGCCCAGCAGTTCCGTGGGCACCTTAAGGCTGGCCAGATTGCGCGCGACGTTGGCGGCGCCGCCCGCGATAAAGCTTTCCCGTTGCCACTCCACCACCGGGACCGGGGCTTCAGGGGAGATGCGGCGAACATTGCCCCACAAGAACTGATCCAGCATCACGTCACCCAAAACGACAATGCGCCTGCGGGCGGCCACGCCGAGTAATTCGCGGACACGCGCGACGGCCAAATGTACGTGCGTCATGTAGAAGCTTCTTGCCTTTTGATTTTCGGTGCCATCCGGTGACGGGGAATTTTGCCGATTGTAAATCGCGAAATGGGAGCCACGAGGCAACGCAGCGTATCGCAACTCTTTTCTAGCAGTTCAGTCACTGTGCTGAACTTGCTTTTTTTAAGGCCAAATTGAGCGTGGTGCATTCGAGGTCGCCCTTATCCATGTGAACGTACCGCTCCGCCAGCCGGAGGCCGCTGATGTCTACCCGAAAAACTTCCTCGTCCTCCAGTTCAAAGCCGCTGGATTTGAAAAGCTCCAGCCACTCGCCTCGCTGGAAGCGGTTGATGTATTGCACCTGATTCTCACACAAGTACTTCCATGTCCTTTCGGAAAAGCTAAGATATATTTTTGGCGACGCTGTTTGGTCGTAATGCTGCAGGTGATCTGTAGTATCAATGCTATGCACCGCCCATCCGCCCGGTTTCAAAATCCGTTGCGTTTCGCTGCCAAGCGCGGGAAGCGCCTCTCTTTGCACGTGCTCCAGCACACCGCCGCTGACCACGAGTTGAAACGAGTTGTCGGCGAACTGGCCCAGGCTGCCCGAGCTCGCCACGACGTATTGAAAATCCAAAAGTTTGTACATTTCCTCAAACGACTCCACCTTGAGAATCGCATCAGCGAGCGATTGTGCGCGTTTCAACTCCGACGCTGACAGTTCAAATCCATTATGCAACATAGCCCTCAACTGTCGGACATAATTTTTCAAACGTCCCATCTGACGGTTATCCCATACGTCAAACAAAACCGCTCTCACATCGTAAAACAACCTCCAGATCAGCGCATCCCAATGCATCCAGCCCGTCCCCAACTCCATGATCCGATCGCCGGGTCTGACGATGCCGTACTGCCTTTGCAGACGGAGCAGCCGTTTCAGTCGTTGGGCGTAATAACCAGGCATGGGCCCGGTAGCCCTCGCCTTGTTCGAGACTCGATTGCCCAGATGCCTGTAAAGAGAGCGCATCAAGGGACCACTGGAGAAACATTTGAGAGCAACCGCCGTTGAGACGTATTTCACCATGTGCTTCGACGCATTATTCCGCGTCATGCGAAAGGAAGGACTTCCCAGATTGATTTGGCGTGTTATCCGATCCCTGGCCCCAGATGTTCCGAGGCTTGCTTTCGACCGCAGAATGTTAAGGGCCTCCCGAAATGATTCGTAAATCGGTTGGCGCGGCCAACGGGTAGTACTCGAAAGCTCCGACATCCGGTGCGCTTCCAGGGTAAGCCATGGCGACTCCCTGCCCGTTGGTCCAGCTCAAGGGAGTGGCCACGGTAATCGTGTTGCCGGAAATAGAAGTTATGACCGCTGTGACTGTTTGCCCTTGTAATTGAATGGTGTCGCCAAAGACGGTGCGCCAAGCCGCTGATTGTCCCGCAAAAAACCAGTGCGAGTCGCTGACAGTGAAAGAGGTGCCACTGCCCGAAGCGCTAGTTATGGCCGTGGGCCAGGTTCCAGCGGCGATGGCTGGGCTTCCTGGCAAGAGGTGAAAGTCAGGCGGAGTGAATGGCGGAGCCGCATGCAATACATAGAGTGAACTATTCGTGTCCGTAAAAAGTGGGTCAACGTTCGTCAGGTTATTCAGACAGACTTGCACGTCAACAGACGCGCCTTCATTAAAGGTCCAGGTATTGACGAAGTTCCAGTAGAGCAGGTTGTTAACTACCATGTTGTTGCTCGTGGAGGCGAATCCAATAGGATGCTGCCACGTCGGGTAGGAGATGTTTGTCAGGGCACCACTCGTCGTCCACGAAACATTATAACTGTTCAGCATGGCTGAGTTGTTCAGGATGTAATTCGAGCCGGCAGGCCCTGTGCCGCCCTTGCCATAAACCTGAATGGCGTTTCCCGCCGCGCCTGCAATGCGGTTGAATCTTAGAAGCGTCAAACCGCCGTTGTCTATGGTGATAGCACCGGGTTGGTCGCAGTCTTGTCCGCAGTAATCCACGTCATTATACTGGACGATGTTTCCGACGCCGTTCCCCCCGCCAATATCAAATCCACGAGAACCAAAAAGATAGCCTATCTGCGAGAATGACCACTGAGGCACACTATAGGTCAAGTTATACTGAACCAGATTGCTTTGCCCATAAACCGCGAGGGTGTCGTGGCCGCCGCCAAAGAAGGTGTTGCTCTCAATGATGTTACCGTAGCTGTTGTCCTGGCTCGAAAAGTAAGTGCCCAAAACGGCACCGTGCTCTCCGGCGTCACCATTAGAATTCCAGAACACCACCGAAGGCCCGGAAACATTATTGTGAATCCAGTTAGAAACGCAGTTGTTATAGACAGTGAACGGCCCGGTCAATGGCCCAAGGCCGCTGGTATCAATGGTCTGACCAAAGAAATTAGAAACAATCTCACAATTGGTGCAGTTTTGCAGGATAGGAGTCCGATGACCGTTCGTAAACTGCAAACCGTATATTTTGACCCAAGCGCAGGCGTCCATGTTAAGCTGGTTATTGTTCGGGCCGCTGTTGGTGAAGATGACTGTCGCGCCATTATAAGGCGCAACAACGATCGGGGCATTCGAGGTGCCGTAAGCATTAACCAGATTGAGGGAGGTGCTTTCAAAAGCTGCATCCTGGGTTTGAATCACGCCTGGCAAAAAGTAAATCGTTGTGCCAGCGGCAACGGGATAGCAGGAACCTCCGTAATTGATGGGCTGGGGATTAGCCCAAGGTCCTGTTCTGCCGCCCGTAAAAGTAGGAGAAGTCCCGCTCCATGAATTGTTGCCGTTCGTCACGTCAATGTAATAGGCGATCCCATTCGACGAGACGGTCGCATTCGCCGGGCAGGTTGCGAGAAACATGGCTGCCAACAACACGGCCAAGACCAGGGCGCCAACCGCGTTGCCCCGTGGCAAGAAGGCTTGCAACCGGTATGGAGGGTTTTCGGATTCTAAATTCATCTCCGTATGATTCATACGCTTATTTTTGAGCATTTTCCGTGCCGTCGTCAAGCACCATCGGAGGCGCTACGACAGCCTCCGCCTTCGAGGGCGTCCCCTCTACCTCCAAAGGCTCCTCCTCCACCGGGATGCGGTCGTCGTCAACATGGCCAGTCCATTCTTTGGGATAAACGACGGCAAATACAACGAAAAGATTCCACAGAATTTCCCGGGATCGCAGCAAAGTGGTTTCTGTCCAATTATGGAGCAGAAACATGACCAAATAGGACATCCGAAAGGCGGCCCAGTGAAAGTTTTCCCAAAGCTCACTCTTGGCTTTTCGGAAGTACATCCAGACCACCAAGGCCAACAGGATCATGCCAACGGCGCCCAGTTCGATGAATACGTCGAGGTAACCATTATGGGCTTCATTGATGTCTAGGGTCAAATTGGGAACCGGCTTGATCCAAAACGCCCCGTAACCCAGCCCCAAAATGGGATTCTGCCAGGCAATGGGAGCAAGCACTGGCCAAATTTGGTCTGACCTTCCTGTAAGGGTGGCGTCCCGCCCCATCATCCAAGCGCCCACAGCCATTGGCGAAGTGCCGATCAGAAACATCGTCAACGTCACCAAGCCACCCACAACCAAAACAAACGCCACCCGCCCGCCCAGCTGCGCCAGGCGGCTCCTGAATCGCCGCATAAGGAAGAAGAGGCCGAGTCCGATGACGAGCACTGCAATAGAAGTGGCGCTATAGGTGGCGGCCTTGGCACCGTAACCGGAAGGGCCTTTCATCAGGTAAAGAGTCATAACCATGAGGATCAATTCACATGCGTTCTGCCCCCTGACTGCCTGGGCACCGTTTTTATTGTCCCGTCTGGCGACCCGAACCCAAATGCAAAGAAATATGAAGAGCGCACACACTTCACCCAAAGTGTTCTTGTTGTTTGTGACGCCTGTGTACAGTGGCTGTCCGCTCCAGCGGCCAAAACTAACGCCGAGCCGGGGGTAATATTTCACCAACACCACGGAAAATGGAATCACGAGATACATCGTTCTTCTAAGAAGGGCGTGTATGGCTTCATAAGGCTTCGCCTCGCTGAGCACGACCAGGGCCATGATTGCCGTACCAGCCGTCCTGACCCATCGTTTTAGGGAGACGAATGGGAAATCCGACCAAAAAATGCTAATTAACATAAAAGACAGGAGGGCAAACAGCCAGAAGTTGTTCTTCATGGCCTGCGACCAATTCATCCTTCTTCCGCGCAAAATTCCCAGGCCAATTACCAGCAGAACGATCAAAAAGTATCGGTCCATCGCGCTGCCAGATTCAATACCACCCCCGCCACCCGCCATGTATTGCCCAGGTAGGAACCATTCGTCCAATGGCCGCGAAGCACAATAAAGGAACCACACCGTCGGGACCCAAAGAGCTTTGGACAAACCCGGCGAGGCGGCGCGGTCTATCTTCAAGAGTTTGGCCGCGAAAATGAAGCATGCCATAAGAGCGATGGCTGAAATCATAAACGTATCAATGTTCTGGCAAGGGCAAGCGGCTTTGGCTGTTGCGCGAACCGGCCCTTCACACGGCTGCGGGCGGCGCCAGGCTGGCCGCAGGGGAGAGGTTCGGGCTTGTCTTTTGCGCGCGGGCTTCGACGACAGATC
The DNA here is from genome assembly GCA_003140095.1 of Verrucomicrobiales bacterium. Classification (GTDB taxonomy): domain Bacteria; phylum Verrucomicrobiota; class Verrucomicrobiia; order Limisphaerales; family Palsa-1400; genus Palsa-1400. The sequence goes on along the minus strand of PLIU01000157.1, from coordinate 21,916 downwards.
GAAGCAGTCCGTCGAGTTCCTTTCCCTTGGCTTCCCAATTGTAAGAGCGCTGCACAGTCGCGAACGCGTTCTCGGCCAGTCGTTCCCGCAGCCCGCGGTCGCGAAACATCCTTACTACCGCCTTGGCGAAGGCGTCGGGCGTGTCGGCCAACAAAGCCGAGTGCTCGTGGCGGAGATGAATGCCTTCGACTCCAATGGTCGTGGTGACAATCGGCCTCTTCATAGCCATGGCTTCGAGGGCTTTGCCACGAATGCCGCCGCCGGCCAAAAGCGGTATGACAAAGACTTGGGCGCGGGCCATGTAGGGTCGGACATCCTCCACAAATCCGGTGACAATGACGTTCTCAGACGCGCGCGCCCGCAGTTGCCGGGTTGGACTCTTGCCCACGACATAAATTCGGGCTTGGGATTCCAGACCAAGGATCAAGGGGAATATATGGTCAAGAAAATGAATGATCCCGTCGCTATTGGGCAGATGGGAGAAAAGACCGGTGAACACCATGGCGCACAGCTCCTGCTCGAGGCCCAAGTCCTCGAAAAAGCTGTTCCCCGCGCCGTTTTGGACGACGGCCATGTTTTGGTTCGGCAGATCTTTTCTGAAGACCTGACAGTCCCGTTCCGTGGTCGTAAGCAGCAAATCAAATTTGCGGCAAAGCGCGATCTCCTCGCGCTTCCCGAATTTCCACTGCAACGAAAGCCACATTTTCCGCAAAAGACTGCGCGTGTTTTCAGCCGTGCGGCGCAAAAGATCGTAAGTGACCTCGTGGGTGTCACTGGTGACCGGAAGATTGGCCGGGAACCTGAAGTAGCCGAACATTTGCACGCAGCAGTGAATGAGATCAAACCGTCCCTTGGCAACCATCTGGTTGATGGCCTGCTGCATGACAGGCCGGTACAACATGCGGAATGAACTGCGTCCGGTGCCAAGCAGCCAGAACATTTGCAGGGCGTTCAAGAGGCGCGGGCGGCGGCGGTTGACAAAGCGCACCTCCTCGCAAAGACCGCCGTAACTCTTCCGGAAAAGTTGCTCCTGTTCCCGCGTGCCGTAAGCCAGAACGGAGACGTCGTGGTATTTCGCCAGCTCCAGCAGGAACGGCAAATTGCGCTTGGTCCCCCCCAAATCAAGCGGCGGCGGGAGCGGCGCGTAGGGAAAGAGCATGAGTATTTTCATGGCTGCGGGAGGAATTCGTTGAGTTTCGCGACCACGTACGCCGGTGATAATGTGTTCATGCAATTGACCTTCTTGTCGCAACGCGACAAATAGCAGGCCAGACATTCGATCCCGCTGTCAAGAATGCCGCCATGGCCAAAGACATCCAGTTCCCACGGAGAGGTTGGGCCGACCAGGACCACGGTCGGTTTTGCCAGAGCCACGCCAATATGCATCGCCAGACTGTCCGAAGTCAGAAGCACATCCACCGCCTGCACCAGCGCCGCAAATTGCAGCAGAGAATTGTGGCAGCCGCCATCGACCACTTTCCCGTCCACGGCCTTGAGGATGCGTTGGTTCAGCTCCACCTCTTCAGGCCCCCCCAGTAGGAGGATGCCCACTTCGGGGTGTTGCGCCTTGATGAGGTCAATACAATGGATATACCCTTCCAGCGTCCATTTTTTGAACTGCCATCGGCCGCCGCCCCCGGTGTTGACGCCGAGAATGCGGGTCGCGTTTCGCAACGAGGATCGTTGCCGCAGATCGTGGACGAATGATTGGTGGTTATCGTTCAGATGCAGGCTGGGCGGGACGGTGGGCAGCGGAAGACCACAAATCTCATACATGATCTGCTGATAGGTCTTGCGGTTTTGCTTTTTCAGGCTGTCGTTGACACCCATGAGCCACCATTCCCTGGCCGCGTCGTTGGCGGGTTGAACCTTGCCCGCCGCATCCGCCACAAATCCGAGCCGCACGGCGCATTGCGCGACGCTGTGGATGGTGGCGCTTTGCTGGTCCGCATCCAGGCAAATCCCGACCGAGAACGATTCGTTTTTGAGGTAGGCCAGGTAATCCTCCTCGACGGTCAGGACGCGATCCACCCAAGGATTATTCTTGAGCAAGGGCGCGGCGGCGGCTTTGGTGATCCAGGTCACCTCGGCGCCGGGATGCTTCGCTCTCAGCGGCGGCAGGATGCTGGTGGTGCGGAGTACATCTCCGATAGCGGCGAGTTTGACAATCAGAATCCTGGTGCGAATGGGATCGTAGTCCGCGCAGTTGTCACAGAGCCGGCCCTCCTTTTTGTGGAAGACACACGGCATGCTCCCTTTGTAGTAGCGGCAGTCTGTATGAATCGTGAGCGGCATTGGCAGGCGCGCAGTGTCAGGAGGTTTTACCGATTTGGGCGAATATGTCATCCATCATCCAGGCCGTGGTCAGGATTTCTCGATAGGGGATCGGCGGTGGCGTTTTATCCTGGATCGACTGATAAAAGGATTGAATGAGCATCTTCATGCTGTAGTCCATGTGAAAGTCCTTTTTCAGAAAACTTTTGATATTATGCCATGAGTTGCGGCGGTACTGTCTGGCATAAATCAGAGGCGTGAGAAAAAACCGCAGATAGCTTTTGTAGCCGTTCTGCAGGATGGGAACCAGAATGCGATTGGTGCTATCAGCCAGGAGCGACGCTTTCTTGCCATAAAGCCAAATTTGATTGTTACCGGCGCCAAGTTGAGTCGAAAACGTGAAGTAGGCGGTGGTCTGGTCGCCGCAATAGATGATCGCCCGCAACTCATCCACCACATCCGTCTGGCCCAGGCTTTTGAGATAAGGACTGGAGTAGGCGTGGGCGATGACGGTGGGTCGGTCGGCGGGCAGGAATTCGGCGATTTTGGCCAAGCCGTGGCTGATGAGGTTCTGCAGCAGAGATCCGGGCAGGGATCGGATCCAATGCGTGCGGTCTCCCAAAAGCGCCTTGCCATAGGTGGGATCGTCGTGGCTGAAGCATTGCACGCATTCGATATGTGCGGGCGGGCCGCCCAGAAATCCGCTCTTGACCAGCTCACGCATGCGCATCGCCTCGGGATTGAACTGGAGATTATGGCCGACGGTCATGTTCAGGCCTTTGCTTTCCGCCAGGCCCAGCAGTTCTTCGGCCTGCCGGGCGGTAACGGTGAACGGTTTCTCCATGTAAACATGGCACCCGGCTTCCAGGCAAAGTTTTCCAAGCGGAAAATGCGTTTGCGCCGGCGTCGCGATATGCACGACGTCCGGCCGGGTCTGTTTTAACATTTCGGAGACATCCGAAAAACAGTTTGGCACATGGAACCGATCGGCTAGTTGCCGCGCCATCAGAGGCTCGGCGTCGCAGACTCCAACGATCTGAGCGCCTGGAACCCGCTGGATTTGGGACGTGTGCTGGTCGGCGACCATGCCACAGCCAATAAGCGCCGCCTTGATCATGCGTGGCTGCTGCCGTTCCTCTGGTAGGCATAATAGCGTTGGAGCGCATCGCTCATGGGAATGGCGGGTTTCCAACCCAGTTTTTCCTTGAGCTTTTGATTCGAGAACCGATGGCGTTTCCACATGAAGGCGCAATAACGCCGGTTAAACACCGGAGGAAGTTGCCCTTGTGAAGTTCTGGCATATCGCTCCCATAAATAGCAGAAGAAATAGAACAGCGAATAGGGGACAGCGATAGATCGGAAGTTCCGCACCTCCTGCTTATAGTGTCGAAGGAAGTAGCGGCTGGTGGGGAGATCATCGTCAACGACATTGAAGATCTGGCCTTCGACTCCTTTGACCAGACCCGCCAGCACAATGGCGTCGGCGCAATTGTCAACATAAGTCAAAGGGAGCTGATTGCCGCCGCCGAGGTGGAGAAAAAAACCAAAGGTATCGATGCCCACCGCGCCGGGAAGTGCCTTTTTGCCACGGCCGAACACAATGGCGGGCCGAACGGTGACGTAAGGCAGACCGTGTTGTCGGTGGTATTCCATGACCAGTTCGTCTTGCTTGAGCTTGGCATAAACATACGCATCGTATCTCTCTTCCAGATTAGGTTCAATTTCACAGCTCTCGTCCAGCACCCCGCCTCGTTTGAGGTTCATATTGGAATGCACGGCGAAGGAGCTGACGTTAACCAACCGGACCAGGGCGCGCTCCGTGACTAAGGCATCCAACAAATTCCGGGTTGTGACCACGGAATTCTGAAAACACCCGGGAAAAGACTTGCCCCGTCCGGTGACAAGATGAAAAACAATCCTGGCGTCCTTGGCCGCGGCGGCGCAATCATCGCGCGAGAGCAAGTTGCCGGAGAGAATTTGAACATGGGAAGCGGGATATTGCTCAAGCAGGAGCTTCAGCGGGGCCACGTCGCTGGACGGTCTGACAAAGCAGCGGATGTTTCTCCACCCGCGCTTGAGCAGCGACTCCACGACCCTGACTCCAATGAAACCGCCGGCGCCAGTGACCAACGCCCATTCACCGGCGGCCATCGTTGCAGCGGCGCTTGCTTCCTCCGTTCTCACAGTTTGGAAAAACTTTTCAAAGCTAGGACAACCTCATCGGAGGGATGTGCCGCGCTGCGGCAATGCCGGTTGGGCGCGCTTTGACCCAAGCGGCAGGAGCTTGCGCAACCGAGCCATCTGTTCCGCGCGATGGAAGAGCATCAAGTCCTTCGGCACCGGCCTTTCAACCCGGCGCAGACAGGCCCAGGCAAAGCCAAGCAGGAGACACAGGCCGCCCATGATATATGGCTTTCTGGAAACCTGGTAGGCAGACCTAGACAACTGCCAGAGGGGATGGCCGCCCGTTAAATAATCTCGTTCACCTTGACGCAACTGAATGCTCCACCCTGGCTGGCCGTTGCTACCCATGGGCCGATGATGCAGGAAAAGCTTTTCTGTGTAGCTTCGCGTGCGCCACCCCTTCATGCGCGCGGATGTCACCGCGGCCCAATCTTCTCCGCCGCTTCGCATCGGGAGATAACCGCCGATCTCCTCAAAGCAAGCCCGGCGAAAGATCTGAAAGCCGCCGGAAACATGCTCTTCATTCATGAATTTGTAATCGTACACTTGCCGGGAATTCTCCACAAACCTCGTTCCTACAACGCCCAGGCGAAGGTCGCAGACCAGCTTATCCAGAAGAAACGCCATGTAATCGGGCTCAAAAGTGATGTCGGCATCAAGATTGCCAATGACATCGAATGCAAGCGGGTGCAACATTTCCCAGGCAGCGCGGATGCAATGCACCTTGGCCGCGAATTGATAATCGCAGTGCTCGGGCATGCGCAGCAGTTGAATCCAGTCATATTGCGCCGCGTACCTTTTGACGATGTTGTCTGTTTGGTCAGTTGAACCGTCACTCACTATCATCCACCTGGCCGGGAGGGCTGTTTGAGCTATGACTGAATGGATTGTATTCTCGATGAAGGCTTCCTCGTTGCGGGCGGCTGTAATCAGCACGTATTTAGGCAGGTGGCTCGGCATGGGGCGGGAGATTTCCTTCGGCCTTGGGTTATCCCAAGTTCAGCGATGGCCCGGAGGAGGCCCGCTGGAGTTTGCTGGCCAGTTGCGCCAAGCCCTTATACATCGTCCCCTGCCCCCAGTGCATCATGGCGGTTTTGGCCTTGAGCAGCGGGTAGATACGATAATAAAAATGACCGTCTTGGTCCTGCATGTTCTCAATAATCCAGAGGGCGGCTTTGACCGCCAGATCCAGAGACGGCGGGTCCACCTCCGAAAACAGGGCTAGCGTCTCCAACGACTGGCCGGCGCACTGAATATCTATGGGATAGCAACGATTATGATAGTACTTGGGGCAACCGTTGTCTTCAAAAAAATTGGCCTTGTAGAATCGCAGCCCATCCTGCAGGTTCTTGCGCCAGGTCTCATCGCCGGTCGCGTCGATGAAATGCTTGAGACTGTCGAGGTTGTAGCCGGTATGAAAGTTATCGACCCACTGATACTTAGGTTGCTCGGCGTACCACCAGGCGCCGTTGGGCAACTGCCGGGAGCAACTGTAAAGCATGGCGGAACGTGCGACGCTCAGATATTCAGCGTTGCCCGTGTGTTTGGCCGCGCGGGCCTGCTGGCCCGCGCCCAGCATGTTGGCGTTGTGGATCGATTCCGCAGTAAAGGACAGGTAGCTCAGGCAATGACCGGAATCGGTCTTCTCGCGCGGCAGATGGACGATCCAACGGCAGGCACTGTCGGCGATTTGCAACCATCGGTTCTCACCTGTCACTTCAAAGGCGTCCAAATAAGCATGGCCGATGAGACTGGTCCAGACGATAATCGGATCGTGCCGCGTATATCTGCCGCCGCGGCTGGAAAAATCGAAATAATTGCTCCAACTGTGGTCCTGGAACTTGGGCGCCTTGTTCTTGTCGAGCCAATCCAGGCAAGCGACTGCCTTGTCCAGAAACGGTTGCGCGCCCGTGGTGCGATAGCGCAGCAAGTAGCCCGCCGCCATGTAGCCCCGGCCTTTGGTCGATTCCTTTTTGCTCACGCCCATCAGAGGACGCAAATTAATGGGTGACTGTCGGATCAATTGCTGGAGCAACCGTTCCGCCAGAAGATTGCCCAAGGTTAGCGGACGAAACCAGGAGGAAAGGCCATCGAAGGGTTCATAGCCTTTGTAGTTGTGGTCTTCGACCCAAGCCTCCACTTTGTCCAAACTGTTCGTGATGACAGGCAGCACTTTGGCGGCGCTGTCATTTTGGGGCTCTATCATCGTCATAATAGGATCATTGTTCTCAAGAGTGGGAGATGGCATTCCATGGCATTAAATTCAGACTACGATAGTGTCAGCATACCAAAATGGCGCCATGTTGTTCTCACGCGCCATTCAGTTGTGCGGCCGGATGAAGCAGACTGTCCGCCACGCCGAGCAGGCACCTTTCCTGCGCGGCCCACGAGTGTCGGAGATAGACCTCGCGGCCCCGTTCCATGATGGACTGCAGTTCGGAGGGATGACTGTAGGCCCAGGCTATCTTTCCGGCCAAGTCGTCCACATCTCCCGGCTGAAAGAACAAGATTTCGTCTTCGCCAAAATAATCGATGACGCCTTTGGTGCGCGGCACCATGACGGGCTTGTTCATGGCCAGGTACTCGAATATGCGGGTCGGAAAGTTGATGTTGGTAAAATCATTAAGCCGGTTGGGAATGACACCCAGGTCGATGCTGACAATGGCCTGCGCGATCTCGACTTGTGTTTTGAAGCCATGATAATGGACGACTTCGCCGATTTTCAGTTCGTTAACCTGGCGCACAATCCGATCGACATACTCGGTCCGTTCACCGTAAATCTCCAACTTCAGGCCCGGAGCTTCTCCGTTGAGCCTCGACATGGCGTCGATGGCCAAATCCAAACCGTGGCGCTCAACCAGCAAGCCGTGGTACATGAGCGTAAAAGTTCTGCCGGGCGCGCGGGCGGGAGTCTTGTATTTTGCCGCGTCGAAAATGTCCGGCAGCGGCGAGTTCATGACAATTTCCATTTTGTCCGCTGCCCCGTTGCGCAAGGCAAAAAGGTCTTTGAAGGAGATGTTGGGCGTGAGGACTTTGTCCGAAAAAGCAATGCTCCAGCGTTCGAGGCGGCAGAGCACGCGGTAAATGAAATGCTTCTCCCGCACGGCGTAGAGGCCGCGGTACAACTCCGGCATGGGATCGTGCAGGTCCAGGATGATTTTCGCTCCTAGCAAGCGGGGAACCAGGGCCGTGAACACCAGGAAGTCAGGCATGTTGTGAACATGCACCAACTTGAGATCGCCGCGAAGACTCCAAATCGTCAGCCGCCAAAAAGTACACAGAAAGAAATAGCCGTATCGAAGGACGTATCCGAGGTGGCCGCCGCGATGATGCGTCATGGAAACACGATGAATGTTCACGCCGCTGACCCTTTCAAAGGCCGGCTCGCTGATGTCTTCTTGGCGCAGGCAAATTACGTCCGCCTCCATTCCCGCCTCAGCGAAGGATTCCGTCGCCCGCCGCGGACGCGGGTCAGACAGGTAAGCAGCATACAGCACCACGGCGACCCGCCCCGGAGGGAGAGACGGTTTTGGATCAGCCCCGCGCGGTGAACTCGCTGGCAAAACAAGTGAGCGAGACAGGCGCTGCTTGACAACATGAGTTTTGGCGTACCACGCCGCCAGTTCTTTGGGCAGTACATGCCAAACCGAATGGCCGTGCTTTTCACGGACATATTGCAGCAGGCGGGCGTAAAAATCTGCCGGGAACGTCCTCATGCTCGCCGCCGCGCCTTCGAACTGCAGGTAATCCGGATGGACGTTGACCAGGACCATGCCACCGTGGCCGGCAACCCAGTCGAGCTTGCGCAGCCAGATATCCGGATTCGGTTCGCCAAAGAGGAGAAAGAGCGTGGAGTCTTGCGGCAACGTGTAAGGCAGTTCGACGTAGCCGCGACCGTGGGCGCCTTCTTTCCAGAAGGGAAAAATGGTTGCGACCCCCTCCGGCTGCGGCTCGAACGGGTCGGTGTCGAAGGTGGAGGCATCATATTCGATGCCCAAATCGTGCAACCACTCCAGGTTGTGAATCATGAATCCCGCGCGAAACCCGACCGCCCTCCATTCCTTGAGATAGAGGTTGATCCGGGCCGCGTTGGCGGCAAATCCTCGCCGCCCGCAGTACAACTTGCCATCGTGCCGCAGATCATGGACGCCAACCTCGAAGCCGTTTCCCGTCAAGTCGTCCCGCAAGGCCTTCGGGACGCGATAGTCGCCTTCGGGAATCAAATTGAAAGAAGAACGAAACCCCATTTTCATCTCCAGTTCCATCAACTGGCGGCACTGGTCCAAGCCAGACTGCCCCTCGACATCATGAGTCAAGACGAACGCAAATTTCTTCCCGTCCGGCCAGCCGCGCCAGCCGGGTGGCTTACGCTCCGAGCCCGGCAGGATCGGCCAGACATGGCCGATCTTCTCGCGTTTGCGCAAGGCGAACCAACGCCGGACGGCGCGCCGAAAGTAAAGCGGCACCATCGGTTTGATCAGGTAATATATCTTGTTGGCAATCATGGGCTGTTGGCGCCGAGTGCGGACAGCGCAGGCGGTTGGTGCGGAAGGCGCGATGGGCAGTTCTGGAGAGCGTGGATGATTCTGTCCTGCTGGTCTGGCGCCAGGAATGGGTGCATGGGAAGGCTGAGTACCTCGCGTGACGCCTTTTCCGACTCCGGAAAGTCGCCCCAACTATAACCGAGCTTGGAAAACACCGGTTGCTCATGCAGGCATTTGGGATAATGGACCGCGGTAGGAATTCCCAGCCCCTTGAGCCGCTCCGCCACTTGGTCGCGCTCCGGCGGGCGGATGGTGTATTGTGCATAGACGTGCGTGTTGCCCGGAGCCACCTCCGGCACGGTGCAGAAGTACTGCAAAGCGGCCGAATAACGTGCGCCGATCCTGCCGCGTTCTTGGACTTCCCAATCAAAATGCGGCAGCTTGGCCAGCAGCACGGCCGCTTGAATCGTGTCAAACCGCCCGTTGGTGCCCAACCAAGGATGATAATGGCGTGTGAGGCCGCCATGAGTGCGTATGGCCCTCATTCGCTCGGCCAGTTGGTCATGGTCGGAGAATAGCGCCCCGCCCTCCCCGAAGCATCCTAATGGCTTGGCCGGAAAAAAACTGGTGCTGCCAATGGTCGTCACGCCTCCGCTTTTACGTCCGCGTTGTTCGGCGCCAAAGCTTTGGGCGGCGTCTTCCAACACCGGCAATCCGTGTTGCGCCGCCAAGGCGTTAATCCGGTCGTAATCGGGCATTTGGCCGAACAAGCTGACGGGCAAAATCGCCTTGGTGCGTGAATTGATGGCCGCCGGCAGAAGGTCCACATCCATATTGTAGGTGGCCGGATCAATATCTACAAAGACCGGCCGCGCTCCCACCAAGGCAATGACCTCGGCAGTGCTGATCCAAGTAAACGGAACGGTGATCACTTCGTCCCCCGGTCCGATGCCGAGGGCGCGCAACGCGATCTCAAGCGTGTGCGTGCCGCTGGAGCCGGTGATGCAATGTTTGACCCCGACGTATTGTGCCAGCGCCTGCTCCAACTCCAAAACTTCTGGCCCCATGACGTATTGACCATGGGCCAGGACGGCCCGCATCCGATCGTCAATTTCCGTTTTGTAGCGCCGGTACTGTTCTTTGCAATCGATGAATTCCATTTGGATGCACTCAAAGAATTCCGTTTCCTGGCGCAAAGTGATGCGCGGGACGCCCAGCCCGTAGCCCTCTTGTTGCAAACCGCCCGAATCGGTCAGTACCGATCGGGCGGAATGGGTCAAAAAAAGAAGCTTGGATGAACCGAGGAGGGGTGTGGACGACCGTGACAATCTTCATGCTAGGACACGTCAACGCGGTGGTGGAAGGACTGCTGGGTCAGCCTGGGCCGCCGGATAGAGCGCAGCACAGTTGAAAGAGGACGGTAGAAGCAAAACTCAGGTGTTTTGTAACCGTTTGGGCAGGTAAGAGCGGTTCTTGTTGAGCACCAACCCCACGTTGGTCTTGGATTCCGCGAGCAGCGAAGCCGCGCGCATCCCTGCTTCGCGCGAGGTTTTCTCCGATTCGATGACCAGCAAGACCATATCCATGAATCGGGCCAGCCGCGGAGTAATGCTGATCTCGTTGACGGGAGGCATGTCAAAAATGATGTAATCATAGTCGCTGGCCTTCATCAAGGGCACCAAATGGCTGAAACGCTTGGGCAACACGCGCGGCAGGCTGTCGGCGGGCCCCATTTCTTTGACGACGTAAAGATGATCTTGGACCTGAGCATGGTCCCGCTTTTGTCCCGCGAGGACGTCCTCGATTCGGTTCGCAAGTTTGCCTTTGTAGAAATGATGAGCTTCGCCGTCGCGAGCACTCATGTTGACCAGCAACACATTGCCATCGCCAATTTCCGAAAGCGCGGAGGCCAGGCCGGCCGCCGTGGTTGTGACCCCGGCGCCTTCGCAGCAACTGGTCACGGCCACCAGCTTGGGCTTGTGGGTCAAATTGATCATCTCGAAGTAAGTCATCAGGCGGTCGCGCAAGGTTTCGAAAAAGGGCCGCAACTCGTGCCGCTCTTCCCACGAAGCCACTTGGGCGTTGGTTGGGGGCGGTATCGTTCCATCCTCCGTGTCAGGGCCCGGTGCGGCAGTGCCATTGGCAGACAACAACGCCACAGGTTTGGCCTGCTTGAGGCTCGCCAGCTTGTGGTGGCCATTCATTCTGGGGATGGTGATGAAGAAAGGCGCGTCAATCCTGGCTTTCACGTCCATCGGCTGCTTAAACGTCTGATCCAGAACCATTTCAATGAAGAAGGGCAGGCCGAAAGCCAGAGCCAAGAAAAAGCCCAGAACCCCTGCGGTCGTCTTGAGTATTTTCATGGCATCGCGGGCTCCGGGAGTGGGCTGTTCGGCTGTGATAATGTTGGAGGCCTTGTTGCCTGCGTCTATAACCGACTGCTCCAGACTGGCCTTGAGGTGTTTGTATTTGGTTTCCGCGACCTCCTTGTCGGTCTCATCCTTGGTGATTTCGTCTTCGGCAATGTCCAACTTTATGGCTTTTTCCTGTACCAAGGCCAGTTGGTTGGTGAGCTCACGTAATTTGGCCGCCAGTTGGTTCTGCTTGCCTTGCGCGAATTGCAGCGCGGCCAGAGGATCTGTTAATGGGCCCAAGGCACTGCCGGGCATGCTCGATTTGCTGGCAACCAAACCTGGATTCTCGGCCTCAAACTTTAGGACATCGGCTGCCGCCGCGGCCGCCCGCTGCTGCGCATTCTGCACCATCTTGTTTTTAGGCGTTAACTGACTGAGCCATTTTTGTTCATCGGCGCGGGCGGCGGCGAGAATGGCGGTTAGGCTTTGATACTTGGCGAGCACCTCCGCAGTAACAGGCTTAGTCGCCGCGACGGAGGCGAAGGTGGTCGAGTCATTGTTCTGTGACGCATTGGTCACCGAGGCGGAGAATCGCCCTTGGAGATCACGGATCATGGCCTCCGTTTCCGCCATTTCCCACCGCGCTTCGTTGATATTCTCCTCAGTCTTGAACATCATGTCCGTCACGTTTTTCTTGGAATCCGGCAGCGAGGTGATGCCTAATTTCTCCTTCTCTCTTTCCAGTTCCTTCAAAGTTTCATCGAGATGGAATTTGGATTCATCGGTTTGATCCAGCAAGAACTTCTCGCCAAAGCCCATGGACAGGTGGTTTGTTACGTAGTAATTCTTGTAGGCCGCAATTAAGGAATGCAAAATCTGCTGCGCCAGCACCGGATCGCGCGCGCTGTAGCGTAAAACGATCATGTCCGTTTTGGGTGGCACTTCCGCCTTGAGATTAGACAGAATATATGCTCCGGCAGCGGACTCATAAGCGCTGACGGCATTGCTCGGCAGCGACCGACCCAATATCCTTTCCGGTCCGAGATCTCTGGCGACGGCCGCGGCCGGGTCCAGGCTGGCCAGCATCTCCAGTTCCGTGTTCAAAATATTGGCGCCGCGATCATCCGGAGATTTGACATTGGCGTTGCCTGACACTTCGACGGGCGCCGTGGTTTCCTGGATGTAGCGAATGTAAAGTTTGGCTTCGGAGACATAGGAGAAAGGCCACAGCCAAAAGACGGCCACGCTGCTTCCCACGCCGAGGGCGACCAAAACGGCAGTCAACCACTTATGCCGAAAAAGGACATAATAGACGTCGCGCAAGGTAATGGACGCAGGCGGCGGCGCTGAATTTTTTTGTCTTGTGTTCATATAATCTGAAAACTCATGTGCATCCGCTCAAGATTGATGCGGGTATAAGACGGCTCCCGAAAGTCGGAGCAGAGGCAATGGCAAATGGGCGAACACCCGGTTAAACCAGCCCTCCACACGATCGACGTCCCGGACAAACTGTTTCGATGCAAAATCATATTTGGCGTAGCAAATCTCTTCCTCAGCCGCCCCCAAGCCAAGCTTGAAGCGGCGCAAACCTTCGTTGGACAACGAAGTCCGGCCCAGATTCAATGTGGCCAGCCCCCGCTCCGCGCAATGATTCATGGCCGCCCACATCACCAAGTTGTTCGGCCGCATCTGTTGGAACGCGTAATCTGAAGCGCCAAACTTATACAGCGCGTGCCGGCCATCATGAAAGAAGACCGACGCCGCCAGCGCCTGCGTGGCCAGCCGCGCGGTGGCAATAAACCCCTGCCCTGTGCTCAAGAGGTGGCGCTGGATATTCAAAAAAAAGCGCCAAGGCTGCGGAGGCAGTCCATGACGCCGGCGCGTCCCGCAATGCAACCGGAAAAAGGTTCGCATGGATTGCTCCCCGGTGTCAAAATCAATTTTCACTCCCTCCCGTTCCGCCTTGCGCACGCCTCGGCGCACCGCTCCTTCCAGACCCTGGAAGAGCCGTTGCTGGCCAACCCTAAGGTCAACTGTGTGCCCGTAAAAGGAGAGCGAGGGTCGCGAACCCTGCCAGGGGCCATCCAAGCCGCGGCACTCCAAATACTTCCAGCGCCGCTGCAGGCCGCACTCCATCGCCCTTTGATAGAAATCCTCTGGCTCGCCGCCCGCGCTCTGGAGCGCGGGACAAAAATCCGTGAATGGAAGCGAGACGCCCCGCCGCCCAGTCAACCAACTGGACACTTCCATGACCGGCAGCACGCCGGCCAGTTGCTGGCCCTCGAAGCGGGCAAAGTAAAACGGCCGGTGGCCGTAAGTATCCCGCAAAACGCGCGCCCACGCGGAGCCATGAAAGATAGTGCCGCGCGGGTGCGCCGCCACCCAAGTGTCCCAGTCAGCACGCTCGAGCGGATCCACCGTCATCATTTCGGCGTCCCTGACTCCAGTAGATGCGCCAGGGGGTCTTGAGATTGCCAGCGTCATTGTTTGAGGCAATTGCTCTGCGGCTTTCTGCCACTAATGCACGATTTGAGTTCGGCGGCGACTGCGTAAATCTGTTCGTTGGTCAATTCTGGAAACATGGGCAGGGAGAGAAACTCTTGGGCACAACGCTCCGCTATCGGGAAGGATCCCTCATCGCAGCCCAAGAACCGGTAGGCCTCTTGCAAGTGAACCGGAATGGGATAATGGATCGCGCACGAAATTCCCCGGTCCGCCAGTGCCTGCAGGATTTGATTCCGTTCCTGAACACGAACGGAATAAACATGATAGACGTGACGGTTGTGAGGCGCTTCAAAGGGTGTGATAATCTCCTCCATGTCGCCCAAAAGCTGGTCGTAAAGCAAGGCATGCGCCTGCCGCCGGAGGTTGTTGACGTCCAAGTGCTTGAGTTTGATGCTCAACACGGCACCTTGAATGCCATCCATGCGCGCGTTCCAGCCCACGAGGGAATGATGGTACTTCCGGTGTTGACCGTGATCGCGAAAGACTTGAATTCTGGCGGCCAGTTCCTTGTCGTCGGTCGTCACCCCGCCGGCTTCGCCCAAAGCGCCGAGATTCTTGCCAGGATAGAAACTAAAACAACCCAGCACACCCACGGTGCCCGCTTTCCTGCCTTTGTACTGGGCGCCATGCGCCTGGCAGGCGTCTTCGACTACGGGGAGGCCGTGTTTGCTGGCAATGTCCAGGATGGGATCCATGTCCGCGCACTGGCCGAAGAGGTGAACGGGAATAATCGCCTTGGTGCGCGGATTGATGGCTCGCTCCAGCAGCGCCGGGTCCATGGTGTAAGTCTGTTCGTCGATATCGACAAATCTCGGGCGCGCCCCGCAATAGCTGATTGCCTCGGCCGTAGCCATGAAAGTGCTGGGGACGGTGATGACCTCGTCGCCCGGGCCCACCTGCAGGGCCAGCAGGCTTAGCCAGAGCGCATCGGTGCCGTTGCCCAGGCCGACGACATGCTTGCATCCGCAATAGCGCGCGAAATCACTTTCAAAAGCAGCCACAAACGGGCCGCCGGCGAAAGCGCTTTTGTCAATCACATCACCGATGGCGGCATCGATCTGCTCGCGGATAGGCTGATGATGCGCTTGAAGATCTAAAAAGGGAACTTTCATGGATTTATGGCCTGGGTTGGCTCAACATGCGCAAGACTCGAGCGGGATTGCCCGCCACGATGGCATCGGCCGGGACGTCGCGTGTGACCACACTGCCGGCGCCGATCACGGCCCGTGCCCCGACGGTGATGCCGCACAGGAGTGTCGATCCCGAGCCAATGGAAGCGCCGCGTTGGACGCGCGTCGGCACGCATTGCCAATCCGCCTCCGTTTGCAGTTTACCCTCGCCGCTGGTCGATCGAGGGTAAAGATCATTGATGAAGGTGACGTTGTGGCCGACGAAAACTTCGTCCTCCAACACCACCCCTTGGCAGATGAAGGTGTGGCTGGATATTTTACAGCGGGCGCCGATGTGGGCGCCCTTCTGAATCTCGACAAAGGTCCCGATCTTGGAGTCGTCGCCGATCTCACACCCGTAAAGGTTGGTGAAGCCGTAGATGAGGACGCCGCGGCCCAATTTGACGTCCGGAGCGATCTGCCGGAAAGCCTGCGACTCGGGTTCAATGCGTGTCATAGAAAGCCTACAAAATCACGCGTGGCTCCGGTTCGCCGGCAATGGGAATATGAATTTTGCCGTTCTTGGGCTTGCCGTTGCGGCCCTGGTCGGCCGCACCCTCAGCGGAGAGTTGACGATCCGGCTCCGTGCGCAGCACCATCGGGCTGCCACCCTGGCGCAAAGATTCGGAGGATGCCTCCAGAATCTTCACCAATTCCAGTCCCTGACGCCCATCGGTCAAGGGATGTTTGCCTTGTTGGATGCATTCCAGGAAATGCTGGCATTCAGATTTCAACGGTTCTTCTTGCTTCACATACGGCGCGTAGGTGTCGCCGTAGTGATAAGCATAGTGGAATTCGGCGAAGGTGTCGTAGTGAGGTGGACGCTCGACACGCGCGTCGAAGATGCGGATCTTCTCCTGTTGCGCGACGTCATCATAGACGATCATGCGCTTGCTGCCCACGATGGTCATCTCGCGCACCTTGCGCGGGTCCAGCCAACTGCTGTGAATGATGGCCGACCGGTCCTTGGGGAAGGTCAAACTCATGGAGGTCACGTCTTCAATGCCCGGAGTGACATGGGCGCTGCCGCGGCAGTTGACACTTGTTGGGGTCTCCTCCAAGAGATGAAGAATAATGGAAATGTCGTGCGGCGCCAGGTCCCACGCCACGTTGATGTCCTTCTGAAACAAGCCCAGGTTGAGCCGGCGGGCACAGATGTAGCGAATATGGCCCAAGTCACCGCGATCCACGATCTGCTTGATCATGCGCACGGCGGGAGAATAAAGAAAGGTGTGTCCGACCATCAGGACCAGCCCCTTTTTGCGGGCGATTTCCACCAATTCGGCGCATTGCTCGGAGGAGGAGGCCATGGGTTTCTCGATCAACGTGTGCTTGCCGGCCAGCAAGGCCGCTTTGGCCATGGGATGATGGAGCTTGACAGAAGTGGCGACAACCACGGCGTCCACTCCCGCGCCATTGAGCATATGCTCAAAACTGGTTTCTCCCTTGACATCAGGATAAAGGGCGGTCAGGTGCTTGAGCCGGTCCTGGCTGATATCGCACATGGCTCTGAGGCTGCAATCGGGCAGCGAGCGGAAATTGCGAACGAGGTTCGGTCCCCAATAACCACAGCCGACCACTCCAACTTTAACTTGTTTAGACATACGTGCCGTCTTATTTTTGCGAACAACTAGTCCCTAGCAGGAACCGTTCCAGGCAGCGGCCCGGCGGTTTTGCGGGTGGATTCCGCGTCAGGCTTGGCAGCCTTTTCGATGGGCCGCGTTCTGATCCTGGGCCGGATCTTCATTTCCCAGACCAGCTGCAAGATAGCGGGAACAGTCAATCCTATTATTTTCAGGTCCAGCCACAGCGACTTCTCCCGCACGTACTTCAAGTCCAAGTCCATCATTTCCGCGAAAGTCGTCTTGTTCTTGCCGCTGATTTGCCACAACCCGGTCAACCCCGGCGGCGCCTCGCAACGTTGCTTGTGAGCCTCGGAGAACAATTCGAATTCATATGGCGTACAGGGCCGTGGGCCGACCAAGCTCATGTCGCCACGCAAGACATTAAATAATTGCGGCAATTCATCCACGCCCGCAGCCCTTAACCAAATCCCTCCAGGAATGAGGCGTTTATCCCCGGCGCAATCCAGTTTTTGCGTCAGTTGATTGGTCGCCATTAAATTTTTCAAATGCTCTTGATGCACGCCGGTGTCGGCGTCGATTTTCATGGTTCTGAACTTCAGACACATAAAGCGGCGGCGCAAAAAACCCACCCGCTGTTGCCGGAAAAGGTGCGGTCCGGGAGATGCGATCCTGATGAAAATGCAAATAATGATCCCAACCGGTAACAGGAAGGGCAACGCCAGGAGAACAAGCGTCACATCCAGAATCCGTTTCCACATCGGGAAGGAGGCAAAGGCGGTCATTTTCTCCTTCTGGCTGAGATATTCCTGGCCAGCGCGGCTCCGCTCCGACGGCCTTACTTGATTCGAATTAGACATGGGCATGACCGGAGCTCAAGGATGTGCGCTTGGAGACGGGATTGGATTGGGGCCAACGCCTGAGCAACCCTCCCCTGGCCTGGAACCACTGGCAACTCAATCTGCAGGCCCCGAGGCATCTCCAGATCTGTCGGCTCACAATCGCCGCCGTCTTGGATCTGTTCCGCGGAGCGCGTCTGAATGGCATCGCAATAATCCTGTATCAGACTCTCACCCGCTCAAAGGCAAAAGCCAAAATCTCCAACAACGCGCGTGTCAAACAGCTAACGACTCAAGCTCAAGGTCACGCCGACTCCTGAGTGGGCGGCAGCTTACGGCAAAGCTCCGCATTTGTTGGCGCCTGGTGTTCACCAACTTTTCCCACACTGCGATTATCCCACAGTGAACTCATGTGTCGTACCCTCCTTAACCCGCCGAAGCAGGGTCTAAAGAGCCTGGTGTCGCCAAAAGTGGCAAGAGATCTGCTACGCGCCGATTTTCCACCCTCAGCGATTTTCTATCCACTTCTGCTAAACTTATGCGACCAAGGAAGTCGAGCAAGATTTGTACCCTTTGCCCGGCTGAGACTGCTCGAACGACCATGCCTGAAAAGCCCATGAACACCCCATCGGCAATCTGGACTTCCGCCCCTGGAATGACTCCATCCTCAACAACCATAGGCTCTTCTGACTCAAAGCATTGCTTTAATTCCAAGATCGCGGCATCCGGCACCGAGGGTATTTTATGCCCAAAATGCACCAAACTGCTGATGCCGGTGACATGTCTTAATTCGTCCAAGCCGTTCTCAAGAATGCAACGAACAAAAATGTAGCATGGGAAAAGCGGCTCGACCACGCGCACCACCCCGCGGCGTGTCGCCCTTTCCAAGCGCAACCGGGGATGGAAAACCTCCAATCCGAGCCTTTTGCCGACGTTGGCGGCCGCGATATGCTCGTGCTTTGGCTTTGTTCGCGCACAATACCATGCTGGTTTGCAGAGTTGCATCTGATTGGAAAACGCCGAGCTTGGATCAGTTTTCTTTTTCGTAGATGTGTGCCCTCTCCGTCGGCAATCCAGTCAGATCGCACAGATTCCGCCTCACCGTTGGCAAATACTTGGTTAAATCACACATCGTGTAAAAGGCTCAACAACTATGCACCGTTGCGTCTCGCACTGTCCAAGTCCATTGATCTCCCGTGGAGATCAACAGCATAATCCTGTATCATGCTCCAATACACTCCATAAGCCCGCGCCCGTCAAGCCCTATTTTTGATTTCGATGCATGAATTGGGTTGCCCGCCCCGGCGGCAATGACTTCGAAGGCCCGATTTTGTGCTTGCTCCGGGCGTTTTAGTTCTTGTAGATTTCCAGGCTCTGGCAGCGACGCGCTGGAAGCGCCGGACAAACCAAGAAACAATGATGACCGTAATGACAACGTCAAGGTTGTTGGTGGCCGCAATCCTGCTCGCAGGCGCGGTCGCCGCCCAGGCCCAAACCAATACCTCCACCACCTCCACCAATCAAACCACAACCAACGCCGTCGTGGCCCGCCCCAAGGTCGCCACTCCCACCAACGGCTGGAAGAGTACCATTTCGCTCGGTGTGACCATTGCCCGCGGCAACACAGATACCACCCTGGCCTCGGCCACGTTCTCTACGGAGAAAAAATGGCCCCAAAATGATCTGATGTTTGGGGCCGACGGTCTTTACGGAGAGACCAAGGATCCCGGTCAGCAGAAATACACGGAAAGCGCTGAGATCCTCCACGGGTTCTCCCAGTACAATCGAACCCTCGGTGACGGTTTTTACGCCTATGGGCGGATAGATGGATTTCATGATGGGATCGCGGACATCAAGTACCGCCTGACGCTGGCGCCTGGGCTTGGCTATTACTTCATTACCAACAAAACCATGGACTTTTGCGCCGAAATCGGCCCCGGTTACATCAAGGAGCAACTGGATGGCGAAACGGAGAGTTTCGCCACGCTGCGCATCGCCGAAAAATTCCATTACGCCATCAGTCCGCACGCGAAGGCTTGGGAAACCGTCGAGTACCTGCCGCAAGTGAATCAGTTTGACAATTATATTGTCACCGCGGAAGTGGGTATCGAAGCGACTCTGAACAAAGCCAACAATCTGAGTTTGCGCTCGGTACTGCAAGATAATTACGTCAACATTCCCGCCCCCGGCAGGCTCAAGAACGATCTCAAGCTCATCACTTCCATTGTCTATAAGTTTTGACCGGCACAATGTCCACTTTCACTCCCACTCATCGCTGGCGCTTCTTCCGCGCGGGCGGCTTCGATCAGGTCAAACTGGAAACCGGCGCCGACCTGATGAATTTGGACCAACTGGACCAGAAATTATGGGTCGCACTGGCCTGTCCCATCGCCGGCCTGGAGTTCGATCCCAAAATGGCGGCGCTGCTTGACACCGACCAAGATGGGCGCATTCGCGCGCCTGAAGTGATCGCCGCCGTCAAGTGGGCTGGCGCGCTGTTGAAAGACCACGACCTATTGGTCAAAGGCGGCGATTCCGTGCCGCTGGCCGCCATCAATGAGGCCAACCCCGAAGGTGCGGAAATCCTCGCCGCAGCCAAGCAGATTCTGGACCGACTCGGTCGCCCGAAGGCCGAGTCGATTTACCTGGCCGACGCCGCGGACGCCGGCCAGCTTTTCGCCGCTACTCTTTTCAACGGCGACGGGGTCATCATCCCGGACTCGGCCGGGGAGACGGCGGCGCGGGCAGTCATCGAAGACATCGCCGCTTGCATCGGCACAACCATGGATCGTTCCGGCAAACCGGGCATTGACCAGTCCAAGGCGGACGCCTTTTTCGCCCAATGCGCCGAATTCGACGCCTGGTGGCAGGCGGCGGAGAAGGACGCCGGCATTTTGCCGCTCGGCGAAAAAACAGCCGCCGCGGCGGCGGCCGTCAAGGCGGCCCAGGTGAAAGTCGATGATTTTTTTGGCCGCTGCCGCTTGGCCGCCTTCGATGCCCGCATCGCCGCAGTGCTCAATCGTAAGGAGGAGGATTACGCACCCATCCTGATCAGGGACATCAGCATTAACGCCAGCGAATTGGCGGGCTTCCCGCTGGCAGAGGCCGCCGCCGGCAAACCGCTGCCCTTGCAGGGCGCGGTCAATCCCGCCCATGCCGCGACCCTGGCCGCCATGCGCGAAGCAGCCGTGCAGCCGTTGCTGGGGGATACATTAGAGTTGACAGAAGCCGGATGGGCTGCGGTGCAGGCGCGCCTCGCCCCGTTCGCCGCCTGGCAGGCGGCCCAGGCGGGCGCGGCGGCCGGGAAGCTGGGCGTGGCCCGCGTGCGGCAGCTTCTGGCCGGATCGGCGCGCGGGGACATCGATGCGCTGCTGGCGCGCGACCGGTCGTTCGAGCGCCAGGCCGGGGCCATCGCCGGGATCGAGAAGCTCATTCGTTTTGTGCGCGACCTGCACAAGTTGTGCATCAACTTTGTCAACTTCAAAAATCTTTACGCCGGCGATGCTCCCGCCATTTTCCAGACGGGCATGCTTTATCTGGACCACCGCTCGTGCCATCTGTGCCTGAGCGTGGACGACGCCGGACGCCACTCGGTGATGGCGGGCTTGGCCGGCGCATTCCTGGCTTACGCGGATTGCGCGCGCAAAGGAACCGGTGAGAAGTTGAGCATCGTGGCCGTTTTCTCGCAGGGAGACGACGAAAATCTGATGGTGGGCCGCAACGGAGTTTTCTACGACCGCAAAGGAAGGGATTACGACGCGACCATCACGAAAATCCTACCCAACCCGATCAGCCTGCGGGAGGCCTTCTGGTCGCCCTACAAGAAGGTGGTTCGCCTGATCGAGGAACAGGTGTCCAAACGCGCTTCCGCCGCCGATTCCGCAACCACGGCGCAGTTGGCCGCGGGCGTCCCGAGCGCCGCGCCGGCGAAGCTGAAGTTCGATCCCAGTGTGGTGGCCTTGATCAGCGTGGCCGTCGGCAGCCTGGCGGCGGCCTTCACGACTTTTCTGGCGTTCCTGGGCAAATTCGCGGCCTGGCAACTTCCGCTGCTGGTCTGCGGCATCATGCTCATTATTTCCGGGCCTTCGGTCTTGCTGGCTTTCGTCAAACTGCGCCGGCGCAACTTGGGACCAATTCTGGACGCCAACGGTTGGGCCATCAACTCCACCGCCCGCATCAACGTGCCCTTTGGAACGAGGCTGACGGACATTGCCAAACTGCCGCCAGGGTCAACGATAGATATCCACGACCGCTACGCTGAAAAGTCGGCGGTGTTGCCCAAAATAGTGGTGGTGGTGCTGATCGTGGCGTGGTTTTTCGCCTTCATCTGGGACATGGGGATCCTTCGCGGATGGACCAAAGACTGGAAAACCCCCTTGGGCAAAACGCCCGCCCCGCTCACCGATACCAATGCTGCCAGCACGAACAAGTAGCCCTGGACGGCGGTACTTTAGAATTCGGACCACGCCAGGGCCAAAATCAATCAATACCGTGAACAGGCCGTTAGCCCGACTTGGCGGATTC
>PLIU01000390.1 GCA_003140095.1 Verrucomicrobiales bacterium | reverse complement strand
ATCCAGATGAAATGACCCTGCGGATTCCCGGAACCAGCGTTGGTTTGACTTGTAAGAGTCATTAAAACTGTCACAATTAAAGTGTGACCCGGCTCCATAAAATATTTGGCTTCACGGTGGTGGCAATCCTGGTTTCTGGCCGCCTGCTGGCTTCTCCAGATACAGCCAAGCCCAAGCCGCCGATCATGGCCGAGGTGCTCTCGAATTCCACACCCGCGGATTGGCGGCCTCTCGACCCTGAGAACACACTTTACCTCGAGTTCGCCAGTGGCCGGGTTGTCATCGAGTTGGCTCCTGCCTTCGCTCCGCGACATGTCGCCAATGTGAAGGCGCTAGCAAGGGAACGGT
This sequence comes from Verrucomicrobiales bacterium, assembly GCA_003140095.1. Lineage (GTDB taxonomy): Bacteria > Verrucomicrobiota > Verrucomicrobiia > Limisphaerales > Palsa-1400 > Palsa-1400. Next base: position 2,452 of record PLIU01000390.1, on the reverse strand, counting down.
ATTATGACGGCCTTGCCATCGTCCGCGTGCAAGACAACTACGTGGCGCAGTGGGCGGATCCCAATGCGGAAAAGCCGGAGCTGGCGCGCAAAATCCAGCACGCCCGCGCCACCTTGGCGGCTGAATTCGACCGCGCATTCGATCCCAATCTGCCCTTTACGCCGTTGCCGGACAAAGATGTGTACGCCCCTGAGGTCGGATTCTCCGGTGGCTTTCCCGTGGCGCGCGACCGGCACAGCGGCAAGATGTGGCTGGTGCATTGTTACGGCATGGTCGGCGCCGGACGCGACAACGCCCCGGACAGCGGTGGCGGCACCGAGTTGTATGTCGTGATCGGGCACGCTCCAAGGCACCTGGATCGGAACGTCACCCTCCTTGGCCGTGTTGTGCAGGGGATGGAACTGCTTTCCGCGCTGCCGCGCGGCACGGGTGCGTTGGGCTTTTACGAGAAGCCGGAGCAACGGCTGCCCATCAAGTCCATCCGAGTCGCCGCCGACGTGCCGGAAGCCGAACGCAGCGACCTGGAGATCATGCGCACCGACACCACGGCCTTTAAGGAGTTAATTGAAGCGCGGCGCAACCGGCGTGAACCCTGGTTTCAAGTGCCGGCCGGCCACATCGAAATTGGCAACGTCCCGCTTCCGGTTCGTCCAAGGAACATAGGCGCGTCCAAGCACGAGCGATGAATGAAATACTAGAATGCTCAACAAAGCCGATCCGCCGGTGGCCTGGGCCAGCGCTCAAGGTCCTCGTTGAATCGGAATGACGGACTGCGGTTCATTGCCATTGCCATATTTTTCGACCACCCGTGTTTTATGTTAAACACGTCGCCCGCCTCCAGGACGAAGTAAGGTTTTTGCCAAGGCTGGTAGAGCCGGGCGTTGTCGTGGACGGCTACTTTCCATTTTCCCATCACCTCGAAACGATCTCCGGTGACGATGATAGCGGTGCCCTCCGACAGACCGATGCCCAATAGATCCGGATACTTCTTGATGACCGGCGTAAGGTCGTCCCATCGATTTCGGGTATTAATGTGCTGATCGATGGCGGAATGACGAAGAAAACCGAAGCCATGTTAATGTTCGGATTCCGGGGACAGGACAATCTCCGGGCCAGCGACTACTCCGCGCACCAAATAATCGCCCATGATGGTGGCCCCGGCTGAGGTGCCGGCGATCACGCTACCCAGGAGCGAAGAGAGATCCGGCCTTCAATCGTTTCATGTGGCCATACTTGAAATTCAACCTTGGTCTTTTTGCCTTCATGACGCGGAAGCTTATTCGGCGAAGAAAGCGTCCAGGGACAGCGTGAATCCCGGCAACGCCGCGCTGGTTAGTGTGCCGCCCGGGCCGTGCAGGGTGTGCTCGGTGAATTGGCCATCCTTGCGCTGCCGATAAACTTCGATCGTCTTCTCCGGGCCGAGGATCAGCCAGCATTCCTTCACCGCCGCGCCGGCGTAGGCGCGCAGTTTCGAGCGGTCGTAATCATGGCTGGTAATACAGACTTCGACCACAAACTCGGCGGTGTCCGGGTGCGGATTCCAAAAGTCCTCCTCGGCTCCGTGCAGAACCGCAAGGTCCGGTTCCGGCTCCGAGTCCTTGCACGCGATCGGTTGCTCGCTATCGACGAAATAACCAGGCGGCAGGGCCTGGTTCAGCAACCGTGCCAGCCGCCGAACCAAAGCACTGTGAAGGGGTGATTTTGACATTTTCGTGTAAACGAACCCGTAGAGAAGTTCGGTGTTCTTGGGAATCAGGCCCGACTCGCTCAGGACGCGATACGCGGCCACGGACAGCGGCCAGAGCGGAGCGCCGTGCAAGGGGATCGGAGGGGATTGAACCGCATTCGTCATCCACCCAACTATAGCCGCACGAGCGTTGTTCGCAAGGTATTTTGCCAGTCCCACGCCGCTGTCATCGCTGGCGTGAACTCTTTGATCTGGGTGATCTTGCCCGTGTAAACTGCAACGCGATTAGCGCGTTCCAGTAACACATCATCGGAGACCCGCCCGGCATTGTCGGTTTGGGCGGTGAATACATCCACTTCACCCCGACGCAGCCCAAGGGTGATTGCCGCCGGAACGTGGACATCCATATAAAGACGGAGGCTCAACGAAGCTTGCCCAGCGCGCGCAGCCGCCGGCGACCTGGTGAATCCTGGGCAGCGGCGGCCAGTTGATTCGCCTGCCGAAGCGGTGAGCCTACGCCGAGTTCGGACGAAAGACAACCTGTTTCATTGCAGCCCTGCAGCCCTTTTTGAATCCCTGGCGGCCTTTTTTTCGCCAAGAGCCGTCAGCCGCGGCAAAAGCTGAAAAAGGTGGAAAACCGTTGAATTTAAGAGGGAAAGCCGTGATGATGGCCAAAAGCAAAAAGCGGCAAAAACGGCGTTTTAGCATTTTCAGTCCCATGCGCGGGCGCCTGTAACCTTTCCCCCAGGGCCATTTCATCTGGGA
>PLIU01000416.1:10011-11539 GCA_003140095.1 Verrucomicrobiales bacterium | reverse complement strand
GATTTGGTTTGATTCACCTTGACCATGATCCGGCTTGATTCTCGCCCCGCAACGCTATAACCGCAAAAACGGCACCTAAGTCGCACAACCATAATATCTTCTGGGCTTTTTACGCCTTTTTGCGGCTGTTGCACCTTCCCCTTTCGCCAGCCTCAATCGGCACATCCTCATCGAACAGGAATCTCACTCGTCGAGGGATGCTGTCTGCGCGGCGATCAGAGGATCAAGATCGCTTTGGTGGTCCTCGTAATAAGCCAGGCATTCATACACCTGGGCGCGTGTCAACCTGGGAAAACTGGCCACCACTTCATCGACCGACGCCCCTGTTTTGGTCATCGCCACAACGTCATGCACTCCGATCCGCGTGCCCTCGACGATCGGACGGCCGGAGCGGACGCCGCGCCTTTGCACGATGTAACGATAGCTGGTCGCAATCACGCCGGTATCGTAACCGCAGCCGAAGGCGGATTCAAGCTCGAACAGAATCATTTTGCTCGAATGTGTTGGCCAAGCCGGACGCCGCCGTGGAAATGACATTGCGGCCTTCGCTCTTTTCCGAGTTCGTCGGCCTGCTCAAAATAACCGCATTTCGCCCTCGGCCCCGCCTCTGCCGGGAGGTCGGCTGAGGCCGCTTGGCGGCGCTTTTTCCGCAGCTCGATTTCACTCCGCAGGCGGGTCATGAACAGGCGGGACGCAGGCCCGCGGCGGTTATTTGGAAACTCTCAGCATTGATCGACGACGAAAAAGCCGGCGTTCAATGAGGTCCTGGACATGCTGGCTGCGAACCTGCCGGAAGCTCAAATCACGGAGAATCGGGGCTTTCTCTTACGCCCTCCAGTTTTCCCTTGTCGCTCCGCGCGCCCTTGCCCATCCTGCACGGACATGGCGGAGCGCAAGATCTCGGATGTGTTGGCCAAGCCGGACGCCGCGTTGGAAATGACGCTACGGCCTTCGCTCTTTTCCGAGTTCGTCGGCCAGCCCAAGATCAAGGAACGGCTGGAAATCGCCGTCCAAGCCGCCAAACAACGCGGCGAAGCGCTGGATCATCTGCTCTTCAGCGGCCCGCCCGGCCTGGGCAAAACCACCCTGGCCCACATCATCGCCAAAAGCATGGGCTCCAACCTCAAATGCACCAGCGGCCCGACCATCGAGAAGGCCGGCGACCTGGCCGGTTTGCTTACCAATTTGGAGGAGGGCGACGTTCTCTTCATCGATGAAATCCACCGCCTGCAAAAAAGCATCGAGGAATATCTTTACCCGGCGATGGAAGATTNNTGTCGCTGCCGCGCTTCACGCTCATCGGCGCCACCACCCGCAGCGGTCTGCTGACGGCGCCGTTGTTGACGCGCTTTGGGATTCGCGAGCGGCTGGATTATTACCATGCCGAACAACTCCAGCAAATCCTGCTCCGTTCGGCCAATTTGCTGGCCGTCAGTCTGGAAGCGCCCGGCGCGATGGAAATCGCCCGGCGCAGCCGCGGCACCCCGCGCATCGCCAATAACCTGTTGCGGCGCGTGCGCGATTACGC
>PLIU01000416.1:0-9960 GCA_003140095.1 Verrucomicrobiales bacterium | reverse complement strand
GAAATTGGGCGGCGGAAGGCAGGGCGGCCTTTTGTAAAGGCGTCGTTATGTATCTTTCTGATTGGATTTCGTCATCTCGCGGAACAACCAGGCTCGGGCGTAAGCCCAGTAGTTATCGGCGGTGCGGGCGGAAATGTCCAAAACGACGGCGGCTTCCTCCAGGGTCATGCCGACGAAATAGCGCAGCTTGACTAATTCGGCTTCGACTTTGTTTTGGAGGGCGAGTTTGTCCAGCGCATCATTGACGCCCAGGAGTTCGTCGTCGTCAGCCGGCGCGGCCAATTCCAAAATACCGCCCAGGTCCACGCGCTGCCGGCCGCCGCCGTGCCGCAGGGCGCGTTTGCGGCGAGCGGTGTCAATAAGAATTCGGCGCATGGCTTCGGCCGCGGCGGAGAAGAAATGAGCGCGATTGGCAAATTGCGGGTTGCCATCGCCGACCAGACGCGACCAGGCCTCATGCACCAGCGCGGTGGGCTGCAGAGTCTGGTTGGGCGCTTCGCGGGCCATTTTCGACGCCGCCAGCTTGCGCAGTTCCTCATAGACCAGCGGCAAAAGTTCGTCGGCGGCTTTGGGGTCGCCGTGCTCGATGGACTCAAGAATGCGGGTAATGTCGCTCAACCAGCGACCATTACCAGATTCCGCTACGTTGCGACAGAGAATACATCGCTTAGTGAGGGCGGAACGCCCTGATGTTGTGGAGGATTTCCACAGGATCAGGGCCGGTCGAACCGCTCTGGCCTGGTTGTTCACGTGCCGTCGTGATCAGGGCCGAATGACCGTGATGTCATAGGTAATGTCTTGCGTGAAATAGGGCGCACTGACAGGGCCGACGACCGCGGTGTTGTGAATCGTGTGTTTGCCTGGCGAAAAGGGAGACAGCATGAGATACACACCTTCCGCCACCGCGGGATAAATGGTCGTTCCACCCGGGATGCAGTATTCACCTTCGATGACCCCAAGAGCGCCGCCTTCCTTGGCCGTGGTGTAGCTGAAAGGCGGGGACACCACGAGGTAATCCGTGCTGGCCGGATTCTCCAGGCCGGCGACCGCAACTCCATCAATGGCGCAAGTGGTCACGGTGACGGCGCTCCAATTCGCCGCGGCCGCGGCAGCCAGTTCCGCCGGTGTATTCGTAGTGAAGTCGGATATGGGGCAGGCGGTGTTATCATCCGTCGTGCTCACAATCGGAAAGAACAACGGCGTCTGGACGTCGATGGTGATTTTGCGGGTCACGGTGATTTGTCCGGGCGCTCCGGCCAGAAACCGCACGCGGCTGCCCGGTCCCTCGCAGACGCCGGACCAGCCCACCCATTCCGCGTGGTTGGTATCTTGCCCAAAATTCCACTGGCACCACTTGGCCGACCATTCCTCGTAACTCAAGTCATAAGGCAGCGCTGACGGTGGGAGAACTTCCTCAGCCGAAGCTGAATCTGCCATCGCCAGCAGCATCAGACCCGCCAAAGCCACGCCAAATCGGCCGGGGCTGGGCATGAGGTTTGTTAATCTTAATTGATTCTTCATTTTTTACTCTTTTTGGTTGTGCGCTCGGCGCCGGGTTTAAGTTTCTGTTTCAGGGCGAACTCGCCCACCGCCAGACAATGCGAAATGCCGCGAGCGAAGGCGCAAGTTAATTTCATCGAACGCGGGTAACGCCGCGCATCCGGAACAAATCGGGCCCGGAGCGCGTTAAAATGCAAGAGGCGGTGGGTTCGTTGACTTGGGAGCCGGGGGCTGGCTGGAGACGTCCGATTCCAATTCCAATGTGACCGGACCCGCGGCAGCCGTAATGCTGACGGGGGGAAAGGGCGGCAAGTCCCAGTCGAGATGCATTTTTTCCAATTCCTGGCGCAGCAAGCGCAAGTCCCAAAGCTGGAGTTGCACGCCATAACCCGCCGCGGCCAGTTGGCTGCCGTCCGGACTAAATTGGAGTTTGGCGATGCCGCTGGCTGCCGGCGCTTCCAGTGTGGCCAGAGGCTTGGCCGTCGAGGTCTCCAGTAGCTCAACCTTGCGTCCTTCGGTGAGGATGGCCATCATCCTTCCATCCGGGGAAAAGGCCGCACAATTGAAGATAGGGTCAGGGTAGCCGGGAATGGGCGGACCTTTACGCTGCCATGAACCCACTTCCCAGAGTTGGTAGGAGATCGAACTGGTCGCCAGCCAATGACCATCCGGACTGAAGGTGACTCTGGCTCTGTGCGGCATGGGCAACGTGCATATTAAATCGCCCGAAGTGGCGTCCCAGACCTTGACCAAGGAGTTGTGCCATGAGCCAGTGGCCGCCCAGCGGGCATTCGGACTGATAGCGATGTAATCGACCAGCGGATGGCCGCGCAACACCACTTTCGCGGCCGGGTGCCGCAAGTCAAATATGTAAGACTCGCCTGCCGTTTCATGCGTCACGGCCAGATGCCGGCCATCCTGGCAGAGAGCCGCCTCGCGCAGCATTTGCGCATCGTAGAATGGACGCGGCTTGTGGAGCACGAAGGCGGAGGCGGCTGAATCACCGACACGTTCCAGTGAGCGCAAGCGCACGCCCCCCGCCCGGTCGATAACGATCAAGGTCCGCCCGTCCGGATGAAAAATGTGGGTGTCACAATACGCCAAAGCCAAGGAGGCGATTTGTTGGCCGGAAAAAACATCATAAAAAGCAACCCGGTCGCCGGTGCCCACGGCCAGGATGCGACCATCAGCGCTAAACTCAGGCCCCGAGTTTTCGCTGTTGATGCGAGGGGCGTAGAGCAGGCGGCATTCCCGGCTGCTGGCCACTTCCAACAATCCGAGTCGGGAATTCTCCTCCTGGACTCCCAAATAGCGGTCATCCGGGCTGAATCGGACAAACCAACTGGTCCCGGAGCAGCTCGCAACCTGGCGACTGGTATAGGCGTTCCATAGCCGAAAGATGCCCTCATCGCTCGTACTGGCGAGCAGATTGCCCTGGTGATTGAACGTCAAGTCCCTGATTCGCTGGTCGTGTCCTGTCAGAGTCGCCAGTGGCTGGCCGTTTTCCATTTCCCATAGATAAATGCGGCAGTCTCGACAGGCGGTGGCCAAGCGCTTGCCATCGGGACTCCAGGCCACAGCGTTCACCGGGGCTGGACATTGCAAGGTTAGAATACTCCGGCCCGATTCAACTTCGCGAATTTCGACGTTGGAATAGTCCCCACTGGAACAAGCCAGGCGGCTATTGCTGGGATCCAACATCAAGTGATTGTACGTCCGGTGGCCTGGAAGCCGTTTGAGTTCTTTGCCGGAACCAAGCTCGTAAATGGATAACGTCCCGTCCAGATGGCAACCCGCAACAAAGCGGCTGTCGGAACTGAAGTCGGTCGCCAAACCGCCCGGCAGATCCTTGAGCACCGGCTTTTGCCGGTCCAAATCCCAAATCCATTCAATGGGCGCTTCCTGGTCGTCATTGTAGCGCGCCCGCAGATAGCGCGAGTTGGGACTGAATCCATGAATCCAAACCAAGGTCAAGCCAGGAGCGGGCAAGATGGCCAAAACGCGATTGTTGGTCATCGCGCAGATGCTGATGCTGCCGTTTTCGTCCTCCATGGCATAACGCTCAAAGTTATAGTCAACATCTGCCAGCCGGTTCCAGAGGCGTCCGTTGAGGGTGGTCTCCTTTGACAGGCGCAGGTCGGACACGGCCAGGCAGGCGATGGCTTCGTTGCGAGCCTCCAGATCGGGCTGAATTTCAGCCGCCTTCCGTACGGCCTCCAAACTTGCAAACCGTTGCCCGGCACCCCCGCTGGTCCTCAGTCCCCGGGCTTGGGCCAGGTAAGCAATCCTGAGTTTTCCCGTCGCCTCATCCTTGGCTTGCTTAATGCGAAACACCGCCACTGACGCCGCGCCCATGCCAAGGATGAGCGAGGCGCTGACGACTGCCGCAGCCGTAAAAGCCAACTTGTTCCGACGCACCAATTTTTGGAAAAGGTAGAGCTTGCTCGGTGATCGGGCCAGCACAGGTTCATCCTTTATGTGGCGCTGGATGTCTCGCGCCAACTCGTTGGAAGTCTCGTAACGGCGGGAACGGTCTTTTTCCAACGCTTTCATCACGATCCAATCCAGGTCGCCGCGCACCAAATGCATCAGGCCGGGCGGTTCGACTTGCCTGTGCCTGGCTATGGCCGTCAGATCCGCTCCCAGCATCCTGCTCAAACAGGTCGAGGGCCGCGCCGGCTCCTGTTCCCGAATCGTGCGGCGGATTTCATCCAGGCCGGCTTGCAGCAACTTTTTGGGGTCAAAAGGTGTCTGGCCGGTCAGCAATTCGTAGAGCAAAACGCCCAGGCTGTAGATGTCGCTGCGCGTGTCAATATCCAGCGCGCTCATCTCGGCCTGCTCCGGACTCATGTAGGCGGGCGTGCCGATGAATTGCGCGAAGGCGGTGAAAAGAGTATGATCGGTCAATTTTCCCTGGGTGGCTTTGGCGATGCCGAAGTCAATGACCTTGGGCATGGGCACGCCGTCGTTCATGGTGACCAGGATGTTGGAGGGCTTGATGTCCCGATGAATGATGCCCTTTTGGTGCGCGTGTTGCACGGCGCGGCAGACTTGCATGAAGAGAGCAAGCCGTTCATGGGTGGAAAGATTGTTCTGGTCGCAGTAATCGGTGATTTTGATGCCGCGCACCAGTTCCATGACGAAATAAGGCCGGCCGGTTTCAGTGGCACCGGCGTCCAGCACTTTGGCAATGTTCGGGTGGTCCATCATGGCCAGCGCTTGGCGCTCGGCCTCGAAGCGGGCGATGACGCTTTTGGTGTCCATGCCCAGCTTGATGACCTTCAAGGCGACCCGGCGTCGCACTGGCTCTTCCTGCTCGGCCATAAAGACCACGCCGCAACCGCCCTCGCCGATTTGTTGCAGGATTTTGTATCTGCCGACGCGGTCGCCGAGTTTTTCGGCGGGGAAGTCCGTCGCACGGATGGCCCCGCCCGGTCCTGGCGGAGCGGCGGCCGGCTTTTGGAGGAAGGCGCCGGCTTTTTCGCCGGCCTGAAGGAGTTCATCGACGCGCTGGCGCAGGGCGTGGTCGCCAGCGCAAGCGTCGTCAAGAAAAGCCGCGCGCTCACTGGGCGGCAGGCGCCGGGCGGCACTAAAAACGGCCAGTTCGCGATCAGGGGGATCGATCATGCGCGCGGTTCATACTCTGCCCTCCAAAGCGAAAAACCAGAGCAAAAGGCGCAAATCGAAATGGCTTGAGGAAAGCTCAGCCTCATCGTTGGCATTCAGCAATTCCTCGACCCCCTGCCGAAAGTGTATTTAAAAAAATTTACGCCATCTTCCCCGATATTCCGCATTGATGAGTAATGAGCGAACTGATTCGCCTGCGTAAACAATGAAAATTATGAAACAATTGACCGACAACACTACGAAGTCAGCCATCGAAAGCAACGGGGCCTTTCCATACAAGTTGTCCCCCGGTAGCCGCGGCGGAGAAGAAATGAGCGCGATTGGAGTCCAATTGTGAACGAACATCCGTTGATAGGAAGTCAAGCCGCCATCCGGCCAGAGCTTAGTGCGTCAGGATGCCGGGATTGTTGGCCACACCACTTGGGGGCGCCGGGGTCGTCGGCACCAGACGCACGAACTTGACATTGCTAATGTAAAAGGCATTGGCCGCGTCCGCGCCATATTGGCTCAGCCATTGATCGGCCACCACCCTGAACTGAAGGCTGTCAATCTGATCGAACTCCTCGGTGAACTTGCTCCAAGAACCGCCGCCGTATTCTGCGACGATGGCGTCGCTCAGAAAAAAGGAGTATACTTGGTAGTTGGCGGTGAATGTGGCGGGCACGTATAGACCCAGGACGGACCGGTTCGTTTGCCTCGCCATGAACTCCCATTGAATGCGTCCGAGACCGCTTTTGCCAATTAGCCCAGCCGTCTTAATGGTGGCGTAGAGCTTGTACAAACTCAAATTTGTCGTGTTGATCCCATTGGTTCTGCCGGCCAACGCGCCCAAGGCCACTCCGAATCCGCTGTTGTCCTGGACCATGTTGTTGGTGAAACCGGAGCCGTCGGCTCTCATGACAAGCGCAGTCGCGCCGCCCATGCCCGCGCCTTGCATTTCCGTGATGCTGGTCGGTAGCAGCACTGGGCTTTCACAATAAGTGTAGGCGTTGGACCAGGCGGGCTGCCGGTTCTGAAAGTTGATTTCCGCGATCGTCACCTCGCGCACGCTGACGATATTCAACTGAGCGCCGCTGCTGGTGGCGGAACCGACCGCGTTGGTGACCAGGACCGAGTAATGCCCCGTGTCCGCTGCGGTGACGCTAGTCAAGAGCAGCGTGGCATTCGTCTGTCCGGGCAAATTGCCGGCGTCATTGCGCCATTGGTAGAAGAGCGGTGGGGTGCCGGTGGTCAAGACTCGAAACGCCACGTTCCTCCCTTCAGTGGCGCTCTGACTGACGGGCTGAACGTCGATAGCGGGCGAATCGGCCGCCTCGACTTCGGCCATGGTCGCGCCATGGAATAGCGCCACCTCGCCCTGTCGCTGTGAACCACTGCCAATCGACCACCATTTTCCGTCTGGAGAAAAAACGGCGCGCCAGACGACTCCGGGCGCTGGATGGGCGAACATTTCCTGACCGCTGGCCACGTTCCAAAGTTTAGCCGTGCCATCCCAACTCGCCGTCGCCAACGTCTTGCCATCAGGCGAAAACTGGGCCGACCATATCCTGGCGCGATGCGCGTTGACCAGCCATTTCAATTCCATGGTTTTGAGGTCCAACAACCCCAATCCCGACCGTTCCACCGCCAAGTAGCGAGCGTCTGGAGACAACGCGAGGCTGGACCCGGAGAAGCTTTTTTGCACCTCGCCAGTTGTGGCATCCAAGAAGACGCCGTCGTCTGCCAACACGCCGCTGGTGATGAGAGTCCGCCCGTCCGGCGTGAAAAAGAGTCCAGCTATCACATCCTTGATTCCTGGTTGGAAGACGGCCCGCTCCGCCCGCTTGGCGATGTCCCATAGCCGCACATTGGTGTGGTCGCTGGAAGCCAAAGTGCGGCTATCTGGAGAAAAGACCAAATTCCAAATTTTACCCGTGGAACCTCGGAGCGCAGCCAGCCGTCGCCAAGTTCCCACCTCCCAGAGTGTAATCGTCGCATCGCCAGCCACCGAGGCCAGGGTAAATCCGTCGGGCGATATGGCTACAAGCATATCGCCTGCTTTGTAATTCGGCACGAGGTAGGGCGAATTCGTGGTACCGACTTCACGTACTTCCAAATGCCCGCCCCCTCCCAGGATCAAATACTTTCCATCTGGAGAAAAACAGGCGGAATAGCCAGACGAGCCGGGAAAAACCATCTGGCCCTGCGGATTGATTGCATCCCAGACCTTCACCGTTTGGTCCCAACTGGCGCTGGCGATTCTCTAACCGTCCGGATCCCAAGCCAGAGACCAGATAGGCGCGCGATGGCCTTGGATGGATCGCGCTTGATCCCCGGTGACGACATCCCAGAACCTTACGATTTGGTCCAACCCACCCGAAGCGAGCGTGTGGCCGTTCGGAGAAAAAGCCAGGGCAAAGACAGGCCCCTGGTGGCCTTTGAAGGTCATTCGATCCGTGAAAGTCTCCAAATCCAACATCTTCAGCTCGGCTTGCTGCCGGAAGGGATTTCCGCCGCCGACCGCCAAGGAGTGGCCGTCGGGCGAAAAGGCCACTGCGAAAATCGGTCCACTGAATTGGTTTAAATTCGTTTGCATTTGTTTCGTCGTGATATCCCAAAGCCTGACGGTGCCATCGGCGCTGCCGGTGGCCAACCGCTGGCCGTCTGGCGAAATAGCCAGGGAAAGGATGCTCTTGGTGTGGCCAGTGAATGTGAGGGTTGATTGCCGGGTGGCAAGGTCCCACAGTTTGACCTCGGAAGGCAGTGGCATAGTGTCCACGTATCTATCTGAGGGGTTACGGTCACCGCCGTCAGTCAGCGTGCCGGACGCGGAAGCCAGCCATTTCCCATTCGGCCCAAAGGCAAGCGCGCTGACGCCATCTTTGTTTCCTCGGAGAATGGCTAATTTTTCGCCTGTTTGCGTATCCCACAAGATCACGTCTTTGTCGCCAGCGCCGGTCGCCAGAATTTTCCCATCAGGAGCAAACGCGAGAGTGGCGACAACGCCGGTGTGACCGCCAAGGACGAGCAACTCTTTTCCCGTGCGGGCATCCCAAATTCGAGCGGTGGAATCGTCTCCCGCCGTGGCCAGTAGCCGGCCATCTGGAGAAAAAGCCACCGCGCGGATCAGCGAATGGTGCCCGCGCAAAGTGAGTTGATCGGAATGACACAAGCGCCACAAATAGAACCACTCGAAACCGCGCAGGTCCTCTTCACCCGGGCTGGGACGGTGATCATCCAGCAATCGGTCGATGCGGCTGAGGTCGCCTTTCTCCCATGCCTGAAACGCCACATTCATGTCCGAGGCGTAGGCCTTTTGCCGCGCGGCAAGCTCTTCGGTTTGAGCCCGACGGCGGAGCAAGGTCTCTTGCATTTGGGCCTGTTGGGCGGCTTCGCGCAAACGGCTTTGCTCGCGTTCGGCAGCCGTAGTCTGCTGATGTGCTTTCCTCTCCCGAATGAACATCCAGGTGGACACACCCAAGCCAATGATGAGCGCGGCGGCCACGGCCGTGGCGGCAAGGAAAGCCAGCTTGTTTCGCCGAACCAGTTTCTGGAATTTGTAGAGATTGCTCGGCGGGCTCGCCACGACCGGTTCGTGGTTGATATGTCGCTGAATGTCGGAGGCTAAACCACTGGCTGTTTCGTAACGGCGTGTGCGGTCTTTCTCCAAACACTTCATCACGATCCAGTCCAGATCGCCCCGCACCAAGTGAATGAGTTTGGGCGCCGCGGACTGGCGATGCGCGGCCACATTCGTCAAGTCGGCCGCCAGCATCGTGCTCAACCGGGTGGACGGACGCGCCGGCTCTTTTTCGCGGATTTGGCGGCGCATTTCGTCCAGCCCTGCTTGCATCAACTCGGCGGCGTCGAATGGCGTTTTGCCCGTCAGAAGTTCATAAAGCAAAACGCCCAGGCTGTAGAGATCGCTGCGCGTGTCAATGTCCAGCGCGCTCATCTCGGCCTGTTCCGGACTCATGTAAGCAGGCGTGCCGATGAATTGCTCGAAGGCGGTGAAAAGTGTGTGGTCGGTCAGTTTTCCCTGCGTCGCTTTGGCAATGCCGAAGTCAATGACCTTGGGCATGGGCACGCCGTCGCTCATGGTGACCAGGATGTTGGAGGGCTTGATGTCCCGATGAATGATGCCCTTTTGGTGCGCGTGCTGCACGGCGCGGCAGACTTGCATGAAAAGATCGAGACGAGCTCGGGTGGAAAGATTGTTCTGGTCGCAGTAGTCGGTGATTTTGATGCCGCGCACCAATTCCATGACGAAATAAGGCCGGCCAGTTTCCGTGGCGCCGGCATCCAGCACCTTGGCGATGTTCGGATGGTCCATCAGCGCCAGCGCCTGCCGCTCCGCCTCAAATCGGGCAATCACGCTTTTAGTGTCCATGCCCAACTTGATGACTTTCAGTGCCACGCGGCGTCGCACAGGTTCCTCCTGCTCGGCCATGTACACCACGCCGCAACCGCCTTCGCCGATTTGTTGGAGGATCTTATACCTGCCGACACGGTCACCGAGTTTTTCGACGGAAAAGGCCGTCACACGGATGGTCCCGCCCGGTCCTGGCGGAGCGGCGGCCGGCTTTTGGAGGAAGGCGCCGGCTTTTTCGCCGACCTGAAGGAGTTCATCGACGCGCTGGCGCAGGGCGGGGTCGCCAGCGCAAGCGTCGTCAAGAAACGCCGCGCGCTCACTGGGCGGCAAGCGCCGGGCAGCGCTAAAAACGGCCAGTTCGCGATCAGGGGGATCGATCATGCGCGCAGGTCATACTCTGCCCACCAAAGCGAAAAACCAGAGCAAAAGGCGCAAATCGAAATGGCTTGAGGAAGGCTCCAGCCTCATCGTTGGCATTCAGC
>PLIU01000123.1:22355-40090 GCA_003140095.1 Verrucomicrobiales bacterium | reverse complement strand
GTGGTGATGCCGGCCAGGGCGATGTTTTGAATGCCGTTGCGCCGAAGCAAGAGATCCAGGTCAGTGGCATAGAATGAACCTTTGCCAGGTTTGTCAATAATCGTTTCTCCCGGCCGCGGCGCCAATTCCGGGATGATTTCCCAGCCCGGCTCGCCCCGCACCAAGATTTTCCCGCAAGGACCGGCATCGCCAATGCCCGCGCCGATGCGCCGGCTGCGCCACTGCTTGTTCTCCGGCAAATCGGACAAATCGGCCCGATGCCCCTCGCGTGTGTGCATGATATGGAATCCTTTTCTCCGCGCGGCCTCCATCACCTTCTGGATTGGGCCTATGGGAGCGCGCGTGAGCGAAAGGTCGTAGCCCATTTTATCCACATAGCCACCCGGCCCGCAAAAATCGGTCTGCATGTCAATGACCAGCAAGACCGTGTTTTGAGGCCGCAAGTCGCCATTGAACGGCCAGGGATAAGGGTCGGCGTGGACGTGGCGGGGCAGGTCGCTCATGAGGATGTTCCGAGCGCTCCGGGAGCGCCGACTAGGGTGCGTTTGGTCGAGCATGTCGCCATCATTACCAGCAAGGTCAGGATGTAAGGCGAGGCGTTCCACAAATAATAGCCGGTGCTGATGCCGACCGCCTGGAGGGCAGGTCCGATGGACTGCGCGCCCCCAAAAAGCAGCGAAGCCCAAAGGCAATGCACCGGATTCCAGCGCGCGAATATGACCAGCGCCACCGCCATCAAACCTTGGCCGCTCGATATCCTTTCCGTCCACGCTCCCGGATAAAAGAGCGACAGGTGCGCGCCGCCCATGCCGCCCAACGCGCTCCCGCAAACAATGGCCAGAAAACGGGTGCGGCCGACGGACAGCCCCATGGCGCGCGCGGCGGCGGGCGAGTCGCCCACCGCGCGCACATGCATGCCCCAGCGGGTGGATCGGAAAAACCAGTGCATCAGAAACGCCACCACCACACCGAAAACAAACAACGGACTGATGCTTAAGGCGGCGCGGATTTGCGCCACGCTGCTCCAGGCTCCGAGGGGAATGCCGGGCAATTGCGGCGCGCTGGGTTCAATATAGGGCTTGCCCAGATAAAAGGCCAGGCCGCTGCCGAAGATGAGCATGGCAATGCCCACGGCAATATCGTTGACTCTTGGGCGGGACACCATCAAGGCGTGAATCATGCCCAGCAGGGCCCCCACGCCCGCGGCGGCGGCGACTCCGCACAACGAACTGCCGGTCTTGTAGGAAACGGCGTAGGCGCTCATCGCCCCCATCAAGAGCACGCCTTCCAGGCCGAGATTTATCTTGCCGCTTTTTTCGGTGAGACATTCGCCCAGGCTCACCAGAAGAAACGGCGTGCCGCCGCGCACCGAACCGGCCAAAACTCCAATGACCACTCCCCACCAACCAATCGATGAATTGCTCATGCGCCAGGCTCCTTGAAGAATGGAATCCGCCCGTAAAGCGAATCACTAAACAGGATGCAAAGAAAAATAATTCCTTGCAGCAAAAGGATCGTCGCGTCGGGTAGCGTGAATGTCCGTTGCAAAATCCCGCCGCTGGCGAGGATGCCGCCCAACAACGTCGCCACGAGGATGATTGGAAGCCCGCGGTGTCGCGCGATAAAAGCGACGAGGATTCCGGCGTAACCATAGCCGGCGGCTAGCGATTCGTTGGCGCGGCCTTGGACGGCGGCCACCTCGACCATGCCCGCGATACCCGCCGCCGCGCCCGCCAGAAAGCAGATGATCAGCCCGATGCGCGCCACGGGCAACCCAGCCATGCGCGCGGCCCGGATGTTGCCGCCAATCATGCGCACTTTGAAACCAAAGGTGGTGTGCTCCATCAGAACCCACGCCATCAGGCAGACGAGGATTCCGAAAATCAGTCCGTAATGCACATTGCTGTTGCCCATGCTGGGGAGCATTTTGTCATCGGGAATGGGAAAGCTGGAGGGTTTGTTGAGGCTGCTGGGATCGCGCATCGGACCGTTGACCAAATGGTTCATGAAGGCGATGGCAATGTAATTCATCAAGAGACTGCTGATGGTTTCGTTGACACCGCGCTTGTAATAGAGCAAGCCGACAAAACCGATCCACAATCCGCCTCCGACGATGCCACCTAGCAGCATCACCGCAATGACCACAGGCATGGGGGCGGATTGGACGGCCAGACCGGCGACCGTGGCGGCCACCCCGCCCACGACCAAGGCGCCTTCGTTGCCAATGACTATCAAGCCCAGACGCGCGGGCAACGCTGTGCAGAGCGCGGTGAGCATGAGCGGCGCGGCCCGCAACAGCGTGTTCTGAAAGGAATACCAGTTGCCGTAGGCCGCCTTGTAAATGGCGGCATACACCTTCAAAGCGTTGCGGCCTTGAAACTCACAAAAGATGCCGAAAAGAATCAAGGCCGCCACCACCGCGCAGGTGGGAATGACGACAGCCTCCGCGCCGGTCCGCCAGCGCCAAGGCGCCTTTGGCGCCGACTCGGCGGGGAGGGTTTGCGCTGCGGCGCTCATCATAGGCGTGTCTTGGGAAGAAGGCATGGGGGTCGTTACGGGTAACTTTTCAAGGCGTCAAGGACCTTTAGCTTTTGGTGCTCCCAATGACGCCATCGACCAGCCACCCCATTTTTTCCAGTTCGATGTCCTTTTGGTTGTATTCCTGTCCGTCGGGAACAATGACCTTGCCCGTGTTATCCATGAGTGGACCTTTGAAGATCACCATGCTGCCATCCATGAATTTTGCTTTGGCCGCTTCCGCGTCCTTCTTGGCGTCATCGCCCACGGCAGGACCGTAATCGGAACACTTGACAAAGCCATCCTTCAGACCGCCGCGGATGAGATGCGGGATGGTGCCGCCAGCCAGAGTTTTGCCGTCTTTGACCATTTGCGCGTAATCAGAATAGACCTTCGTCCAATTCCATTCCGCCCCGGTGAGGTAGCCCTTGGGCGCGAGTTTGGAGCCGTTGGCGTGGTAGCCGCAAACATAAATGCCGCGCCGTTCGGCCGTTTCCAAGATGACTTTTGGGCTATCGACATGGCAGGTCAGTACGTCCACTCCCTGATCAATCAGGCTGCTGGCCGCCTCGGCCTCTTTGACCGGCATGGACCAATCGCCCGTGAAGATGACTTGCACCGTGGCTTTGGGATTGACGCTGCGCGCTCCCAAAGTGAACGCGTTGATATTGCGCAGCACTTGCGGAATGGGCTTGGCGGCGATGAATCCGAGTTTGCCGGACTTGGTCGAGTGCCCCGACACAATCCCGGAGATATAGACGGCCTCGTCGATGTACCCGAAATAACTGCCGACGTTTTTGGGATGTTTGCCCTCGGTGTACATCCCGCCGCAATGCAGGAACTGCACGTTTGGATTTTGCCTGGCCACTTTCAGAATATGCGGATCAAAGTAGCCGAAGGAGGTGGGAAAGAGAATTTGGGCCCCGTCCTGGTTGATCATGTTGCGCATGGTCTCCTGCACGGAGGTGGTTTCCGGCACGCTGGCTTCCTCGATGGCTTTGACCCAGGGGAGTTTCTGCACTCCCGCGCAGCCTTCGGAATGAGCCTGATTGTAGCCGTAGTCGTCCTTGGGGCCGACATAGATAAAACCCATCACCACCTGGTCGGCCGCCATCGCGTCCGGGACCGAGGAAGTCATCGCGGCGGCGGCAAGGCCGGCCAATAAAATGGAACATGTGCGTAACATATTCTTAGTAGCTATTTGTTTTGGGGCTTCAAAATCCTTGAGCGGTTCAGAAAAAGAGCGAGACGCCGCTAAAACCCTGTACCGTATCGCGGGCTGGACCCCGGGTGGCGTTAAACGTGTTTAAGTTGACAAGATTGTCGTCCACGAAGTAAAGAAATTTGATCCCCATAAAAAAATTCCAATGTCCGAAGCCCGCTGGCATGAAGTTCAAGGGAACGGTACCCTTGGCGCCGACTTCCCACAGCCCAACAAACGAACTGCGGGCATAGTAGTCCCCGTAAAACCGCTCATCTGGCACGAGCATGCGGCAAGGTGCCTCCAGTTTGACCCCATTTTTGAACGTGTAGGAAGGGTCCACGCCTAGATCGAAGTAAAAGCTGGAATTGGGATCGGGATCCGTGGCGCCTGCGCGGGGGGCAACCGGATATAGTCCCTCTTTCCAGAGTTTGTATGGAAGATCCGCGTCGGTGGCCTTATCTGCCAACTCCTGCCAGAAGATGAGGGTGGGGTGCAGCGCGAAGGCGCCGAGATAGCTGCTGTCGTTGAAACTGAGTTTGGTCTCCAGGTGTTGGGAAGTTCCGATGTCCAGAACTTGCATGCCGAAGGCGGTGTAAGTGACGCCCAGAGTGAAGTTCTTGGCGAAGCCGGCGCTCAGGCCGAAGATGGGATCAATTTCTACAAAGTCGGTTTTTGGATGGTTCCCATAAGCCCCCGCGTGGACGGAAACGCCCGCGCTGCTGAAGTCGGCCCAGGCGCCGCCATCCCAGTCGAGGCTGTTGATGAAGCCGTCGGACTTATAAAGGTTGGCGAGGGTGAGGAGCAAGGGTTGAAAGCACAGCCCCTGGTTGTCAACGATCATGCCTCTGGGGGTGACATATTCGCTGGCAAAATTCAAATTCACCAGTTCGTGGAAGCGGGAAGGCACCTCTGCGGGCGGGAGTGAATTGGTGGCGGCAAGCATCTGTTGCGGAGTCGTCCGGTTGAGTCCAGGCGGGTCTTGGGCCTGGCTCGAGTTCACGGCCAGCAGCGCAAGGGCGACGGCCAGCGCGGCGGCCAATTTATGGTGTTCGTTTAATTTCATTTTCAGTGTCTTTTTTTTAGGGTTGTGTTTAGGTTCGAGTTTTTCGACCGCACTGTCCCTAGCTTGCCGCGTGCCAACCCGGAGCCACACTGAAACCCCTTGATTTTGCCGGGTCTTGTCAACTTCCTGGCCGCAACCCCGCCTTCCGCCACTGTTCCAACCGTCGCCCTTGAAACACTTGAAACACTTTTTCAGCCGCGCACGGGACGCGTCTCCTCTCGCGCCAGGTTGCGATAGATGCGCGTGCGATGCACTCCCAGCAAACGCGCCGCGTCGGCGATGTTGCCGCCGGTCTCTTGCAAGGCGCGTTGGATAAGCACCTCCTCCGCCTCGGCCAGATTGAGCGGCAGCGCGGCGGCCGAGACGGGGCGCCTGGCGCCGGCGGCCGGCGGCAGCAGCGGCGCGGCCCGGCTCATGAAACGCAAATGCCGCGCCTGGATCACCCTCTCGCCGCATTCAATCAGGGCGCGCTCAATGATGTTGCGCAGTTCGCGGACGTTTCCCGGAAAGTCGTAAGCCTGCAGAGCCTGAAGCGCGTCCTGGTTCAGAAGGGGCGCCTTCATTCCCATCTCCGCTGAGAAGATTCGCAAAAAATGATGGGCCAGCAGCGCGATATCCTCCGGCCTCTCCCTCAACGGAGGTGCGCACACCGTGTAACGCGCCAGACGGAAATAGAGATCCTTGCGAAACGCCCCGGCGGCGATGCGCTCGGTCAGTTTGGCATTGCTGGCAGAAACCACGCGTACGTCCACCTTGACCGATTCGGACATGCCCACAGGCGTCACAAGCGAGTCTTCCAGCACGCGCAGCAGCTTGGCTTGCAAAGGAAGCGCCATGTCGGCGATTTCATCGAGAAAAATCGTCCCACTGGCAGCCATTTCAAAAAAACCTTTCCTTGTGTTGGTGGCCCCGGTAAAGGCGCCCTTGGCGTGGCCGAAAAGCATCGATTCAGCCAGTTCTGCCGGGATGGCCGCGCAATTGACCGCGACAAAAGGCGCTTTGGCCCGCGCGCCGCCGAAGTGGATGGCGCGGGCGATGAGTTCCTTGCCCGTGCCGCTTTCTCCAGTAATCAGGACGCTGGTGTTGGAAAAATGGTGCAGACGGGAAATGTCCTCAACGATTTTTTGCATTTGGGGGCTGCCGCCGATCAGCCCGTCCAGGTTCCAACGTGAAGATTCCATGTCCGAGATAACGGCCAGCTTTTCATCGGCCCGTTGCAAGGCTGATTCGACCAGGCGGCGCTTTTCCATTTCGGCGGTCAACTCAGTCGTGCGCGCTTCCAGGGCACGGTTTTTTTCCAGCAACTCGCGTCGCAAACGACTCAGGCGCAGATGCGTGTTGACACGACTGACGACTTCCGGAGCCTCGAATGGTTTGACAACGTAATCGACGCCCCCGGCGGCAAAGCCCGCCACGATATGCTCCGTTTCGCCGCGCGCGGTGATGAAGATAACGGGAATGTCTTTGGTCGCTTCGACCTTTTTGAGCTGGCGGCAGGTTTCAAAACCGTCCATCTCGGGCATGATAATATCAAGAATGATCAAATCCGGTTGCGCCCGTTCGGCCACCCGCAAGGCCGTCACGCCGTCGGACACCGCCAGTATCTCGAATCCTTTGGGCTCCAGCGTCGCGGCCAAGACTGACAGGTTGGCAGGCGCGTCGTCCACAAGTAAAAGTCTTTCCGGCGGGGGTGGTTTAAGGCTGGGCGAATCCATGGTCGGGAGGAGTGGCCGGTGATGAAGAGCAGATGGCAACGGTTTGGGCCATCAAACGCAAAATGGCGTGCATGTCGTAACTGCGCATGAGATGACGAATGTGTTCGGCCAGACGACAGGCCTCCGGATCAAGCTGGCGCAATTCTTGGAGGCATGATTTGAGGGCCGTGGTGCTGTGCAATTCAGCCGCTGTCGCAAGCCGCGCACAAAGTTCCTCCGGCAGCCGCACGGGCGGTCCTTCCCAAGGGGGCAAGGCATCCATGCACGCGCTGTGGACGGGCGCGCCTTCCAATTCCACACCAAGATGCACACGCAGACATTCCTGCACCTGTTCGGCCGCGATGGGTTTGGTGATAAAATCCACACAGCCCGCCGCGTAGGCCTCGTCGCGCCGGTACGAGAGTGCCGCCGCGCTGTTGGCCACAATTTTCGGCCGCCCGGCCCCCGGATTCGACAACAACGCACGCGCCGTAGCAATGCCGTCCATGTCCGGCATGATTAAATCCACAAAGACGATGTCCGGCTTGTTTTTGCCAACCAACGCCAAGCCTTCCTCGCCGCTTCCGGCGGCGACGACTTCACACCCGGCCAACTCCAGCATGCCGGCCAGCACTTCCCGGTTTTCCTTCCGGTCATCGATCACCAGCGCGCGGACGCGGACGCCCGGTTTGAGCCGCCGCTGATTGGAGGCCGCGGCGTGGGGCGCTTCGTCCTGTTGCGCAGGCGGCAGTGGGATGGTGAAGTAGAACCGGGAGCCGATGCCGCGCTCGGAATGCAGCCGGAGAGTGCCTCCGAGTAATTCAATTTGACGTTGGGAAATGGCCAATCCCAACCCGGTCCCGCCCTGATGGGCCGCATTGCGTCCCTGATGGAAAGGCTTGAAAATATCCGTCTGTTCTTCTTCCGGTATGCCGAGGCCGGTGTCAACGACCTCGAACATCCAGCCGCCATCTTTTTCCGGCCGGATTCCCAGATAGATTTCACCCGCGGCGGTGAACTTCATCGCGTTGCCCAGCAAATTGATCAGCACCTGGCGCAGCTTGCCCTCATCTCCGCACAGCCGTTGTGGCCCGGGGTCGCAAGCAATTCGGAATCCGATTCGCTTTTGGGCGCAAAGCGGCTGGAAGGTAGCCCGCAAGCTCGAGGCCAGCGCCGTCACATCGAAGTCCGCCGGATTCAATTCCATCCGTCCTGCCTCGATCTTGGAAAGGTCCAGGATTTCATTGATCAACCCAAGCAAATGACGTCCGCTGGCGCTGATGCCGGCGATGGAGTCCCTTTGTTCGGAAGTCAAATGCCTGTCGTGCTGGAGGAGTTGCGCATAACCCAAGATGGCGTTGAGCGGGGTACGAATCTCATGGCTCATGCTGGCAAGAAAATCCGACTTGGCCTGATTGGCCGCCGCCGCCGCCTTTTCCGCTTTTTGCCGCACGGCGATCTCCTCCTGCAAGGCGGTGTTGGCCGCCGCCGACTCGCGCGCGCGTTTCCATTCCCGGTAAAAATGCGACGTGACCAAAATGGTCAGGGATAATCCTCCAGCCAAAACCAGCAGCCATTGGCCGGGCGATTGGGCGCTGCTGAAACGCGCGGTGGGCTGGAATTCCAAAGTCCAGCGGCGCCCGGCCATTTCGAAGTCGGCGCGTCCTGCAAACGGGGCGGGCTGGCTGCGCTCCGAACGCCCGCTCCCGTCATAAATCGACTCCTGTGCAGACTCATCCACCAAACGCGCATCGATGCCTTTACGTTCCATTTCGTTGATTGCGCCGGCCAACAAATCATCCACCCGAAAGACTGCCACCGCGAAACCAGCCAATTTATCGCGACGCTCGGAAAGAGATGACGGCGGCAGGCTCCGATAAACGGGCAGCAAGACCAACAACCCCGTCTGCCGCGCGGATTCCTGCACCAAGTGCAGCGGCGCGGTGGCCACGGGTTGACCGCTGTCCCGCGCCTGCTCCAACGCAAGGCGGCGCGACATATCGGAATTGAGATCGTATCCCAAGGCGCTTTCGTTCTCCTGGCGTGGCTCGACATAATAAACAGGCGCATATTCAGGACGTCTGGCAGCCGGCGCCGATTGCCCGAAAGGATCGATTTCCCGAAAGCAAAAATCCGCCAAACCATCCGCGCGCGCGGCGGATTCGTAAGCCGCCCGGTCGCTCTCAGGCACGCGCGGAACCCATTCCAAGGCGAGCAATTCGGGCTGGCGCGACAACCCCTGGCGCACGAAGGAAGTAAATTCAGCGCGGTCAATGCTGCCTCGGGCGTCGAAAAGCGCCGCCACCGAGTAAAGGATTTCCATGGAGCGCAAGGCTTTGGTTTGCAGTTTGCCCACCGCCGCATCGGCTAGTTCCTTGGAGGTTTGTTCCAGCGCTCTTTGCTCCCATCCGCGAATGAGACCCGCCGCCAAGATCGACACTGCGACTCCTGCGCAAAGAGCCGTTGGCACCATAGCTGGGTGCCAAAGCGTTGCACGGAACAACCTAGCGGATCCGCCACCGGAGCGGGTGGCGTCGCTCACGCGCCTGTGCAAGAACATGCAGAGTTCACGAGCACAACCCATGCCGCCGCCACAAATTGGCATTCCAGCCGCATTACGGTGACAAAAGACTAGCCAGCGCGGCCAAAAAGCAACTGTTCCGTGGCAAATCTCAGCCCGATCACCCGCCGTTGCAAACTCTCACCCGCATTTGACGCGCCCTCGGACAAGGACTCGGGCTTGACAATTTTGTCCGGGCTGGGGCAGTGTGCGGACAGCATGAACTCGAAAAGAAACGCCTTCCTCTTTGTCGCCGCCCTGCTGCCGTGGTTGGCCCCGGTCCCAAGTCCGGCCCAAACGCCCGCGGCGGAGGAAGGGTTCGTAAGCCTTTTTGACGGCAAAAGCCTGGACGGTTGGAAGGTCGGCGACAACGCCGTCGTCTTCTCCGCGCATGACGGCCTGGTTGTCATGGAGTGCTCCAACCACCGCGCGGCGCATCTGTTTTACGACGGCGATGTCAACCATCACACGTTCAAGAATTTCGACCTGCGGGTGGAGGTGATGACTTATCCCGGGTGCAATTCGGGCATTTATTTTCACACCAAGTTTCAGGACGCCGGGTTTCCGCATTTTGGCATCGAATGCCAGGTGGACAACAGCCACAGCGACTGGCGCCGCACGGGCAGTCTTTACGGCATCAAGGAGTTGACCTGGGGACCGCAAACTCCGCCAGAAGACAACAAGGAGGACACGACCGTGTTCGCGACGCCGCCGGTCACCGATAATGTTTGGTACACGCAGGAGGTCATCTGCCAAAACGGGAACGTGACGGTCAAACTGGATGGGAAAAAGATGTTCGATTACAAAGTGGCCGACGCCGACGCCGAACACAAACTGCCCAGCGGCAATACGTGGCTGCCGGAAGGCACGATCGCCTTGCAGGGCCATCCGCCCATGCCGGATCACATCAGTAAGGCCTGCTTCAAGAACATCCGTATCAAGACTTTGCCCGACTAATCGTCGCCAGGCCCACCGTGACGCCGCAAAGACCCCGCCATTTTTTTCGCCGAGTCCTCGAAATTCCTCGAATATCTTAAAATTGGAAAATCCGGAAATACGCGGAATTATCCATCTATGCCGCTATGTCGGCATATCATGGCAGTCCCTTTTCCCTTCACGAAACCTCTACGAACAATCTAACACACAACACACGCCGCCGCCAGGATTATTTTAAATAAAATATTCCCTTATTTTGAAAATAAATAATCTTTATCGAAAATTATATGGCATTTCGGCGCCAATGGAGAAGCCCGCTACTATCGCCTCGTCACGGTTCCCCCACACCACCCCTTGGTCCGTGCAGCGAAGATCCAACGGCCAACCGCCGCCCACACGGGTAATTTCAAGGTGGGTCGCAGTGTCACGCACTACTTCCGCCCAAGGCCGTGACACCGGCTACTGAAGGCTACTGACTCCTGGATACAATCCCGCTTCCTGCGTCGTTTCCAGCTCCGCCGGAAGAGAAAATTTTGTTTGTCCTTTTGCGCTGTTTTTTTCGCACTGAAAGGGTGAATGATCGAATTTGCCTATGCCTCAGCCATCCGAACATCGCCAAGGTCCTGGAGGCCGACGCTACTGAGACGGGCCGGCCGTACTTCGTGATGGAATTGGTCAAGGCCGTTCCCATCACGCGCTACTGCGACGAGAACGATCTGTACACAGCCACGCGGCTGGGATTGTTTGTGCAAGTCTACGGCTTGAAATCCCGATGAACTCGTCCATCTTCTGCGCGGGGACCTGGATTGGATCGTGATGAATTATTTGGAGAAGGACCGGGAGCGGCGCTATGAGGCCGCCAACGGCCTGGCGATGGATATTCAGCGGCACCTGGGCAACGAACCGGTCATGGGGGAATGGTGGGCCTGCCCGGACTCGAACCGGGAACCAAAGCATTATGAGTGCTCTGCTCTAACCATTGAGCTACAGGCCCACGGGGGTACCATTTCATAAACAACGGCCATTTTCAATAGCCGAGCAAAAATCGAATGGGGAATGCCTATGGGGTGAACACCCCATAGGATTGCGCGGAGGTCTTGCTTACTCTTGAGCGTGAGTGACAAGGATCCATTATTAACCGGTGGGCTGCCATGGCCAAACGGGGCGCCGGGCAAGACCGTCGGCAGCCGCTGGTTGATCGTCTTCGCTTTATGGGTTCCGCTGATCTTCACGCTCCTTTTATTTTTATTGGCTAGCCGAGGCCAACGCCTACGCGACGCGGATGCACGGTGGGTCTTGCATACTGTCGAAGTAAAGGACCAACTTGAACACCTCAATTCCCTTGGCAGGGACATCGGATCCGGGACGCGAGGGTATGTGTTGACCGGGGACGCAAGTTATCTGCCACTCTATGAAAACGCGCTCAAAGAAATTCCGGCTGAAAGCGAAAAGCTAGCCCATCTGGTCGAAGACAATCCACCGCAAGTCGAAGCTGCAGCGCATCTGCAGGTCCTGATCGCAAAAAAATTGTCGTTGGCAGCGCAAGCGTTGTCACTGGCCCACCAGCAGAAAATCCCTGAGACCATCGAGATATTCAGGAGTACCATGGGGCGGGCGCTGAACGACGAAATCCGGGCGCAGGTGGCAGTGATGACGGCAGAAGAGGACAATTTGCTGGCCGAGCGCGTAAACGCATTTAGCTCTCAGGTTAGGTCCGAACGCAATGAAATGATCGAATTGGTTGCGGTGGAAGCCACTCTAATCTTAGCCCTAACACTGCTGGCGCTCCGCTTGCGAAAGTTGCAGCTCACGACGGAGGTAAGGATCGGGGATGCCCATGCCATGACCGATCAAGCGGAGGCATGCACCTTGAAAGCCGTGACAAGGACAGAACAGGCGGAGGTGCGCACCAGCGAAGCCAATACAAGGACCGAGCAGGCTGAAGCGACGACGGCGCTGCTCTCCACCTGCGTTTCCCATCTTAGAGACATTGTCCTGATCACCGGGGCCGACTCGACGGATGGATCCGGACCGAGGATTGTTTTCGCGAATGAAGCTTTCGAGCGGATGACGGGTTATGCGCCGGGCGAGACGCTCGGGCGAAGTCCCCGTTTTCTCCAGGGCGAAAAGACCGACCGGGGTGTCCTGCACGAAATTCATGAAGCTGTGGCACTGCGGAAGCCTATTCGCAGGCAAATCATCAATTACCGCAAGGATGGCACCGAATTTTGGCTCGATATCGACATCGTTCCCATTTTTGACGCCGCGGGAAGATGCACCCATTTTGCCGGCATCGAACGCGACATCACGGAGGAAAAGAAAACCGACGAGTCTCTGAACTTGTTCCGAACCTTGATGGACCGGTCGCCGGACGCGATTCACGTAATTGATCCCGAGACAGGACGTTTTCTCGACGTTAATGCAACGGCCTGCCTGCGACTGGGCTATAGCCGCGAGGAAATGCTTTCCCTGCGCCTGCTGGATATCGCCGTTCCCTATGGCGGGGGAAATCCGCTTTCCCTTCAAATTATCGCGGAAGCAACGCGGAAGGCTGGCCTCAAAGCTTTCGAGGGCGGGAATCGGAGGAAGGATGGTTCGATTTTTCCGGTCGAGGCGAACGTCCAATATATCGTCCTGAACCGGGATTATCTGGTCGCGGTCGTGCGCGACATCACGGAACGCAAGCGGGCGGCAGAGGAATCGCAGCGGCAACAAAGCGAACTACGGGCGCTCTTCGACTTGATACCGGCGATGGTTTGGTTCAAGGATACAGAAAACGGTATTCTGCGGGTCAACAAACGAGTTGCGGAAGCCATCGGAAAGTCTGTCGAGCAGATAGAAGGAAAGCCGTCCCTCGAAGTCTATCCGAACGAAGCAGCCGCGTTTTATACGGACGACTTGGAAGTGATCCAATCGGGAACATCCAAACTGGGGATTGTCGAGACGATCCGAGATCGAAATGGCGAAGAGGCTTGGACCCAGACAGATAAGGTTCCTTACTGCGACGGGGAGGGGAAAATTATCGGTATCGTCGTCATGTCGCAGGACATCACGCGGCGCAAGCGGACGGAGGAAGCGCGGCGAGCGTCCGACGCACGCTACCAGTCGTTATTCGAGCATGCGCCGGATGGCATCATTATCCTCGATCTCGAACGCCACTGTCTGGACGCCAATGCCAGCTTATGCCGGATGCTTGGCTTCACCCACGACGAACTGGTTGGGCTGCACATTTCGGACATCATTGCCGAGACAGAGGTGCAGGACGTTGGACCGGCGTTGGACGCGATAAGAGCCAGAGGCGACTACCACAAGGAGTGGAAGTTCCGGCGCAAGGACGGCTCGATCTTTGAAGGGGATGCGATGGCGACCATGATGCCTGACGGGAACCTGATGGCGATGATCCGCGACATCACCGAGCGGAAACGGAACGAGGCGCGATTCCGACGGTTGGTCGATTCCAATGCGCAGGGCGTCATTTTTTGGAACACGAAGGGCGAGATTGCCGGTGCCAATGATGCCTTCCTGGATTTAGTGCGCTACACCCGTGAAGACTTGGAGGCCGGGCGCATGAACTGGACCACGATGACCCCGCCTGGATATGCTCACTTCGATCTCCGCAACCTGGAGCAAATCGCCGACAAACGAGTGGGTGCGGCGTATGAGAAGGAATTCATCCGCAAGGATGGCGCGCGCGTGTTCGTCCTCATCGGCGGGGCGTCCTTCGAGGACAACCCGGATGAGGGCGTGGCTTTCGTGGTTGATCTGACCGGGCGCAAACGCGCGGAGGAACAAATTGCGGAGCAGGCGGCACTGCTGGACGAAGCGCAGGACGCGATCATTGTTCGTGACCTCGAAGGCAAAGCCATCTTTTGGAACAAGGGAGCCGAACGCATGTATGGCTGGACGCGCCAGGAAGTCCTTGGTCTGAACATGAGCGGACTGCTTTTCGCCGATGCCCAAAAATATGAGGAGGTGATTTCGTTGACGATCAGCCAGGGCAAATGGTCAGGCGATCTCAAGCACCTGACCAAGGATAAACGCGAGATCACCATTGCGGCGCGTTGGACGCTCATTCGAGATGACGCAGGACGCCCCAAATCGCTTCTGGCGATCAACTCGGATATCACGGAGAAGAAGAAGATCGAGGCGCAGTTCATGCGCGCCCAGCGAATGGAAAGCATCGGCACCCTGGCGGGCGGCATCGCGCACGACCTGAACAACATCCTGGCACCGATCATGATGTCCATCGACATCCTGAAGCTGACGGCAACCGATCCCCAGGCTATCAGCATCCTCAATACCATCGAAGTAAGTTCCAACCGCGGCTCGGATATCGTGCGGCAAGTCCTCTCGTTTGCGCGCGGTCTCGACGGCGAACGAGTTGAAATCCGGCCCACGCGTTTACTGAAGGACCTTGAAAGCATCATTAAGAGTACCTTCCCGAAAAACATTCGGTTGCAGTTTACCATCGCCAAAGATTCCTGGAAGATTTGGGGCGATCCGACGCAAGTCCACCAGATCCTGCTCAACCTGTGTGTCAATGCCCGGGATGCGATGCCCAACGGCGGCAATCTGACCATCGGTGTTGAGAATTGCGAGCTTGATGAACAATACGGCGCGATGAATCTACAAGCCAAAGCCGGACGTTACGTGAATATCAGCGTAACCGATTCGGGAACGGGCATTCCGCAGGATATCCTCGACAAGATTTTCGAACCCTTCTTCACAACCAAGGAAGTCAACGAAGGTACTGGACTGGGCCTGTCAACGGTCATGGCCATAATCAAGAGCCACGAGGGAATCATTGATGTTTGCAGCGAACCCGGCAAAGGCTCGACGTTCAAAGTCTATCTGCCCGCGACGCAACTTTCCTTGGCAGCGCAGAGGCAGTTGACCGAACAAATCAGCACACCACGAGGAAAAGGCGAGACAGTATTGGTGGTCGATGACGAAGCCTCGATCCTCACCATTACGAGTCAGACCTTGCAGGCATACGGCTATCGAGTTTTGACTGGCACTGATGGAGCGGAGGCCGTGGCCGTTTACGCGAAACACAAGAACGAGATCGCGGT
Source organism: Verrucomicrobiales bacterium (assembly GCA_003140095.1). GTDB lineage: Bacteria > Verrucomicrobiota > Verrucomicrobiia > Limisphaerales > Palsa-1400 > Palsa-1400. The sequence goes on along the minus strand of PLIU01000123.1, from coordinate 25,044 downwards.
CGTCCTCACCGATATGTCGATGCCGATTATGGATGGCGCGGCAGTCGTACGCGCACTCACCAGAATTAATCCGGGGATTAAAATCATTGCCGCAAGCGGTCTCAATGCGAAGGGTGAGGCAGCCAAAATATCCGGTGTCGCCGTCAAACACTTCTTGGCGAAACCCTACACGGCGGGAACGCTGCTCAAGGTCCTGCGGAGGACATTGGACGAGGCCTGATCCGTTTATGCGTCAATCTCTTTTCCGACGCTCATGGTGGCGATCCATGCGGCAATTGGCCTTGAATGAAATGAAAGGGCGCCTCAGTTAGTGGTTGGCCGTTCATTTTCTTTAATTATCAAAATAAGATTCGCTGCGGCAGGTATTAGTTAGTATTGACGTAGGGACGGAGGGAGGATAGAGGTTTCGCGCATGGGTTTGCCATGATATGCCGACATATTCCAAAATCAGGATATTCGAGGAATTTCGAGAACTCGGCCAAAAAAAGGCGCGGCCATTGGGGATGGAGGATTTGGGCGGCGACCCGCCTTCGCCAAGGTTTGCGCCGCCGAGAAATCGCTCAGGATTCGAGGACGCGTTCCAATGTTGATGACAGAGGGCACGGGGATGGGTTATGATGCCGGCATGAATTATGTGCCTGCTGACACTCGCTACGACCGCCCCGGTTTTTATCGCAAGTGCGGCCGTTGGGGACTGAACCTCCCGGCGGTTTCGCTCGGCTTGTGGCATAATTTCGGAGGTGTCGATGCATTCGAAACCAGCCGGGCCATGGTGCATCGCGCCTTTGATTTGGGCATCACCCATTTTGACCTGGCCAACAACTATGGGCCGCCGCCCGGTGCGGCGGAGGAGAATTTTGGGCGCATTTTGAAACAGGATTTGTCCGGCTGCCGCGACGAGTTGGTGATTTCCACCAAAGCCGGCTACCTGATGTGGCCCGGCCCGTACGGGGAGTGGGGTTCGCGCAAATACGTGCTGGCCAGCCTGGACCAAAGCCTGCGGCGCCTGGGGCTGGATTATGTGGATATTTTCTATTCGCACCGGCCCGATCCGAACACGCCGCTGGAAGAAACGATGGGCGCGGTGGCCCACGCCGTCCGCGCAGGGAAGGCGTTTTACGCAGGGCTCTCCAACTACAAGGCCGAGGACACGCACCAGGCGGCGCAAATGCTGCGGGAGATGGGCGCGCCGTGCCTGATCCACCAACCGCGTTACAGCATGTTTGATAGATGGGTGGAAGGCGGATTGCTGGAAGCGCTGGCCGAGGAAGGCATGGGCTGCATCGCCTTCAGCCCGCTGGCGCAGGGATTGCTGACGGAAAAGTATTTGCACGGCATTCCCGCAGGCTCGCGCGCTTCCAAGCCGCACGGCTTCTTGCGTCCGGCCCAAGTGACGCCGGAGAAACTGGCGCAGGTCTCGCGCCTGAATGCGCTGGCGGCCGCGCGCGGCCAAACCCTGGCGCAACTGGCGCTGGCGTGGGTCTTGCGGCATCCGCAAATGACTTCCGTCGTCATTGGCGCCAGCAGCGTCGCGCAAATCGAGCAAAACATCAAAACGCTGGAACAGCCGTGTTTGAGCGCGGACGAATTGAAAGCGATCGAGGAAATCCTCGCGGCAAAGTGAACAAGCCGAGCGAGGTTGGCGGCCTTGATCGACAAGCATCTTTCCCATCGCCACAAAAAAAGATTGCACAAGGCACGGATGCGGGCATGACCAAACCACCAAACCACAGGCTTGACGGCAGAATGGGATTTTGGCGTAATGCCTGCCGTAGTCTTGATGATTACCACGCGCTAAGATCAAATTCCGACATTGCTGCTTGCAACTCCAACTGCAAATCCCCATGAGAACCACCCAATTCCTGCTAATGGCCACGCTCGTCCTGTTGGGCGATGCGGACTGCTTTAGTCAATCTATCGTTTGGAGCGGTGGCGGCGATGCGACATCGTGGTCCGACGCGCAAAACTGGGTCGGGCAGCAAGTGCCCGGGGCCGCCAATAATGTTGTCATCACTAACGGCGCCGGCACCAACGTGGTCATCTCCTCCGCCGTTGCCCTGGAAAGCATTCTGTGCAACAAAGCGCTCACGATTTCCAGCGGCTCCTTGACCGTCGCGGCAGGGCCATCCTCGTTGCAAGGGGCGTTGACCGTAACCAACGGCTCCACGCTCTCGGCCAGCGGCAGCGACACAACGTTGACCTCCGGCGGTTCAGTGGACATTACCAACGCCAGTTTGTATGTCAGCGGCGGGGCGACGCTTTCGCTGCCGGGAGTGTCCAACGCCTCATACACCGCTCAGGCGGTTTGGCAGGCCAGCGGGTCGGGCAGCGTGCTGAACTTGAGCGGGTTGACCAATGTGACGGGACCCTACTACGACTGGAACGGTGATGCGTTGCTGATTCAGGCGCTGGCTGGCGGGGAAGTCAATCTGGGCGGACTGGTTTCCATTTCCGGTGTAGTGCAGGTGCAGGACAGCGGCAGCGGCAGCGAGGTGAATCTAGCGGCGTTGCAGGTGTTTGAGGGCAATAATGATGATGTCCCTTCCCAATTGCAGCCGAGCGATGGGGCGACGATTCTGGCGGGTCAATTGGGAAGCTTAACAGGTGTGACGGTGGTTTTGGGCGGCGGCACGCTCAACCTGAACGCGGTGACCAATTTCAGCGACACGACCCTGATGGTGACGAATGG
>PLIU01000123.1:0-22227 GCA_003140095.1 Verrucomicrobiales bacterium | reverse complement strand
TTCCGGTGTGGTGCAAGTGCAGGCCAGCGGCAGCGGCAGCGAGGTGAATCTGTCGGCGTTGCAGGTGTTTGAGGGCAATAATGATGATGTCCCTTCCCAATTCCAGCCGAGCGATGGGGCGACGATTCTGGCGGGAAATTTGGGAAGTCTGACCGGAGTGACGGTTCTTTTGGGCGGCGGCAGGCTCAACTTGAACGCGGTGACCAACTTCAGCGAAACGACCCTGATGGTGACGAATGGCACGGTGACTTTGTCCAATGTGGTGGATATTACCAACGCCAATTTGTATGTCAGCGGCGGGGCGACGCTCTCGCTGCCTGGAGTGTCGAACGCCGTTTACACCGCTCAGGCGGTTTGGCAGGCCAGCGGGGCGGGCAGCGTGCTGAACTTGACCGGGTTGACCAATGTGACGGGACCCTACTACGACTGGAACGGTGATGCGTTGCTGATTCAGGCGCTGGCTGGCGGGGAAGTCAATCTGGGCGGACTGGCTTCCATTTCCGGTGTGGTGCAAGTGCAGGACAGCGGCGGCGGCAGCGAAGTGAATCTAGCGGCGTTGCAGGTGTTTGACGGCAATGATGATGATTCACCTTCCCAGTTGCAGCCGAGTGACGGGGGGACGATTCTGGCAGGGCAATTGAGAAGTTTGACCGGAGTGACGGTTCTTTTGGGCGGCGGCACGTTGAACCTGAACACAGTGACCAATTTCACCGGCAGCACTCTGACGGTGACCAGCGGCACCGTGACATTAAGCGCCACTGACATCAACGGAGCCAGTTTGAATGTGAGCGGCGGAGCGACGCTGTCGTTGACCGCTGTGGCGAGTTACCAGGCCGGCTGCGCGAATGTTCTTTGGCAGGCCAGCGGAGCGGGCAGCGTCCTGGATCTGCCGGGTTTGACCAACCTGCAAGGAGCCGCTTGTGGTGATACTTTGGATATCCAGGCGTTGAGCGGCGGGCAAGTGCTCTTGCCCAAGCTCCAAAGCATTACCAACGGCGGCGTTGCTTTCCTTTCCGATGACACTGGCAGCATAATTAACTTGACCAATTTGGCAGCCTTTGTTCTTCAGAACGGCCAGGGTAGCTTGACGGCGCAGAATGGCGGGACGTTTCTTTTCAATGATCAAGCTTTCTTGTTGGCCAGCGTGGCCGTCAGCATTCCCGCCGGAAGCTCCGGCGCGCCCGCAACGCTGATTGCCTCCGACACGCTGACTCTTTACGGCACGGCATGGCACAGCTACCGGGTGGAAGAGTGGGACCCGCTAGTGCCGGGAAGTCCAGTGACAGTGCTGCTGGTTCCGTTGACCAACAACTTCGAGGCTGTCGCGGCGGTCCCGCCTTCCAACACCGCCTTTCTCGTCACGGACTTTGTCGCCAATCCGCCCATATTGCAATTGGTTGTGACGCCGGACAGCGAGGTGCAATTGGTGCTCTACGGGTTGACCAACGCGACCTATCAAATCGAATCCACCGCCAACTTGCTGGCGCCGATCATCTGGACGCCGGGCAGCGTGGTGGAGATGACCAATGCGTTTCGCATTTTCCCGGGAGCGCCGCCCACGAGCGTCAAGCAATTCTATCGCGCCGAACAGCAGTAATCAAACTCAGGATTATCTGATCTGTTTCCATCTGTGGCCTGAGAAAGAAGGGCATGGACGCCTCGAAACCGGTCAGTGCTGATCCACCGGCGTTAGCCCCAGCACGATGTCAAAGCGCGCCGCCAGTTCGCCGATGCGCGAATCCTTGACCGGCGCGAAATCCACCGTCACCGAGGCCTGTGCTTGCGCATCGCCGATCTCCCCAAACACGCCATCCCTATCGTTGCCCGGTTCGCCCTCGATGAAAAGCTGCGTGGTCCATTGTGGACAGCCTTTCATCTTGACCTTGAAGTGGACGTGCGGCGCCTGCCGGCCTGGATAGCGCACCGGCTTGAGCGTGCGGAAGTAATACTCGCCCGTGGAACTGGTGAGGAACCGTCCAAAGCCCTGGAAATGCGAATCGTAGCGAGCCTGATTGCCGCTGTCCGCCAGATAGACCCCGTTGTGGTCGGTGCTCCAAATTTCAACGGTGGCGTTGCGGATCGGGTCGCCTTTGGCATCCAGCAGGCGTCCGCTCAGGTGCGTGATCTCTCCGATGGCGGGGGTGATCGAGTCATTGACGATGATCAGATCGTTATCGGTGTCAAGCGGCAGCTTGGGCGGATAGAACGGGCCTTCTTCCACCGAAGGTGTCCTACGGGAGAGTTCTTCGGCAAAGGCGCCCCGCACGGTGAACAGCGCGGCGCCAAACCCGAGTTGACGGAGAAAGCCGCGGCGCGAAGCCGGAAGCCTCTCAGGAGGGATCATGAGGTCTGTTTTCATAGTGTAATAGTCTAACAATGCATTCTGCGTTTAATTGCGAACCGCCCAGCCAAGACCGTCCGGGCGTCTGCCCGTGGTGACATGGCCGGCCACTTCCAAGGTTTTTAAATCGATGACAGCCACCCCATTGTCGGATCCGACCGCCACGTAGGCGCGCGCGCCATCTGGCTGCATCAGGATTCCCGCCGAACCGCCGCCGAGCTTGATTCGTTTGACCTCCTTGCGGTTGGCGGCATCCACCACCACCAAGTCGCTGCTGCCGAGGTCGGAAATGAAAACCAACTTGCCATCCGGAGTGAACTTCAGCCGGTTGGCAAACCGGGTGGGAACGTCCAACGACACCATCACCACCTTCTTTGCGACATCAATGATCGAGACCGTTCCGTCGTGGGAATTCGCGGCCCAAATTTCCTTGCCATCGGGAGAAAGGTCAAAACCTTCAGGTCCGTGACCGACAGAAATGTGGGTTTCGTTCCAATCGACTTGGCCACGTCCGCCGGGAGGGCCATTGGGTCTTCCAGGAGGCGGAGGACCATCGCCTGGGCCTCCAGGCGGGGGACCATCTGGCCCGCCTGAAGGTGGATTGCCATCGCCAGGCCCGCCGGGCGGAGGAACGCCCGGACCGCCAGGAAGCGGATTGCCGCCGCCGAAGTCTCCGGGCGGAGGACCACCCGGGCCTCCTGGCGGAGGGCCGCCGAAACCTCCGGGTCCGCCGGGTCTACCTGGACCGGACCTTTTCTCGATGAGACTAATCGTGTCGGAGTTCACGTCGGAAGTGAAGATTTGGCTTGAATCTTTCGACACGACAATCATGTGTGTTCTGTTCTGGCCCAGGCCAAGGACCCAATCGATCAGGTGCGTCGAAGGATCGTAACGGCCGATGACCTTGCTTCCTTCGGCCGTGAAATAGACTTTCCCGTCGGCGACCGCCAGCCCGTGAGGCGACCGCAATGCTCCGAGTTCCACTGCGGGCAACGCTTTTTGGGCCACCAGGTCAACCACCGAGAGTGTATGTCCTCCCCCATAATTGGAAATAAAAGCCAACTTGCCGTCAGCCGAGGCCACAACCTCATGAGGATCGGCGCCGGCGGGTGCGTGTCCCACAACCTTCAGAGTAGAGGGATCCACAATCGCGAGAGAGTTATCGCCCTTGTTGAGCACGAGCAATGCGGATAGCGGCGTATCCTCCGCCGTGACCACCGCAACTCCGAAACAAACTGTTAGAACGATCGAAGGTAATTTTAAATTCATAGGCTCCTTTCCCTATGCCAGTTTGAGTTTAAGATCATAAAAGAACATGCCTTACGGAGGTCTCGCCAACTCTCTACTTTGCTCCTTGGTCAATCCACGCGCGAATCAACCCGACTTGCTCGGCAGAAAGAGCTTTGGGTGGAGGGCCAAAGCCACCGGGACCACCGGCCCGGACCGGACCGCCCGGACCATCAGGCGAGTTGCCGCCACCTGGACCGCCTGGACCACCGTGGCCACCTGGTCCGCGTTTGGGTGGCATGGCCACATCGTTGTTGACTTGAGCGGCCGCCGCGACCAGCAAAATCTTCTTGCTATCACCGGGAATCACGACTTTGCCATCCTTGCCGCCTTCGAGCGCGGAATCGAGGCTGTCCAGCCGCAAATCGCCCTTTGCCCTTTCCTCTCCGTGACATCGAAGACACGAGGCCTCCAAGAGCGGGCGAATGTCTTTCGTGTAAGTAAGGTCTTGTTTGTCGGCGGCGGGCGGGAGTTTGCTGAGGTCCAGCTTGGTGATGTCCCACTTGTCGGCGGCCAGAACCGGCGAACTCGCAATCGCGAGGCCAAAGAGAATGAATGAGAATGTTTTCATATTGACTGAATTACATTTGTTGTTTCATTGCCTCAATCTATACGCTCTCTGGCGCTCAACGTCATATTAAGAATTGTTAAGAATTGTTAAGGCGGCTTAAGATTTGCCCTAAGACAAAACCAGCTGGAGAATTATGGCTTTCGTTATCGCAGCTACGGCGGTTACAATAGCAGCAGCGGGACCACGGCCGGACCTGCACCCCCGCCGGCGACCGTTTCATCAGGTCGAGGGCGGCGTTGTAATTTACGTGTTGCTGGTTTGTCCAGGCTTGGGCCACTCGAGGAAATCTGGGGTACGCCAAACGACCGATCCACTGCGGTATCGGTTTGAGGTGAAAATCGGCATTGTGGGTCAGCACGACGGTAATGTCCGTCGCGCCATCCTCGATCGCCCGCTGGATGGAAATGGGGTCCGCTACCCCGCCGTCGGCGAAGGGCCGTCCGTCCACGTAATCAAATCCGCTCGTCGCCAAAGGCATGGATGACGTGGCGCGGAGGGCCGCAAAGACCCGGTCGTCGCAGGCATGGAAGTAAACCGGTTGACCCGTCTGACAGTCGGTCAACACGATGAAAAAGCGGGTGGGCGCCTTTTGCAGCATCTCGACGGAGAGCGGCACGCGCTCGCGAATGACATGATCGACGAGGTATGACAGGTCAACAATCGGTTTGTGCCGAAGGAAGTTGCTTTTGCGAACCACGTTGGCGGCCAATTCGCGCCAGATGGCCAGTGCCGGCTCCCGCATGTCCGCCACGAAATAGGCCGCCGAACAGGCGCCGGAAGAAGCCGCATACACCAAGTCGTATTGCCGCCGCCCGTGCTCATGAAGATAGCCCAGCGCCCCTGCCGCCCACGCTCCGCGCATTGCGCCCCCCTCCACAATCAGTGCGGTTTTGCCGCGGGCGTCCGAACCTGCTTTTTCCTGCATCTTAGGCGCGCCGCAATTGTTGTTCGGCTTCGAACCAATGTTTCTGCTCGCAGCCCGGTTCCTGTCCTCGCGAAAGCCAAATTTCGTAGGCTTTTTGTGCGATCAAGGCCGGCGAAGGAACTGCTCTCTTCGGCTTGGTTGGATTGACCGAAGAAACGCTGTCAGTTGCAACTGGCGTTGATTTGGTCAAGCGCCGACCGCCGGAATTGGAGGACATGGTAGGTACTGAATTTGTACTCATAATTTTATGCTGTCTCTTTCTGTTCTTTGTTTAGTTTGAGCCACCATTGCGGCTCGGGCTTTGAAAAGCGGGGGATAAGAGGGAGGGACTGGCCATCCCAATGGCAGTCAGACGCCTGGTAAACTTAGCTCTGTGAGCAACTGCAACGTATGCCATAAACCAAGGCAAACAAGATAAATCGGCATAAATCGCTCGCCGGTGGCAACGTTCCAATGGAAATTGGCAAAAGGAGTTAGCAACTTCGCTGATAGGCTCGCTTCGCGCGCAAAGAATGTGCGGCAACGCCGAATTTCCTCCTTTTGTCAATATTACGACATACCGTCATCGTCGCACCCTGCGCACGGCCGGCCAGCCTTGTCACTCCAGTCGCGCTGCTCCGATGGCCCCCAACGGAAACCCGCTTGCCAGCGGCAGCAGGCCAAGAAAATCCCGGGCGCCGGTGTCCATTCCAAACTTCTTGCGCAAATCCAATCCGCCTGCCGGCGCGGGTGAACCGGGCAAGGGACGGAAGGCGCGCAAGTCTTGGAGTCCATGGCGCTTTGCGGGGGGCGCGTCCGGCGGTGGACGGCTTAAGAGAGGGTCCGCGAATAGTCCCGTAGCCTCTCCGCTTAACAATTCCTGCCCGGTGCGCGCGCGCCATTCCTCCAGACTCGAGTAGGTTTCTGTGCCCCAGGCAATTTCAGTCGGTCCACCCTCGCGCCAATACAAGTTGTTCTCAAAACGCACCTGATCCGTTGGTTGTTCAACTCGCAGCGGCAGCGCCGGAGCCTTGGCGATGAAGATGTTGTTCCGCACGTGTGCCTGGACGCGGTGCGCGTTGATCAGCGCCGCCTGGTCGCTCCACGGCCCGATGACGACCGTGTTGTTGTAGATTTCCACACCGGTGATCTCCTTCCCGTCCGAGCGAACCCAAAGCCCGGCGTAACGCCGGTCCTTGCGCGCATCGTTCTCGGAGATATTAAACCGGACGACGGCGCCAAGATCCGAACGGGAGGCATAAGCATAAGTGTAAACCATCAGGCCGGGACCGTCGTTGTCGTGGCTGTAGTTGTATTGGAGCACACAGTCCACGCTGCCTCCATCGATGTCAAAGCCGCCGCCATCGCCGCCGCTGGTTCTATTGCCGAAGCTCTCACAGTGTTCAATGACCACCCGGCGGGACGCGCAGGTCCAAAGGCCCACGCCGCCGCTTTTGGACCGGCAGAGGGCGCCATTGTTCCAGGCTGTGCAATATTCCATGACGCCGCCATCGACTTGGTAGAAGACGATGCCGCTGCCCGAATGGTTCTTGAGAAAGGCCGGGTCGCCGGTGTTGTCGAACGTCTGGCAATGGCTGACCAGCACGTCGGCGTGGGTATAGGCTGTTGCATCCCAGGGGAGGCGTCCGGCCACCTCCATGCCGCCGTGCAAATTGTCGTGCATCACGCAATTGGTCACCAACACGTGCTCAAACCCGGCGAAGGCCCCTCCGACAAGGATGCCGAGCAACCCGAATCCTCGCGCCTCCACATTGGCGATGCGAAGGCCCTCCAGCCGCTGGCTATTGGTCAGTGTGTTGTCGCAGAAGATGCCATAGCCGGTGTTGTTGGTGCGCCCGGCGCCGGCCACGATGAGATTCTCGATAGCCACGCCTCCGGCGTTTTGGACAGTGATGCCGGTCTGCCGCCCGGCGAGAATGGTCGCTCGCCCCTCGCCAAAGGAGCCGATGACGACAGGGGCATTCGACGTTCCGGCATCCTCGGCCGAGAGGAGCAAATTGCCGGCGAACGAGGCGGGGGCCTCGAACCGCACGCGATCACCGGGCTGAAACCGGGCGCGGTTGACACGGTCAATGCTTCCCCAGGCAGCATCTTTAGTAGTGCCTGCCGCATCATCATCGCCGTTCTGGCGCACGAAATAGTCTGTGGCGGCCAGCGGCAAAACGCTCGTCCACAGCAAGAGCATGGCCACGCCGGAAAGGTTGGCCTTGTCGTGGCGCCATCTAATTCTGCTTAACATACGCTTGAGCATACTGTCTGTTCCACTGGTTGTCATCACTGGAGAGCGGTACAAATCACTTTTTTCGGAAAGATATTCATTGCATTGGAAGTAAGTCAGGCCAGTACTACTCCAATCGATATGAAAGCCGTTTTGATACTTGCTCTGGCCGCGCCTCTCCTGGCCCGCGCCGCCGGATGGGAGAACATTTCCGATCCCGTGACCTCAAAGGTCAAGCCCGGCTACGCGGGGCCGACCGCGGGCGTGGTGGCCGACCGCCTCTCGGGCGACGTGTTCATGGTGGTCAATGATCAGGGCCTCTGGAAGAGCGCCGATCACGGCGCCACCTTCGCGCGCGTGGATGATGGGAACGTCGGCGGCCGTTGCGAGACCGGCTGGGCGCTCCAAGCTGACCCGAACGGCCGGCGTCTTTTTTGCTTCATGATTTATGGCGACAGCGCGATGACCGCCGATGGCGGCAAAACTTGGTCAAAGTCCGCCACGAGCCATCTCGACTTCGGCGGGGTGGATTGGGCCGACACCGGCAAACGTCTGCTGGCCATTCGCCACGAAAGCGGCGGGGCGCTCGTGACCAGCGAGGACGGAGGGGCGACTTGGAACGATTTGGGGAAAGGATTCAGCGGTTGCGGCGTCTTCGACCGCCGAACCTTTGTCGTCACGCGGGCCACCGATAGGGGAATCTTCCGCACCGCCGACGCCGGTGCCAAATGGGCACGGGTCTCCACCGACACACCGGCGGCGGCGGTTCCGGTGATTTTCAAGGGAGTCGGCTATTGGGCGGCGGGAAAGGGGATTCTGGCCAGCAAGGACCAGGGCTTGACGTGGTTCGAGCTGGGCGCGCCCGTGGATGCGAGTTTTGGCCCTTACTTTGGCGAAACCGAACTTCATTTCGTGGTCGTGGGCCGAGACGGATTTCAGGAAACCAAGGATGGAGGCAAGTCATTCCGCCTGGCCGCGCCGTTGCCGGCTGGCTTTGGGGTTGCCCACGTGGGGCCCAATTACGCGTGGGATCCCAACGCCGACATTTTCTACGCCTCCACGATGACCAAACCAACGTTCAAGCTGCATCGGTGAGCCGGCCAGCGACGCTCTTGGCGAACGCCCCAGGGCCATGGTCGCTCGACCTGACAAATGGGAATAGAAACGGAGTGCGTTCGCGGCGGCAACATGGCATGTATGGAAGCATGGATGTGAAAAACCTGGGGAATGTGGCGGCGTTTGTCACGAAGGACGGATCGGAGATTCGCGAGTTGCTCGCGCATCGGAATTCGGCGATCCGCAATCAGAGTCTGGCAGAGGCGCGGCTGGCGCCCGGCACGAGCACGCAGGAGCATTATCACCTCAAGACGGAGGAGATTTATTACATCACGCATGGAGTGGGGCAAATCCGTATCGACGGGGAAATCCGCGACGTGCGCGGCGGAGATGCGATTGCGATTTTGCCGGGGCAGAAGCACAAGCTCTGGAATACGGGTTCAGATATTTTGAGGCTGCTGTGCTGCTGTGCGCCGGGTTACGAACATGAAGATACGGTGATTACCGAAGGGGCGTGACGACGGCGCAGGGATGGATGATGGCTCCATTCCCCCCCCGCGACCATGAGCGACTTCTTAGGTAGCGCGACCGTCCTTGCGTCGTTGTCCGCCATCTTGTCCGCCATAGCCTTGGCGACGGCGGAAGCCTTGGCGGCGGCGGGCGTCTCAGCCAAGGCGGGCCGCTGTTAATTTGTTCTGTCTCCGACGGAATGTCCCATCCGAAACTGACCCGCCTTTTTTTGGCCGATTCCTCGAAATACCTCGAAAATTTTGGAATACCCGGAAATCTCGAAATTCCTCGAGCAATCCAATATTGGAAATACGCGGAAATACCCATCGTTCCGTACGTGTCAGCATAACATGGCAAATCCCTTCACGCAACCTCTCTTCTTGCCCCGTCCTTAATCGATCAGTCAATACTAACGCACCAAGCCGTCGCGAGGTCTTTTTGTGAAAATGATTGACAGATTTCCGTTTGCCCAACCGGCGGTGCGTCCCTTTTCAAGCGCGGGTTACACCCCAATCAGTGGACGCGGGCGAAGCGCGCCGCCGACAATTTCAAATCTGCATTTCACCCCGTTTTCAGCCCGGCCCTGTCCTTGGCGGTGCTCCGTCAAGAATTGGATTGAAACAAACTTAAGCCCGGCGTAAAGTGGCCGCATGAATCAAAGCGGGGAACGGCTTTGCGCTCAACTGCTGCGCTTCGAACGGCATGGATTATTTGCATACTGTTGCTTTTGCCAGCCATGGTATTTTGGCAATCCCACCAGGGCCGATGCGTCGCGCTCTGGTGCTTCTGCGCTGGTTGCTTTAGTATGGTGGCCTACTCCTTCAGACGTCCTCTTCTTTCTGATCACCTTGTGCAGACCTGGACGGACCTGAGGCTGGCTGTCGGAGTCTGGGACTCACTGGGACGTGGCGAGCGACGTGATCCCAAGATATTGTCAAGAGCGAACGCGCCCGGTCACCGCATCGTAACTGCCTTGATGCTGGTAAGGTTGGTGCAGAATTGAAACACAAGACTATCATGTTTGTCGGGATAGTCACTGCCCTGTTCGGCCCATCATAATAGAAAATGACGATGGTATCGGCATTGGTATAGTATAAGTATTGTCTAAACGGGTCCCGGGACCGACCCGTTTTTTGACCCGTTTTTTGCGAACAATATGCCTCAATCCATGCCGGCGCCCGGTGGCGTTACACGTAGTAAAATCAACCGCGAGGATTGGGCAAGTCTCGCTTCGCCTCAAAACCAGCCAGTTTCGCAACTGCTGGCGATTCGGAAAGGAGGGGCCAACCGCGACCGAGAATAAAGCGCAACCACGCGCCTGCCGCTTGCGAAGTAAGCACTGCCGTCAAGACAAGGGTCGTGTAGAATTGCGCGTTGATCAAACCGGCATCATACGCCACACTGGCCAATACGATCCCCGGTCCGCCGCGCGCATTTTTGGTGATGATCAGATTGACCAGGTCCAAGCCATGGAAGCCGGCAAATCGGGCTGCGACTGCGAACGATACCATCGCTATCACGGACGAAATGAGCGCAAATTCCACGAGCATGGTCAATGAAAAGCCTCGCCCAAGGGAAAGCTTATAACCGACAATGGCAAAATAAACCGGAATAAACACGCCCGTACCTACTCTGGAGATAGATTCCAGCGGAGCGGAGAAGCGCGCCCGTTCGTTTCCTTGCATGCCTCCCACCAACCCAAATCCTGCGAGAAACGCCGCAAAGACAAGGTTAATGTCCAGCAATTCTGCCAAACCGATATAAATGAACAAAACAAAAAACAAATAGCCTGTTGGAGAGGCCTTGATCAGCAGATTCCACCGGGCGTCGTGGACACTCTTCAATAAATGAGGAGCAAGCCACAGTCCGGCGGCCATGTAAGCGAATGTAATAACCACATGGACAAAAATTTGCCACGTCACTCCGGAGTTCAGTGACGGACTTTTAGCCAGACCTGTGGCGACGGTCAGGGCCGCCCAGAGAACGATGTCCTCAAGGACAGCAAAACCCAAGACCAAGCTGGCAAAGCGCGTCTGAATGATTCCGAGTTCAATAAATATTCGCGAAATTACAGGAATGGAAGTAACCGACACCGAAACTGCCAACACGAGCAACACCGGCGTGGACCGGCCCGCCTCACCCATGATGGGTGAGAGTGGGATTAATGATGCCATTCCCAACGCCATGACCACGCAGAACGGAAGCGTCGTTCCCAACCCAAAAAGCCACGCCGTTTCCCGCTGATTTTCGCGGGCCAGCAGACGGCGAGTTTCGCTGCCCGACAAAAACATCAGCAAGAATAGTCCAATCCAATAAACAAAGCTAAGAACCACTTGGACACTGCTCGTGGCCGCCGTCCCAAAAAGCCACGCGGAAGCTGACGGCAGAAAATGACCAAGAACAAACGGTCCAAGAACAACACCCCCAATAATTTCGCCGACCAAACGAGGCTGGCGCATTCGCTCAAAGCAATAACCCAAGATGTGAACCAAACCAATAATAGCGGCGAGAGCCAGAACAATGGAACCAATTTCGAGATTTGACATAAGGCAATTGATCAATTGTTGAGTTAAAGTTCTGCCAGCGTGACGAGTTCCAGTTGATCAGTTCTGATCTGCCAGTGGCGGCCGATTTTTTCGCTGACACACTGCAACCGTATTCGGTTCTTCGTTTAAAAGTTGAAGCCACGGAATCAATTGATGAATTAATTGCCCGGCAAAAACCCCGAGATTCCATGGCCGTAATTCCGGCGTGGGAGTAAAATATAAAGACTCGTGTGACCGTGCCGAATTAGAATGAGTTTTTCCATAATGTTTCAATTGCCAAGCAGAATAGTCCCGCCATCCCCATATTGTCTAGTAAATACGTATGCATTAGTAAGACTTATTGGAAAACTCTTTCCAATAAACTACGCCGCGCAGCAGGGTCTTGGAGGCGAACATGCATTTTGCCTTTCCGACAAGAGGTGGTTTGAGCCAGATTTGACGCCGACTAAAGGCAATCCTAAGCAAAGTGCTTATGTTTAATTCAATTTTAGTTGGCGGTGGAGAAAGAGGCCGGCGAAGGCCAGCCCAGCTAAGCCGAATCAAACCAAATCAAACCAAATCAAACCTATGGGGGGAAGACTAGACTGAAGGATGAAAAGGATGAAGCAGCCGAGCCGCGTCACAGTCGTACGGTCAAAACGGTCAAAACCCAGTCAAACCCAGTTCCACGAAATCTCGTCACGGCTCGACAGGTGTTGCCCTACCGTCTAAGAGTGGAGAGTTGACATCGCGGTTTGATGCTGGACTATCAGATTATGGATTATTTGTCCAAATTGGAGAATCAAAGCATTTACATTTTGCGCGAGGCTTTCAACAAGTTTGACCATCTGGCCATGCTCTGGAGCATCGGCAAGGATTCCACAGTGATGCTGTGGCTGGCGCGCAAGGCCTTTGTGGGGCATGTCCCTTTCCCTTTGGTCCACGTGGACACGACTTACAAGATACCCAGCATGATCGAGTATCGCGACCGGCTGATCAAGGAATGGGGCTTGCAGTTGGTCGTGGGCAAGAACGAGGCCGTGCTCAAAAGCGGCGCCACCTTTCCCAACGGGCGCGCCACCCGGGTCGAATGCTGTGGCGCGCTTAAGAAGGACGCGCTCAAGGCTGTGCTGGACAAGCACCATTACACCGGGGTCATCGTCGGGGTGCGGCGCGACGAGGAGCCGACCCGGGCCAAGGAGCGTTACTTCAGCCCGCGAGACAAGAACATGGAATGGAACGTGGAAGATCAGCCGCCGGAGTTGTGGGACCAGTTCAAGACCGATTTTGAAAAGGGCGCGCACATCCGCATTCATCCGTTGCTGCATTGGACAGAGTTGAACATTTGGGAATACATCGAGCGGGAGAACATTCCGGTCATTCCGCTGTATTTTGACAACGGCAAAGGGGAACGCTATCGCAGCTTGGGCTGCGCGCCCTGCACTTCTCCCATCAAATCCAACGCCCGGACGGTGCGCGAGATCATCGAGGAGCTTCGCCATACCCGGACCTCCGAGCGCTCCGGCCGCGCGCAGGACAAGGAAAGCGAAGACGCCTTCGAGAAACTGCGCCGGGACGGCTACATGTGACCGGTTATTTATTTGACAGATGCACAATCCCCCAAACCAAGCTCCCTCCGAGCAATTAAAAATCGTCATCGTCGGCCACGTGGACCACGGCAAATCGACTTTTGTCGGCCGCCTTCTGCATGACACCGGCTCGCTGCCGGAGGGGAAATTGGAGCAATTGGAGGCGGCGGCGCAACGGCGCGGCGTGCCCTTTGAATGGGCCAACCTGATGGATGCCCTCCAGGCCGAGCGCGACCAGAACATCACAATCGACACCGCGCAAATCTGGTTTCAGACCCGCCGGCGGCAATACGTGATTATCGACGCGCCTGGACACAAGGAGTTCCTCAAGAACATGATCACCGGCGCGGCCCATGCCCAGGCGGCGCTGCTGCTGATCGACGCCGCCGAAGGGGTGCAAGAGCAGTCACGGCGGCACGGTTATCTGCTCCATTTGCTGGGCATCCGCCAAATTGCTGTCCTGATCAACAAGATGGATTTGGCAGATTATGCCCAGGAACGGTACCGGGAGATTGCGCACGCCTTTGGCTCCTTTCTCCAGACGGTGGGCGTCACGCCCGCCTGTTTCATTCCCATCGCCGCCAAGCACGGCGACAACATCGCCGCGCGCAGCGCCGCCATGTCGTGGTGGCAGGGGCCAACGGTGCTCGAGGCGCTGGACCAATTCGAGCCGGCGCAGCCGCCGACCGGACAGCCTTTGCGTTTTCCCATCCAGGATATCTATCGCTTCGACCACCGGCGCGTTCTGGCGGGGCGGATCGAAGCCGGGACGCTGCACGTGGGCGACCGTCTGGTCTTCTCGCCGACCAACAAGGTCAGCACTGTCAAAACTATTGAACGCTGGAACGCCCCCGCCTCCACGCAGGCCGAGGCTGGGGAATCCATCGGCGTGACGTTGACCGAGCAGGTGTTCGTCGAGCGCGGCGCGGTGGGGGCATTGGAGACCGACCCGCCTTATGAGTTGAGCCGTTTCAAGGCGCGCCTGTTCTGGATGGGGCGGGCGCCGATGGCCGCGGATAAAGCCTACAAACTCAAGCTGGCCACCCAGGAGGTCGAATGCCAGATCGAAGCCATCGAGCGCGTGCTGGATTCCTCGACGCTGGAGACCCTGGCGCGCACGGAGCCGTGGGTTGGCCGCAATGAAGTGGCGGAGCTGACCTTGCGCACCAAACGGCCCATCGCTTTCGACACACACGCGGAAATCATACCGATGGGGCGGTTTGTGATCGTCGATGGATTGGAGGTGTCCGGCGGAGGCATCATCACCGCGGACAACTATCCCCGCCGCAGCGCCGATAGCCTGCAAAAGAGCCACAACATCTACTGGAGCCACGGCAAAGTGACCATGTCCCAGCGAGCGTTGCGCAACGGGCATTTGGGCCGGGTCGTGTGGTTGACGGGACTCTCGGCCTCGGGCAAATCGACCATTTCGGCGGAGTTGGAGAGGGAGCTCTTCAATCTGGGGCGGCAAGTTTATACGCTGGACGGCGATAACGTGCGGCATGGTCTCTGCTCGGACCTGGGCTTCTCAGCGCGCGATCGCAAGGAGAACATCCGCAGGGTAGGGGAGACGGCCAAGCTTCTGGCGGACGCGGGCCTGGTCTGCATCACAGCTTTCATTTCGCCCTATCGAGAGGACCGCGACATGGTGCGGCAACTGCTGCCGTCAGGCACCTTCATCGAGGTGTATGTCAATGCGCCGGTCAACGTCTGTGAACAGCGCGACCCCAAGGGGCTTTACGCCAAAGCGCGGACCAATCAGATCAAGGAATTTACCGGCATTTCCGCGCCTTATGAGATTCCTTTGCAACCGGAGATTGAGTTGCGCACCGACCAATTGACAGTGGCCGAATCGGTCGCGCGCATCGTCGAGTATCTGAACGCGGAAAAGGTCCAGCCGGCAGAAGGTGATCCCCATCCGTCAGATTACTGGACGGCATCGGGCATTTGACACTCCCATTCCATCAGATGATCCAACCTGTTGGACGGCCAACACTTGGAGAAAAACTGCGAGAAGTGTGGGGTTGTCGGAAAGCTTTACAGAATTGGGTGATGCCGGGCCTTTCTCTGGCAAATGAGGAGGGCGAAAACGCAATGTTTTTTTGTCTTTGCAAATAGTTCATGGATAACAGCATAGGTAAAACTGAATGCGCTTTTGCCGATCGTATGCCAAGCTTAACTGTATTGTGGCACGAGGTGTGCTAAAGAAGGACTGTTTTGGAAACTTGTTTTCACAACTCGAACAGCGGAATCACCGCAGCGTCGAGTACATGGATGGCTTCGTGAAAAATGCAAGTTCAAATCAGCTCCCGGACTGGGTGCGGAAAGCGTGGCATGGAGATATGATTCTCTTGTTGGGCGCCAGCGGATATATAGGGCGAACTGTTGCCAGCGAATTGCGGCGGCGCGGCCACTGCTTTATCCCGCTGACGCGGCGGGCGTTTGACTACACGCGCTTTGACTATCTATTTGACTACCTCCGGACCATGCGGCCGATCTTTCTGGTCAACGCCGCCAGTTATGAAATCTCTCTTGGGGGCACGGTGGCGGAGGGGGAACGGGAAAAGATGATGGCGGCCAACGCCATTTTGCCGCAGATGATAGCCAGAGTCTGCCTGATGACCAAGACGTCTTGGGGCCATCTCTCCTCCGGCTCGGTCTATTGCGGGGCCAAAGTGATGGGGAACGGCAAGCCCGCTGTTCGGCGGCGCCTGGGCGATTCCGAGACGTTGGAGCTTTTTGACAAGCATCCGGAAAAGTTCCAGGGTTTCACGGAACTGGACGAACCCAATTTTTCTTTTCGTTACCCGTCTTGCAATTTCTATAGCGGGACCAAAGCGCTGGCGGAGGAGGCCATTCAGGACATCGGGCAGAGCTACATCTGGCGCCTGCGGCTGCCTTTCAACGAGCGGGAGGAGAGCTGCAACTGGCTCTGGCAGATGCACCGGCAGGCGGAGGTCACCGACGGCATCAATTCGTGCTCGCATCTGGAGGATTGCGTCAGGGCGTGCCTGGACCTGTGGGAGATGCGGGCGCCCTTTGGAACTTACAATGTGACCAATCCCGGCGCCATAACCATGGGGCGGGCGGCGCGGGAGATGCGGCGCGTTTTGCACACGCCGGTGCGGGTCAGAACGGGCGGCGAGGAGACGGCGCCATCCGGTTGTATTCTTGATTGTGGCAAGCTTCTGCGGGCTGGCGTGAAGCTGCGGCCGGTGGAGGAGGCGGTGGAGGATTGTCTGGACCGCCTGCGCGTTTCGGCGCGGGGGATCAGGAGCGTCGAGGCCGCGCCTAAAATCTTTCCCGCCGGCGCCCTCTGAGGGCTTGGCGGCGGCTGTATTCCCCCTGTTTTCCCGGCGGTTATTGCCACGTCAAACGATAGAAGCGCTGTTGCAGGTTGGCGCCCTCGAGGTCTTCGAACTGGGCCCAGACATTGTTGGTGGCGGTGAATTGCCCGATGGTGTTCCACGTCGTTAAATTGACAGAGGCCTGCACCTGATAGGTGTGCCCCGGCGCGACCACAAAGCGGATGATAGCAGGTCTTCTGAGGCCGGCCTTGGGCGCGAGATCGACCAGGCCCGGCACCATATAGGAAATCAAGTTGGAGGGGACGCTTTCGACGCCTTTGGTGTTGTAGGCGGTGACGACGATGCTGTAGGTTCGGCCCTCCTGCAACCCGGTCACCTCGTAGCTGGAATTGGTGCCCGCGTCCACCATGTATTGGAAGTTGGTGCCATCGTTTCCGTAGTAAATGTGGTACCCGGCGACACCGGCGGCGGTTCCGGGGTTCCAAGCCAGCGAGAGGGTTTGGGCCGTGTTCGCCGCCGTGCCCGCCGCCGCGCCAGAGACCAGTTCAGCGCCAGAGACCAGCGCCGCGCCAGAGACAAGTGCCAGTGCCAGGATGGCCAACCATCCTGCGCCGCAAATTCTTGACTGATTGTCGAACATAACTTCCTCTTCCTTTGCTTAAGGCGTGCCAAGCAAGAGGCATGAATGATGTCGCAGTCTTGTGTCCGGATTCTCGCGGGATTGAGAGGCTCTGGCGCGGGATCGTTGAGGTTGGCCCGCAGGGAAAATGCCATGAATGAGGCGGGTTGGAACATGGCGGCCATCGGGCGGCTCCCGCCACGCGCCGGGAAGCGAGCGCAAGTTTGCGAATTTTCTTGGGGCGGGCGCCGGTGGAAGTTGTCTTAGCCTGTCCAGTCCATGTTCTTTAAGGCGGGCACTTGACTAGAACTTGGACAACGTTTTGGCGTGGTGGCCGCTGGCTTGGCGCCGAGTTTTCAAATGACGTAATCCAGTGCCGTTAACGGCGCCTGCTCCAACTGTCTGGCCTGTTCGCATAAATCGGCTACCGTCGCCCGTTCCATGATGCTGACCACGGCCTCCCGCACTTCCTTCATCACCGCGCGAATGGGACAGCGCGCCTCATCCGGGCAAGTGCATCGCTCATAGAACCGGTCGCTGACGCAACTGACGGGCGCCAGGGCGCCCTCGGTGTGCCGCACCACCGCCGCCAGGGTGATGTTCTGCGGTGGGCGCGCCAGCCGATAGCCGCCCACCGCGCCCCGGCGGCTTTCGACGGCGCCCAGCGATTTCAAATCGTTGAGGATTTGCTCGAGGAATTTCTTGGGGATATTCTGTTCCTGGGAAATGGTTTGGATGCGAACAACACCATCCCCGTAATGCTGCCCCAGCACCAATAATGCCCTCAAAGCATACTCACCGCGCACTGAAAGTTTCATTTCCACACAGCATATCATTTCTAGCAAATCCGTCAAGATTGCCGGTTTTGGCGGCATTTTCCGTCAAATTGCATCATTGCCTTTCGATGCAAGAACGGCCAGTAATCCCTATTGACATACTAGAGGTCTTGGGTTCTGATCCGTCTTGGGCATGATACGCTCCTTATGCTTTGTTTGCGTTTTGCCCGTCTTGGCCGCGCTCACGGCCCAGGCGGGCAAAATTGTCTCCTTGCTCAATGTTTCCTACGACCCAACGCGGGAGTTTTACCAGGAAATAGACGCCGCTTTTGTCAAGTCTTGGAAGGAAAAGACCGGGGACGACCTCACTATCCATGTGTCCAACGGCGGCTCGGGCAAACAGGCTCGCGCGGTCATCGAAGGCGATGAAGCGGATGTTGTCACCTTGGCGGTGGCTTCGGACATCGATGCGCTGCACGATCGGGCGGGATTGCTGCCCGCGAACTGGCAGCAACGCTTGCCCAGCAATAGTTGTCCTTACTCCTCCACCATTGTCTTCCTGGAGCGGCGCGGAGGCCGCGTCCACGTCCACGATTGGGATGACTTGGCGCGCCCCGGCGTGAGCGTGATCGTGCCAAACCCGAAGACTTCGGGCGGGGCGCGCTGGATTTACCTGGCCGCTTACGGTTGGGCCTTGCAAAAAAATCACGGCGACAACCAAGCCGCCCGGCGGTTTGTGGAGCAGCTTTACCGGAACGTGCCAGTGATGGACGAGGGAGCGCGCGGCGCCGCCACCACTTTTGTCCAGCGCGGCATCGGAGACGTGTTCATCGGTTGGGAGAACGATGCCTTGCTGGTGGTCAACGGCATCGGGCGCGGGCACTTCGACATTGAGTATCCGCCTGAGAGTATCCGCACCGAGCCACCCGTGGCGGTGGTGGACAAATACGCCGATGAACACGGCACGCGGGTGGTGGCGGAAGCCTATTTGCAGTTTCTTTATACGCCAGCCGCGCAGGAGATCGCCGCTCAACACTATTTTCGGCCCAGCTTGGAAGAGGCCGCCCGGCGCCACGCGGCCACTTTTCCGCCAGTGAAGATGTTTACGGTGGAGGAAATGTTTGGAAGCTGGAAGCAGGCGCAAAAGACCCACTTCGACGAAGGAGGCATCTTTGACCAGATTGCGCGCAGCCGCCGTTAGAGCCTTGCCGCCATCCAATCCGCTGCCGGGTTTTTCCATCACGCTCGGCTTTACCATAATTTATTTGACCGTCATCGTGCTGGTCCCCATCGGCGCGCTGGCGCTCAAGGCGCTGGGCCTCTCATGGAAGGAACTGTGGGAATTGGGCACCAATGAGCGGGCCATGGCCGCTTACGAGTTAAGCCTGGGAGCCTCCTTGGCGGCGGCGCTGATCAACGCCGCCTTCGGCAGCCTGCTGGCCTGGGTGCTGGCGCGCTACTCTTTTCCCGGCCGCCGCTTGCTGGACGGCTTGATCGATTTTCCTTTTGCCCTGCCGACGGCGGTGGCGGGGCTGACGCTGGCCAGTTTGTTTTCCGACCACGGCTGGCTCGGACAGTATCTGGCGCCCTTGGGCATCAAAGGCGCCTTTAGCCGCCTGGGGGTCGTCATTGCTCTGACCTTTGTTGGACTGCCGTTTTCGGTCCGCACTATTCAGCCGGAGATCGAGTCGCTGGACCAAGACGTGCAGGAGGCGGCCAAATGCCTGGGAGCGGGCAGGTGGCGCCGGTTTGCCAAGGTGACGGCGCCGACGTTGCTGCCCACGGTGCTGACGGGTTTTGGCCTCTCCTTCGCCCGCGCGTTGGGGGAATATGGCTCGATTGTTTTTATTTCCGGCAATCTTCCGTTTCAGACGGAGATCGCCCCGACGCTGGTGGTCATGCGGCTGGATCAGTTCGATTATACCGGGGCCATCTCCGTGGCGTTGGTGCTGCTGATCTTCTCTTTCGCGCTGCTGCTGACCCTGAACACGCTGCAAGGCTGGGCGGCCAGATTCAACCAACCATGAATGCGCCGGCCGATGCCATCTCCGCTGCGCCCGCCAAGCCGGCGCAAAGAGCGGCCCGCGACCCGGTCCATTGGCTGTTAATTACCGTGGCGCTGCTCTTCGCGGCGGTTTTCCTGGTGCTGCCGCTGGCCAACGTGTTCGCCCAGGCCCTGGCCGCGGGCTTCGGGCCGTACTGGCGCGCGCTGGCCGAACCGGATACGCTGTCGGCCATTCGCTTGACAATGATCATCGCGGCCGTCAGCGTTCCATTGAACGCCGTTTTCGGCGTGGCGGCGTCCTGGGCCATCTCCAAGTTTGAATTTCGCGGCAAAACCTTCCTGCTCTCCCTCATCGACCTTCCGTTTTCCATTTCGCCGGTGGTGGCGGGCCTGCTCTTCGTGCTGCTTTTCGGCGTTAACGGCCTGCTGGGCCATTGGCTGGAAGCCCATCACGTGAGAATACTCTTCGCCCTGCCGGGCATGGTGCTGGCCACCATTTTTGTCACCTTTCCCTACGTCGCGCGCGAATTGATCCCCATCATGCGCACCCAGGGACGCGAGCAGGAGGAAGCGGCGCTAACGCTCGGAGCCAGTGGCTGGAAAACTTTTTGGCACGTTACTCTCCCTTCGGTCAAATGGGGATTGTTTTACGGCATCGTCCTTTGCAACGCCCGGGCCATGGGCGAATTTGGGGCCGTCTCCGTTGTCTCGGGCCATATCGCCGGGCAAACCGACACGTTACCCTTGCGGGTGGAGAAGCTCTACAATGAATTCGATCCCGTCGCGCCCTTTGCGGTGGCGACGTTGCTGGCTTTGCTGGCGCTGGCGACCATGCTGCTCAAGGCCCTACTGGAATGGAAGACCCGGCATGAACCATGAGCATCGAATTAAGAAACGTCAGCAAGCATTTCGGAGGGGTGCCCGCCGCCCAGGACATCAGCATCATGGTCCCGGAAGGCGAACTGATCGCCCTGCTTGGTCCCAGCGGCAGCGGCAAGACGACTGTTCTGCGGCTGATCGCAGGATTGGAATCTCCCGAAAGCGGCGGCATCTTTGTCCGCGGCGCGCAAGTCAACGGGCTGCCCGTGCAGAAACGCAACATCGGTTTTGTCTTTCAGAGTTATGCCTTGTTCAAGCACATGACCGTCTTGGGCAACATCGCCTTCGGCCTCAAGATCAAGAAGTGGTCCGCCGAGCGCATCCAGGCCCGGGTGCAAGATCTGACCACGTTGCTGGATCTGCACGGGTTGTTGGAGCGCTATCCGCATCAATTATCCGGCGGCCAGCGTCAGCGCGTGGCCATTGGCCGCGCCTTGGCGCCGGGACCGGACGTCCTGCTGATGGACGAGCCGTTTGCGGCCGTGGACGCGCAAATTCGACAGGAATTGCGGCAATGGCTTGTGCGCGTCCATCGGGAGCTTAAATTAACCATCCTCTTCGTCACCCATGACCAGGAGGAGGCCATGGAAGTGGCCGACCGCATCGTCATTTTCTCCAAGGGATGCGTGGAACAAATCGGCACGCCGCAGGAAGTGTATGAAAAACCGAGCAACGAATTCGTGGCCCGTTTTGTGGGCGTGATGAATGTCCTGGAATTGGAAGTTCGCGATGGGGTGGCTCGGCGCGAGGAATTGGAGTTCCCGGCCCACGGGCTGGCCGATGGCCAGAAAATGCGCATCGGCTTNNCCCTATGCCGTGCAGGTTTCCGCCAATAGCGCGGCCTACCGCTACCAGGCCGTCTTGCGCCACACCTATTTTCTCGGCGTCATGCTGCGGTTGGAGATGGAACTTCCCAGCGGCCTGATCCTTCGCTCACGCATCAGCAAGGAAGATTACGCGCGCCTAGGCCTGGCCGACGGACAGACCGTGTCCTTCCAGATCCGGTTCTATCGCATCCTGTCCAAAGAGGACGAACCACTTGGCGCCGAAGTCGCCACGGCCTACGAAATGCCGCCGCACTTGGGCGAGGGCATCTGAAATCATGGCGAAGGATTCGCCTTCTTGGCCGCCAAAAGGCCATGCGCACGCGCTCAACTTTCTGTGAGCGCGCTGAACAGCGCCCGCATTTCTTCGTCCACTTGCGCGGGATCGGAGAGCGTCTGGGCGATTTCCTGGCGCAAAAGCTCCCGATAACGCTGACGGAGGCGATGGACCGCCACGCGCACGGCACCCTCGGTCAATTCAAGCGTGGCGGCAGCTTGGGCGTACGGGATGTCGCTTTTGCCGACCATCAAAAAAGCTTTCAACTGTTCATATAATCTGGCTTTGCCTTCGGCGGCGCTCTCGTCGCGCAGCCGTGTGATGACCTGTTCGAGCACGGTTACCGCCCAGGCGCGGTCGTAAAGTTTATCCGGACTTAAAGTGTCAACAGGATTGATTTGATAGCGCTGGTCGGCATCCTGCCAGTCGAGAGAAAGGGGTATCACCCCGCCGCCACGTTTTTGACGATGGGCGCGATCCCATTCATTGGCGAGAAACCGTTTCACCGCCATGAGCA